>NZ_CP083458.1:0-300000 GCF_020229735.1 Deinococcus taeanensis | reverse complement strand
GCGGCCGTCACGGCGCTGAACACCTCGCTGGCGCCCAGCAGCACGCTGCGGACCGGGCTGTACCCCAGGTCGCGGTAGCGCTGGACATTCTCCGCCACCACAATCGAGTCGTCCACCACGATCCCGATCGCCACGATGATCGCCAGGAGCGAGATGATGTTGAACGTGAACCCCAGCGAAGCGTAGAGCAGCGGCGCGGCACTCACCGAGATGGGAATGGCCAGGACCACCGCCAGCACCGTGTTCAGGCGCCCGAGAAACAGCAGGCAGATAACCCCCACGGCCCCGATCGCCAGCAGAAACTCCTTGAAGGTGTCCTTGACGGTGGCGCGCGTTTCGCGTGTGGTGTCACTTGCCAGACTCAGCCGGTACCCCTGCGGGAGCGGCTGGGCTTCCATGACGGCGCGGACGCTGTCGGCCACCTGCACGGAATTCGTGCCGCTGCCCTTGCGCACCGCGAGCAGCACCGCCGGCTGCCCGTTCACGCGCGCGAGGTTCCGCGCGCGCGCCGCGCTGTCACGCACGCGCGCCACGTCGCGGACCTGCACGCCCGAGGTGCTGTCCACTGGAATGGCCGCCACGTCCGCGGCGCTGTGCGGCGTGTTGCGCGTCGCGAACTGAGTCTGCGTGCCGCCCTGCGACACCGTTCCGGCCGGGAGGTCCAGGGCGCTCGCCCCGATCGCCTGCGTGACCCGCCCGGGCGTCAGGTTGTACGTCTGCAACCGGGCGGGGTCCAGCAGCACCTGCACCTGCCGTTCCGGACCGCCGCTGACCGTGACGTCAGCCACGCCGTCCACGCGTTCCAGGCGCGGCACGAGCACGTCCTCGGCGAACGCCGTGACCTGCGCGGGCGGCGCGCTGCCGCCCAGCAGGGCCAGCGTCAGGATCGGCGTGGCGTTCGGGTCGAACTTCTGCACGACCGGCGCCTCGCTGCCGTCCGGGAGTGTCCCCCGAATGGCAGCGACGGCCTGCGAAACACTGTTCGCCGCGGAATCCACGTTCGTGTCGTCACTGAACGTGATGACCACCGCCGACTGGTTGCTGACCGAGGTGGTGTTGATGTCCTGCACGCCCGCCAGGGTGCTCACCGCGTCCTCAATACGGCGGCTCACCTCACGGTCCACCTGATCCGGACTGGCTCCGGGGTACGGCGTCGAGACGGCCAGGACCGGCACCTCGAAGTTCGGCAGCAGTTCCACACCCAGGCGCAGGGTCGCCACGAAGCCCGCGAGGACCAGCAGCACGAAAATACCGATGGAGAACACGTAGTTGCGTACGCTGAAGCGCACCAGGGGATGCACGGCCGGCTCCGGCGTGCCGTCCGGCAGCGTGCCCGGCGGCTGACGGAACTCCGCAGGCTCGTGCGTGCTCACTGCGCAGCTCCCGCCACGCGCGACTGCACCTTCGCGCCGTCCTGAAGGCTGGCCGGCACGGGGTTCACCACCGCCGCACCGGCGCTCAGCCCGCGCAGCGCCACCAGCCCGGCGCTTTCGGCCAGCACCGTCACCGGCGTGCGCCGCGCCGCGCCGCCGGACACCGTGTACACGACATTCTGCCCGGCGTCCGCCTGCACCGCTCCGCTGGGCACCAGGACCCCGCGGCCCAGCGTGACCCGGTAGCGCGCCTGCGCCACCGCCCCGACCGGCAGGTTCGCGCCGCCCTGCACGCGCGCCGTGACCGGCACGAGGCGGTTGGTGCCCGCAATGCCGGGCGTTCCGGTCACGACCCCCACGTAGTTCTCGCCGCCGAACCCGACATTCAGGGTCGCGCCGTCTGTCAGGGCCGCGGCGTCAGCCGCCGCAACGCTGAACTTCACGCGGATGCTGCCTGGGTCCACCAGCCGGAACACCGGGGCGCCCTGGCCCACGAACTCACCGACCTCCACGCTCAGTGCCGCCACCCTTCCCGCAAAAGGTGCCCGCACCGCGGTGCGCGTCAGGTTCTCCTGGGCCTGCTGCACGCCCGCCTGCGCCTGCGCGAGCTGCACTTCCTGCAGCGGCACGCTGTTCTGGGCGCTCTTCCCGTTCTGCGCCAGGGCGTTGCGGGCCTGCGCGACGCTGCTCTGCGCCTGCGCCAGCTGCGCCCGCGCGGCCTGAAGGTCCGCGAGGCTGACGCCGCCCAGCCGGTATAGCTTTTCGGCGCTCTGCGCGCCCAACTGCGCCTGCGCGAGGCTGGCCTGCGCGGCACTCACGGCCGCCTGCAGGCTGGCATCCGCGCCCTGCGCGGTGCGGCGCGTCTGCGCCAGGCTGATCTGGGCCTGCTGCAGCTGAAGCCGGGCGTTCTGCAGCGCCTGTCGCTGCGGCGTGTCGTCGAGCTGCGCGATCACTTGCCCGCGCGCGACCTGCTCGCCCTCGCAGGCCAGCAGGGACTTCACGGTCCCGCCGGTCAGCGCGGCCACCTGCGCGTCCCGCTGGGCCTGGACCGTGGCACTCGCGCTGCGCTGCGCGGTGAGCGTTCCACTGCGGGCCGCGACAGTCGTGACCTGCAGGGTGGTGCTCTTGGCGGGCGTTGCGTCCAGGTCGTTGCGGCTCTGGGCCTTCTGGCCAGCGCAGGCCCCCAGCGTGAGGGTCAGGAGCAGCAGGGGAAGGGAGCGGCGCACGCTCAGTTCACCGGCCCCGTGGCGGTGAGGACATTCAGGCCAGTCACGTCCACGCCGGACGCCGCACTCAGAGCCGCCAGGGCCCGCCACACGGTGTTCTGCGCCTGTTGGACCCCCAGCTGCGCCTGCTGGGCACCCAGTTGCGCCTGCTGCACTTCCACGGCGGCGGCCGTGCCGGCCTTCAGGCGCGCCTGGGACTGCGTGAGGTTCTGCTGTGCGGTGCGCGCCGCCGCCTGCGCGATGCTCACGCGCGCCTGGGCGTCCAGCGCGGCGCGGTACGCCTCACGCACGCCGGTCTGTGCGGCGCGAAGGCCGTCCTCCAGGCCGCGCTGCGCCTGCACCAGGGAGGGCATACGCTTGTCCAGACCGGTCTGCAGCGCGGCGAGCGTCGCGCTGAGCTTCGGTGCGGCGGGCGGCGCACTCAGCTTCAGGTCAGTGCCGCCCGCAACGTTCAGGATGCGGGCCAGCGTGGCTTCCAGGACCGGCAGCTGCCCCCGGGCACTGACGAGGTCCTGCCGGTCGCTACTCAGGGCGTTCTGCGCGCGGCTCACGTCCAGGGCCGTCGCCACGCGCGCCGCCAGACGGGCCTGCGCAATCTTCAGCTGCCGTTCGCTGAGCGCCACCTGCGCGCCCGACAGTGTCACGCGCAGCGCCGCCTCGAAGGTCTGAAGGTATCCGGTCACGGCCGCCTGCGCCGCACCCAGTTTCGCGGCGTCAAGCGCGGCCGCCTGGGCGGTAACGTCCTGCTCGGCCTGTGTGAGCGTGGTCATGATGCTCGCCGGATCGGCCCGCACGGCTCGCAGGTTCGCCTGCGCCTTTTGCAGGTTGACGCGGGCGGTGGTCACGTCTGCGCCCTGCGTTACGGCGCGGTTCACGGCGCCCGGCAGGGTCAGGACGACCTGCGCGTGGGCGCCACTCAGCGCAACCAGGGTCAGCACGATCAGGGGCACGCGGGCATGCAGGATTTTCATGGTCGGCCTCCGGAAGGCAAGGAAGTGGGAAGGGTCAGAAGCAGCGGGTCGAGGTGGGCGGTTGTCGGGGCCAATGCCGCGCCGTCCAGCGCTACGGGGTCCTGCTGGGCCTGTTGCAGCGCGAGGTCAGCCAGCGCGGCGTCCAGGGCGGGGTTCAGGCCGGCGTCCAGCCGGGCGCGCGCTGCCTGCACATTCAGGGTGGCCGCGCTCACGCAGGTCTGGGCAGCGTGCAGCGCAGCGCCTTCGTCCTGCAGGACACTGAACGGCAACTGAACATCCAGTTCCACCGCCTGCTGCGCCGCCTCCAGGGCCGGGTGTGCCTGCTGGGTCCCCAGCTCCGCCTGCGTGAGCGCCGCCCCCCGCACGGTGCTCGGCAGCGGCATAGACGCGCTTAGGGAGAGCGCAACGCCGCTCACGGCGCCGCCCGTG
Organism: Deinococcus taeanensis; assembly: GCF_020229735.1. Classification (NCBI taxonomy): domain Bacteria; kingdom Thermotogati; phylum Deinococcota; class Deinococci; order Deinococcales; family Deinococcaceae; genus Deinococcus; species Deinococcus taeanensis. The sequence goes on along the minus strand of NZ_CP083458.1, from coordinate 296,001 downwards.
TCGCGCAGCGGCACGCTGCGCTGCCCGGCACGCAGGCTGGCTGTTATGCTAGGAAGCCGCGCGTCCAGCGGGGCAGCACGCTGCCCTGCCTGCGCGTACAGAACGGCCCACTGGGCTCGCCGCCCCTCAGGCCGCTGAGCGTTCGCCCGCCCCAGAAGCCTCTCCAGGTCCCCGGTGGGGGAGAGGTCGGGCAGCGCCGTCTCCAGGCCCACACGGCCGGGCAGAGGTACCTCACCCGTCAGTCGGCGTGTGAGCGCCTGCTGGACCTGCTCCACGCTCCGCGCCGTACGGGCCTGTGCTGCCCGGGCATCCTCCAGCGCCGCCTGCCGCTCCAGGACAGCGCTTTCGGTCAGTAGACCCTGCGCGCGCTGGGCGCAGTCGACCTCAAGCGCGCGCGCCGAGAATCTCAGCTGCGCGGTCAGCGCCGCACGGCTGGAGCGCAGTTCCAGCGCGGGGGCCTCCACGGCGCGGTCAGGGCTGCGCACCCCCTCAGGGGTAGGGGACCAGGGCAGCGCCTCCTGGGTGCCGTGGGCGCCGGCACTGAGCTTCAGGCCGGCCCGCGCGCGCGCGCTGTCAAGCTGGAGCTGCGCGGCGCGGCACCTCAGATCGGCGCTGCGCCAGCCGGGCAAGCCCCGCGGGACCGACAGGCGCTCATCCAGCGCAGCCGCCGGCAAAAACGCCACTTGTGCTGAAGCGGTCGGCGCAGGCCTCGCAGGGGGCGCGGTCTGTGCGGCCGCGTCGCAGAGCAGCGTGGCGGTCAGCAGCGCAGACCGCCGGCGGGACCATCGGATGGGTTCGTTCATGGCAGACCTCAGGGAAGAGAGGTGGGGCAGTTCCGGGAAGCGCCCCCACGATTAACGAGTGAACACTTACTTATGACTGGCGGGCGGCTTCCACTTGTTGCTTACGGCGCCAGGCCGGGCCACAGCACGTCCATCAGGCCCCGGACGAACCGGCCTGCGTCCAGGGCGCCCTGCGTGCTGGGGAGCATCTGCTCGCGGTGCACAAAATGTGTCAGGGCGCCCACCACACTCAGCGCCGTGACGTCGGCGTCCAGCGGCCGCACCCGTCCCAGCTGAACTTCCCCCTGCAGGTAGGCGGCGAGCGCGTTTGCGTCCGCGCGCATCGGATCGTCGAGGCGCTGCAGGATGAGGTTGTGAGAGGGATCGTGCCCGCGGGAGAACATCACCATGAGTTTTGGCACCAGGCCGGCCGCCTCACGCAGCATGGTCAGCAGCGCGCGCTCCAGGTTGCGCCGGACGTCGCCTGTCCCCACTTGGGCCAGGAGCGCCGCGCGCCACTGCCCGTAATCGTTCAGGCCGATGGCCGCCACGAACAGATCCTCCTTGCTGGCAAACCGGTTGAACAGGGTGCCCTCAGACACGCCTGCGCGCCGCGCGATGGCTGCGGTGGTGGCGCCGAAGCCCTGCTCCAGAAACACCTCGTGAGCCGCCTCCACAATCTGTGCATCCGTGATCTGTCGGGGCCGGGCCATAACTGAGCCTATACTCAATTATATGGGGCGGGACAGTGGTCCCACCACCCGGGAGCATGACCGTCCGCGTCTCGCCCCGGTCAGCCGCCTGCGGCGTGCACCCTGCCTGAACTGCCAGCACCACCTGACGCCTTGATGAGCGCCGGGGCCACACGGACAAGAGCCGGGCCCAGGGATGGGATCGCGCCAGGTCACGTTTCCTCTGCTGGCCGCACCTCTCCCAGCGCACCAGAGGCGTCTTGAGCGTCTCTTCAGGCGGCGCCGGAAGCCCCGGTCCCCCCATGGTACCGTGCAGGTCTGATGTTCTGTGTGCTGCTCTACAGCGCCCGGCGGCGCCCCACTCCTCTGAACAGCGCTGGCCGCCGGTGACCCAGGTGGTTGGGCAGACGTTCCTGACCCCCGAGTCACTGGGGGGCCCGGCGATCGACACCACCAACTGTGAACGCGAGCCGATTCACCTGCCGGGGAGTGTCCAGCCCCACGGCGCCCTGCTGACCGCCGACCCACAGACCCTGACGGTCATGCAGGCCAGCGCAAACGCCGCGCCCGTGCTGGGCTGGGCGCCCGAAGCCCTGCTGGGCCAGCCTCTTGCGGCACTCGTGGGCGACGAAACGGTGCAGGCCCTGCTCGGCGCCTTGCCGGAGGGCGTACCGGATCACGTGCAGCACCGCGCGCTGCTGACCGTCCCGGCCGGACGGCGCGTGATGACAGCGCACCGCACCAATTCGCTGCTGATCCTGGAATTCGAGCCGGGCGGCACACCGGACGCCTTCTGGTCTGCGGACCTGCGCAACGCCGTGTTCACCCTGGAACGCGCCGCGACCCTGCACGACCTCACGGCCGCCGCCGCGCGCGTCATCCGGGACGTGAGCAGCTTTGACCGCGTGATGATCTACCGGTTCGGTGCGGACGCCAGTGGTGAAGTGATCGCCGAGGCGCACCGGGAGGACCTGAGTCCATTCCTGGGACACCGGTACCCCGCGTCTGACATTCCCCCGCAGGCGCGCGCGCTGTACGTGCGTCACCTGCTGCGCCTTACGGCCGACACCGAAGCGCCCGCCGCGCCCCTGCTTCCTGTGGCGCACCCCGTCACCGGCGCGCCCACGCCACTGGGCGGGGCGGTGCTGCGCAGCACCTCGCCCATGCACCTGCAGTACCTGCGCAACATGGGGGTGCGGTCCAGCCTGTCGGTGTCCATCGTGGTGGACGGCGCACTGTGGGGCCTGATCGCCTGTCACCACGGCGCGCCGCTGGTGCTGCCGCACGAGACGCGCACCACCCTGGAGTACCTGGGCCGCATCCTGAGCCTGCAGGTGCAGATCAAGGTTCGCGCAGACACAGACGCCTTCCGCGCCGGGCGCCGCGGACCGCGCGAGCGGCTGCGCCACGCCGCGGCGCATTCCACGTCCCCCCTGACGACCTTCACCGCGCACGCGGACGACCTAATGAACCTGATGAACGCCGGCGGCGTAATCGTGGCGTTCGAAGGCCGCTGGCAGGGCCGCGGCACCCTGCCCGCCCCGGACCAGGTGGAGGACCTGCTGGCCTGGCTGCGCGCCCAGCCGGCGCCGCTGTACCACACTGATCACCTGCGCGCCGCGTGGCCGGGCGCCGTGGGTCTGGAACGCAGCGCCAGCGGCGTACTGGCCGTCAGCGTGGGCAGCGACTGGCAGGAACTGATCGTGTGGCTGCGGCCCGAAGTGGCCACCACCATCGCCTGGGGCGGCGCCACCCCTGAACAGGCGAAAGATGAATTGGGCCCGCGGCGGTCGTTCGACACCTACCTGCAGGCCGTCGCCGGCCAGTCGGCCCCCTGGCACGACGGGGAACTGGAGGAGGCGGCCGAGGTCCAGCAGTTCCTGACCGCCGCGCTGGGCGAACGCCTGTCTGTGCTCCGGGACCTGAATGCGGCGCTGCAGCAGTCGAACGCCGAGTGGCGCCAGTACGCGTTCGTGATCGCACATGACCTGCATGAACCGGTGCGGCTCGTTACCCAGTACGCGGAAATGTTCCGCCTGAAATTCAGTGACCAGGTGGATGCCAGAGCGGAGTACATGCTTCAGGTGATGCTCGCAGAGACGGCGCGCCTGCGGTCCCTGACGCACGACCTGCAGACCTACACGGCCCTGCTGTCCGGCCCGCCGCTCACGCCTCGCCCCGTGAACCTCACGCACGTGATCCAGAACCTGCGCGGTGAACTGCCCCAGGACGCCACCCTGGACGTGCCCGCAGAGCTGCCGGTCGTGCGGGCCGACCCGGAACTGCTGCGCACCCTGCTGCGTCACCTGCTGACCAACGCCGTGACCTTCGCCGGGACTGCCGAAGACATCGCGCTGCGCGCCACACGGCAGCCCGGCGGCTGGGCCCTGAGCGTGCAGGACTCCGGGCCGGGCATCGCCCCGGAATACCACGACAAGATCTTCGGGTTGTTCCAGCGGCTGGGGCGCCGGGAGGACAGCGGCGGCAACGGCATCGGGCTGGCGCTGTGTCGCAAAATCGCGCAGCTGCACGGCGGCACGCTGCGCGTGCACAGCGCACCTGGGCAGGGCAGCACCTTCACCGTGACCCTGCCGGACGCGCCAGGCGGCCCCGCGTGACCCGCCCCCCTATTCAGCTGATGCTCGTCGAGGATAACCTCGCCGATGTCTTCCTGCTGGAATCCGCGCTGGACCTCACGGGCCTGCCGGTGCAGCTCACCGTGGCGCGTGACGGGCAGGACGCGCTCGACCAGCTGCGCGACCGGCACGCCGCGGGCTGCCTGCCGCCCCTGGTGCTGCTGGACCTGAACATGCCGCGCGTGAACGGCTTCGAGGCCCTGGAAATGATTCGCGCCGACCCGGATCTCGCGCCGCTCGTGGTGGTGGTGTTCACGACCTCCAACGCGGAGATGGATATCCGGCGGGCGTACGCGCTTCAGGCGAACTCCTACGTCAGCAAACCCGACACCCTCGACGCCTTCCTGGCCCTGATCAAGTCGCTCGAAGCGTACTGGTTCGGGGTGGCCAGCCTGCCCCGCTCATACGCCCCGAATTGACCGCGCCCGGCGCGCCCGCGGTCTGGATGCGCGTGTGGGGGCGGGGTGTTCGCCAGCGCCGCACTGACGCCCAGCACGGCCAGCAGCAGCAGCGTCTCGCGCAGCAGCAGCTGCCGCACGCTGCGCTCGCGGGTATGAAAGGCCCGCCGCACCAGCGCTGCGGCGCCCAGCGTGGCCGTGACCAGCAGCAGCTTCAGCAGCAGTGTCCGCCCGTACGTGGTGCCGGTACAGGCGTTCAGGTCAGGAAGGTGCTCCTGCGCCATCAGCAGCCCGCTCACCGCCAGGAGCGACACGCTGGCGACCGCGACCGGCGTGAAGCGCCGTGCGTGCCGCACGCCCAGCGGCCGGGTGACCAGCAGCGCCAGCACGCCGCCCACCCACAGGCCCATGGCGCCCAGGTGCGTGGCATGCAGCGCCCGCACCCAGACCTCATGCCCCGCGCCGTGCCCCACGCCCGCCGCGCCCCACACGCACAGCGCGGCGCCTGGCGCAGCCAGAAGTGGCGGCGCGCCGGACACTGCGGCCGCCAGAGCCAGCGTGGCGCCCAGCACCCCCAGCAGCATCGCGCGCCCCACCCCACTTGACGTCAGGAACCCTGCGGCGTCCGCCGGGCCCAGACCCAGGGTGTGCAGCGTCAGGGCAGCCTGGCCGGCCCAGGCGACGGCCAGCAGCGCCGCGCCGGCCCCCATGGGCTTCAGGAAGTCGCCAGTGCCCAGGACCGTGCGGGCCCACGCGCCGCCCAGCAGCAGCGCCAGTCCCAGAAACGACAGCATGCCCATCAGCGCCGTCATCTCAGGGCACGCGGAAGGTGCGGTACCCGGTCACAGGGTGGCCGTCTTCAGACAGCAGGCGCCACGCCACCACGTACGTGCCGCGTTTCAGGCCCGGTCTGAGCGGCAGCCGAGCCAGGGCCGCCGTGGTCAGTCGCGCCGGGGGCAGGTTCACAAGCCGGGCGCTGCCAGCTGCTTCCTTCAGCGCGGCGGCCGCCGCCCCCCCGGCACTCTGGCCGGCCGGGACGGCCATCACGCGGAAGGTGGAGAAGCGCAGTTCGACCGGTTCGCTGAACGTCACGGTGACAGTCGGGGCCGCCGCGGAGCCGCCGCGCGTCACGCCCGTCACCTCCGTGTGGGCCAGCGCGGTGGACAGCAGCAGGGTCAGGGCCAAGGACAGCAATTGACGCATGGGAAACCTCCAGGGGCGCCGGCACCCGGTGCAGGCGCGGGAATCAGCAGCGCAGGGTTGCGGACGCGCCTCAGCGAACGGTGGTGCGGCTCGCGGGCGTTGCGGCGGCGCTGTCGTCCCAGGCGACTACACTGCCGTCGCTGTACGTCTGGTAGACCTTCCAGACCAGTTCGCCGGCTTCGGCCGGGTTGCGCGCCTGAAAGAAGAACCGGGCGTACTCCATAGGCGCGATCCGCCCGGTCCAGGTCACTTCAGTTACCAGGCCGTCCGCGTTCGTTTTCACGCTGCGGCCGAACCCGGGGCTCACCTCGAAACGGGTGATCACCACACCGGCAGGCACCTCCAGGCGGACCTGGACGGTGGCGCTGCTCTTCTCGGTGGGCACATTCAGGCGGTATGTTTCACTCTGGGCAACGCGGCTATCGCTGAGGCCAGTTTCCGTCCGGATGGTGGCGTGCGCCGACGCGACCGTCAGCAGCAGGGCGGCAGCGAGCGCCAATGGGAAGTTCAATCGGGGCATGGGGTTCTCCTCGTTCAGTAGGGAGGAAGGCGGCCCGGCCGGTGCCCGCCGGGAACGGCGGGGCCGGGGGGTCAGCTGAACGGGAAGGGCGGTGGGCCGCGTGCCAGGACAGCCGCGGCCACCTGAGCGGGCGCGACCGCTGCATCCGGCAGAGTGCGCCGCTCAGGCGAGGGCGGGCGCACCACCGCAAACAGCCCCGCCGCCACAGCAAACGCCGCCGTGAAGCAGAAGGGACAGTGGGCACCGTGGCGGTCGTGCTCACCTGAGGGAGGAGCGTTCGGACCAGTCAGGTGCAGCGCCGGCCGCTGCGCCGCAGACCGGGGGTCCACGCTGGCGCTGACTGCGTCGCCGGTCGCTGTGGCAGCGGGCGCGGCATGCCGGTGGTGCGGCGAGGAGGTCGGCCGCGCCGCCTCAGCGACGAGCGTCACGGCGGTGCCCGCGCTCATCAGTCTGGACCCCGTCAGGCCGGGCTGCCCGGCCGCGCGGGTCAGGTACCCCAGAGACGCCAGCAGGCACAGCACCGCCAGCAGCGTCCGCTGCGCGCGCCCCCGGGTCCGGCCCTTCATCATCCGGACCATAGCGCACGCGCGCGGGGCGGAGGTCCTGCCCTGCGCCCCGCTCAGGGTCTGCTGTGGGTGTGCCCAGCCCCGTCCTGCGGACCGGTGTGGGACGCTCAGGACCCTTTGGTCCAGCAGAAGCACGGCGGGTTCTGCCAGAGCGAAGTGTTCCTGCGCAGCGTCCGCCGCACCTGCCACGTGCCCGTCGTGCACCGCGCAGGCCAGGCACTCGCGCACCCCACCAGGATCCCAAAATGCGTGGCGTCCGCGTAATACAGCAGTCCCTGACGGACCGGGTCCTTCACCAGGCCGTGCGACGTTCCTGGCAGCAGGGCGTGCAGGGGTTGCCGTTCGCGCCAGCCAGCGCCGCGTGAAACGTCAGTTTTCGCTGCGCGAACGCGTCCCTGCCCGGGCCGCACGCCTGCATGACCCCCACCGTGCTGAGCAGGTGCCGGGCCCGCGCAGCGCTCCGGCACCCAGCCGCCAGCGCCGCCTACACCTTCAACGCACGCCGCAGCTGTAGCACCTGCTCCGCCGTGACCGGCCAGGACGACAGCGCATGCCCCAGCAGGTCCGTGAAGGGCGCGATGTCCAGGCGGGCCACGCGCGGTACGCCCATGGCAGATCTGCACCGACGTCCCGCACTGCCAGGGCCCAGTCCGCTCCTGCGGCCCATGCCGCGGCTGATATCCAGCGTCCGGTTCAGCTGACCTTCCGGGGGAAGCGCCGCGCACGAGGGCCCGCTCGCGCACGAGGGCCCGCACGCGCCGGCTCACCGTGTACGTACGGGGCTCCCCAGGTGCAGGCAGCTTCAGGGTGCCGTCTGTGCCTGCCGGGCCTGACCTGCGCCGGACTGACCGCCGCTTGAACAGCAGGCGCCCGCCCTGTTGAATAGCTTATGCCCACCCCCCACGCGGACGTGATCGTTGTCGGCGCCGGACTCGCAGGCCTGGTTGCCGCCACGGAGCTGGCCGACGCCGGACGCCGCGTTCTCCTGCTCGATCAGGAAGGCGAACAGAACCTAGGCGGTCAGGCGTTCTGGTCCCTGGGCGGCCTGTTCTTCGTGGATTCCCCCGAGCAGCGCCGCCTGAGCATCCGCGACTCCCTGGAACTCGCCCGGCGTGACTGGCTCACCACCGCCGCCTTCGACCGTCCAGAAGACCGCTGGCCCCGCGCCTGGGCAGACGCGTACCTGAATTTCGCCAGCGGTGAGAAACGCGCTTGGTTGCGCGGTCATGGTCTGCGCTGGTTTCCCGCGGTCGGCTGGGCGGAACGTGGGGGCGCCGGCTCAAGCGCCCCGGGCAACAGCGTGCCCCGCTTTCACATCACCTGGGGCACCGGCCCCGGCGTTCTCGAACCCTTCGAGCGGCGCGCCCGGGAGCACGCCCGCGCCGGGCGCCTCACCTTCCTGTTCCGCCACCGCGTGCGCGGTCTGCACAGGCACGCCGGCACCGTCACCGGGGTGCACGGCGAGCTGCTGGAGCCCAGCGGCGCTGCGCGTGGTGAACGCAGTTCGCGCGTCGTGACCGGTGACTTCAGCCTGCACGCCCAGGCCGTCATCCTGACGTCCGGTGGAATTGGAGGCAACCATGAGCTCGTGCGGCAGGCGTGGCCCGCCGAACGGCTCGGTCCGCCGCCCACCTCCATGGTGAGTGGCGTTCCCGCGCATGTGGACGGCCTGCTGCAGCAGGCGGCCCACGCGGCCGGCGCCAGCCTCATCAACACGGACCGCATGTGGCACTACCCCGAGGGCCTGCGCAACTGGAATCCCGTCTGGGCGGGGCACGGCATCCGGATCCTGCCCGGCCCCAGCAGCCTGTGGCTTGATCCATCCGGGCGCCGGCTGCCGTTCCCGCATATCCCGGGGGCCAGCAGCCTCGACACGCTCGCTCACATCACCCGGCACCGGTACCCGCACACCTGGTTCCTGCTCAACCGCGCCATCATCAAACGTGAATTCGCGCTGTCCGGCAGTGAGCAGAATCCGGACCTGACCGGCCGGGACCTGCGCCAGACCCTCAAACGTGCCGGCAGGCAGGTGCAGGGTCCCGTGCAGGCCTTCCTGGATCATGGCGAGGACTTCGTGGTGCGGGCCACTCTGCCGGACCTGGTGGCCGGCATGACGGCCCTGACGCCCGACACCCCCGTCGACCTGCCCAGCGTGGAGGAAGCCGTGCTTGACCGGGACCTGCAACTGCGCAACCCGGCAGGGAAGGACGCGCAGCTTGCGGTCGTTCGCGGCGCCCGCGCCTTTCCCAGCGAACGCCTGATTCGCGTGGCGAAACCCGCCCCACTGCTCGACCCGCGCAGTGGCCCCCTGATCGCCGTGCGTCTAAACGTCCTCACCCGGAAATCGCTGGGCGGCCTGGAAACCGACCTGGAGGGACGCGTTCTCGACCCGGGCGGCGCGGTGATTCCCGGCCTGTACGCCGCGGGGGAGGTGGCCGGGTTCGGTGGTGGCGGGTACCACGGGTACCGCGCGCTGGAAGGCACCTTCCTGGGAGGCTGTCTGTTCAGTGGCCGGACGGCTGGCCGCGCCGCCGCTGCTCAGGCCCGGTGAAGCCTTGGCCTGCCTGAGCGGCAGTGGCGCAGCGCGGGTTGGGGGCAGCCTCTCTGATTGGCCGTGGCCATTATTGGGCCTGCCCCAGTGGATTCCTGGGCGCCGTCCGGATTCAGGGCAGGCCGCCTGGGCCTGCACTCGAAAGGACCAGGCGGGCTGAAACTAAACGGGCCACAGGACAGGGGAAGCTTACAGACCGAACACAGCGCGCTGCTGCGGGTGAATCAGCTCGACGTATTCCGGGTGGCGGCGGATGTACGCAGCGATAAACGGACACATCGGCAGAACCTTTTTGCCCTGGTCGCGCACGTCGTCCAGGGCGGCGCGGGCCAGCTGGCTGCCCAGGCCCTCCCCCTCGTGCGCCTTGTCAATCTCCGTGTGCGGAAGCATGATGGCGTCCCCGACCGGGCGGAATTCGGCGAAGCCCAGCACGGTATTGCCGTCGCGCAGTTCGTACCGGCTGGCCTGATCGTTGCGCTGCACCTGGATCGTCATGCGTCATGGTGGCCTGCGCAGCCCCGCTAAACATGACGGCGCCTTCATGGAGCATAGGGTCCGTTACGAGGGTGGAAACCAAGTGTTGGACAGTCAACCCCCCAGTGCCACTGCAGCAAAGGACTGATGTGCATGCAGGCACCCAGAGGCTCTGGCACGTCATGCGGCAGGGCCGGGTGTGTCACAACCGGGGCAGAGACGCGGCCAGCGGATGGTGGCGACCGCTCCTCACACCAGCGTGAACGTGAAGCCGGCTCTGCTTTCAACAAGCCGCACCTTCTGGCTGCGAGCCGTTCAGGAGAATCAGGGCGAGTGAGCCGTTCGGCTTCCAGAGCGCGACCGACTGAATGTTGCCACCCCCAGAGCCGGCGAACGTCAATTCGCCCGTGCAGGGTCACCCCTCCCGCAGTGAGGTCACTGTGACGCCGTCTGAGGTGCTGCCCACCCGCCGTGGGCCACCCGGAGCATCAAGGGCCAGGTTGCAGAGCCCCGCGGCACGCACCCAGAGGCAGGTCACACCGATCAAACGGTGCTGGACATGCAACGACTCGTGGGCCCCCGGCCCGTGGCCGGTCTGCTGGCGTTTCATGTCATGGAGGACGCGGCCGTGCCAGGAGAGACGGGGTGCACTGTGGCCTGGGTGCCCACGTCCCCCTCGGAGCAGGAAAACGCAGAGCCGCTCGGAACATCACAGCTCTCCAGCTCAGCGGGCAGCGCCAGCGGCGGAGCGGTGCCACTTCAGGTGTGCTCCCATCCCGGGAGAGCCCCTGACCAGGCCGTCTTCTTCCGTGCCGGCGCAGCACATCTGGCGGTCCTCCCGCTTGCCTGGACACCCTGGGGGCGCTTCAGGATTTGTGCCTGGCGCCCGCGGGCCCTGACCGACCGGCAGACATTGGAAGGCACTCACCTGCGGGGGGGGGCGGGAGTTTCCCCCGCTGCTCTGCTAACCTTCTTCGGAGGTGGGCTGCCGGTCGATCAGTCGGGCAGGACAGGGCCTGGCACGCCGGTCCGCGAACAGGGCCGGCGCGGGACCGACGCTCAGAGTGAACAAAGCAGCCCGCACGAAGGTGGAGCCAGCCCCCTGTCCTGAGCGCCACGAGGGTGTGGTTGTGCCGGACGATCCCCTTCCTGATTTGACATGCCGTACAACAACCTGCGGGTGGCTGCCTGGATCGGAGGCGTCAGACGGGAACGGGCCTGCAGGGTCACTCCACGCACCGCACAGGGAGCCGAGGCGTCCTGTCAGGGCTCCCCACTCCGGTCAAGCCACGCCAGCAGCGCCGCCTTGGGCAGCGCCCCCACCTGCCGGCCGGCCAGCTGTCCGTTCCGGAACAGCAGCAGGGTGGGGATGCCCTGAACCTGGTAGCGGCCCGGCACCTGCGGGTTCTCGTCGACATTCACCTTCACCACCCGCACGTGCCCGGCGCGCTCGCGCGCGATCTCCTCGAGCACCGGCCCGATCACCCGGCACGGCCCGCACCACGGCGCCCAGAAATCCACGATGACCGGTACGCCCGCCATAATGTCCCCGTCGAACGTGGCGTCTGTGCCGGCGTGCAGCCAGGGCAGGCTGGCGCCGCAGCGGGCGCAGACCGGCACCTGCCCAGGCGGGACGGCCTTCACGCGGTTGTTCGCGCCGCACGCGGCGCACGGGAGTACGTCGTCCATAGCCGCCAGTATCCACCGCGTGCGCTGCACGCACCCTTCAGTGGACCTTTACCTGCCCTGCGGCAGTGGTAAACTGCGGCGCCATGACCTGTCCCCGTGACCTGCCCAGCCGCGACCTGTTGCGCGGGCGGGCCGCGGCGAATGAGATCGCTCCGAACCTTCACGGGTGGTGGTGCGCGAACCTGGGCCGACCGATGCTGGACTGAGCGGTTCCGTTGCCTGCCCGGTTCGTCCCTCCGCGGGGGCGGCGCCTGTTGCCGCGCCGCCTCACGTTCCACCCGAGGTTCCCTATGACCACCCTGAACGCACCTGCCGTGCCCGCTGATCTGCTTGCCCTTGACGCCACTGACGCCCTTGCCCGCAAACGCACCGAGTTTCACCTGCCCCCGGGCGCCGTGTACCTGGACGGCAACAGCCTGGGCGCCCTGCCGCGCGCCGTGCCCGACCGGCTCGACCGCGTGACCCGCCAGGAATGGGGGGACGCCCTGATCCGCTCCTGGACCGCCGGGGCTGCCGAGGGCCGCGACTGGATGGCGCTGCCTGACCGCGTGGCAGCCAAGCTGGCCCGGCTGATCGGCGCGCAGCCGCACGAGGTCGCGGTGGGTGACTCCACCAGCGTGAACACCTTCAAGGCCCTCGCCGCGGGGCTCGGCGTCTCCGCGCCCGGGCGGCGGGTCATCCTCACGGACGCTGAGAATTTCCCGACCGACCTGTATGTCGCGCAGGGGCTCAATGCCCTGCTGGGCGGCACGCTGGAACTTCGCCGCGTGAACGCCGACGACATCGCCGCGCACCTGAGGGCCGACGTGGCCGCGCTGCTGCTCACGCAGGTGGACTACCGCACCGGGCGGATGCTGGACCTGCCCGGCATCACCGCACAGGCGCGCGCGCAGGGCGTCGTGACCGTCTGGGACCTCGCGCACTCCGCCGGTGCGTTCCCGGTGGACCTGAACGGCGCCGGCGCGGATTTCGCGGTGGGCTGCGGGTACAAGTTCCTGAACGGCGGTCCCGGCGCGCCCGCGTTCCTGTTCGTCGCAGAGCGGCATCACGCGCAGGCCCCCGTGGCGATCAGCGGCTGGATGGGCCACGCCGACCCGTTCGAGATGGCGCGTGACTTCACGCCCGCGCCCGGCGCCCGGCGCTTCGTGGCCGGCACGCCCACGGTGCTGAGCCTCAGCGCCCTGGACGCCGCCCTCGACGTGTTCGCGGACGTGGACCTGCAGGCGCTGCGCCGCAAGTCCCTGTCCCTGACCGACACGTTCATCCGGCTGATGGAACCGCTGGCGGCCCGCCACCCGCTGACGCTGGTCACGCCCCTCGAACACGCGCGCCGCGGCTCACAGGTCAGCTACCGCCACCCGCAGGCGCGTGCGGTCATGACCGACCTCATTCAGGCCGGCATTATCGGCGACTTCCGCACGCCGGACATCCTGCGCTTCGGGTTCACGCCGCTGTACCATTCGCATGCGGACGTGTGGCGCGCCGCGCAGGGCGTGCAGGCCGTGCTGGAGGCCCGCGCGTGACCGGCCCCGACGCCCGCCCGGGCGCCCCGGACCGCGACGCTCCGGAACAGGCGTACACGGACTTCACCCGCAGCCTCAGCTACGGTGACTACCTGCAGCTCGACGTTCTCAAACGTGCCCATCAACCCGTCACGCAGGCGCATGACGAGCATCTGTTCATCGCTGTGCACCACGTCTCCGAAGTGTGGCTGGACCTGATCATCCGTGAACTGCGCGCCGCGATGGACCAGCTGGCGCGCGGCCTGACCGAAGCGCCGCAGAAGGGCCTGTCCCGCGTGGTGCGCGCCCAGGAGCAGCTCACGAACGCCTGGGAGGTCCTGAAGACCATGACGCCCGCCGACTACCTGCAGTTCCGCAGCGCCTTCGGTCAGGCGTCCGGGTTTCAGAGCGCCTCGTACCGCATGGTGGAGTTCCTCCTCGGTAACCGCCACGCGGTCCTGCTGCGGCCGCACGAGCACCGCCCGGATCTGATCGAACCGCTGCGCGAGGCAATCAGCACGCCCAGCGTGTACGACCTGACCCTGCGCCTGATGGCGGCCCGCGGCCTGAACATCCCCGACGAGGTGCTCGGACGTGACCTGACCCAGCCGCCCGTACTGAATGAGGCGGTGCTGGAAGCGTGGCTGACCGTGTACCGCGATCCGGAGCGCTACTGGGACCTCTACGAACTCGCGGAGAAACTCCTGGATGTAGAAGATAACTTCCGCCGCTGGCGCTTCAATCACCTGACCACCGTGGAGCGCACGATTGGCTTCAAACGCGGTTCGGGCGGCACGAGCGGAGCCGGGTACCTGCGGCGCGCGCTGGAAACCGTGCTGTTCCCGGAACTCTGGGAGGTCCGCACCCGGCTGTAGGGAGACAGGGAGGCCCTGCGGCCGGCTCCAGGCGGGTGGCGGTGTGTCACCTGCCCGGGCCAGACTGCAGGGCCGAGGTCGCCCGCCACCTACAGCCGCAGGGGCCGCCCGCTGACGAGCAGCCACGCCTCGTCACTGGCGGCCGCGGCGCGCTGGTTCACCCAGCCCAGCAGGTCCCGGTACCGCCGCGCCAGGGCGTTGTCGGGCACGATTCCGAAGCCGACCTCGTTCGTTACCAGAACCGCCGGGGCGCGGCGCGCGGCGCAGGCCAGCAGCAGGTCATCGGCGGCCCGCAGCACCGCCTCGTCCGGCCAGTCGGCGAGCATCAGGTTACTCACCCACAGGCTCAGGCAGTCGAGCAGCACCGCGCCCGGCGGCGCGCTGCGCACCGCGTCTGCGGGGTGCAGCGGCTCCTCCACCGTTTCCCAGTCGCCGGGCCGGTCGGCGCGGTGACGGCCGATCCGGTCACGCATCTCGTCATCGAAGGCCTGCGCGGTCGCCACGTAGGTGACCGGCCCCCCCGTCTGCGCGGCGCGGTTCTCCGCGAAGCGGCTTTTGCCGCTGCGGGCGCCGCCCGTCACGAACACCAGTGTCATGGGCTGGCCCGCCGGTTGCCGGCGGCGGGCCGATTCTCCGGCCAGAAGGGCAGGCCCACGCGTCCGGCCGGCCGGGCCGGGGTCAGGGCGCGGCGCCTCACAGGAACTCCCCGATCACGCGGGGATCAAGTGCCGCGCCCACGCGCGCGGCAATCGCGTCCAGCCGCGCGTCCAGGCTGGCCAGGGGCTGCGGGGGTCGCAGGCCCGCCCAGCCCAGAAACCGTTCCAGGTAGGCCGGGTTTTCCAGCAGGCCGTGCAGGTACGTGCCGCGCACGTTCCCCTGTCGCCACAGCAGGCCCGGCGCGAGCGTCTCCACGCCGGACCCCGCCTGCGTCTGCCCATGATGAATTTCGTACCCGCGCACGCTCAGTCCCGTTTCGGGATCCGTGAAGGTGGTCAGGGCGGTGGTCTTCCCCGCAGCGAAGGTGGTGTCCAGGTCGAGCAGGCCCAGACCCGGCTCGGCCGGCTGGCCGCCGTCCACGCCCTGCGGGTCGCGCAGCACCCGGCCCAGCATCTGCAGGCCGCCGCACACCCCGAACACCGGTACGCCTGCGTGCGCGGCCCGCGTCACTGCGCCGGCCAGGCCGGTGGCGCGCAGCCACCGGAGGTCCGCGGCGGTGCTTTTGCTGCCCGGCAGAATCACGGCGTTCGCGCCGGACAGGCCTGCCGGGGACGTGACCCAGCGGGCGCGTTCGCCCAGCGGCGCGAACTCATCGAGGTTCGACACGCGCGGCAGCCGCGCGATGGCCACGAAGCCGTCCTGCTCGCCCCCCGGGTGCGGCGCGTCCCCCCACAGGCCGTCCTCCTCGGGCAGCGGAATATCCAGCATGGGAATGACACCCACGGTAGGCACCCCCGTCTGCGCCTCGAGCCATTCCGGAGCGGGGGCGAGCAGGCGCGGGTCCCCCCGGAAGCGGTTGAGGATGAAGCCGCGCAGGCGCGCGCGTTCCTCGGTGGTCAGGCAGTGCCAGGTGCCCAGCAGGTGCGCGAACGACCCGCCGCGGTCGATGTCCGAGGCGAGCAGCACCGCCGCCTGCGCTTCAAGGGCCACGCGCATGTTCACGATGTCGCTGGCGCGCAGGTTAACCTCCGCCGGGCTGCCCGCGCCCTCGATCACGACCACGTCGTACTCGTCCAGCAGGCTGTGCAGCGCGCCCTGCACGTGCGGCCACAGCTGCGCCTTGCGCTCACGCCACGGCAGCGCGGTGAGCTCACGGTTCACCTGCCCCAGCAGCACCACCTGGGACCGGGTGTCCGCCTCCGGCTTGAGCAGCACCGGATTCATCCGGACGTCCGGCGTGACGCGCGCCGCCGCGGCCTGCACCAGCTGCGCGCGGCCCATCTCCAGCCCGGCCGGCGTGATTCCCGCATTGTTGCTCATGTTCTGCGCTTTGAACGGCGCGACCCGCACGCCGGCGTTCGACAGGACGCGGCACAGCGCCGCCGTGAGATAGCTTTTCCCGGCGCTGCTCGTGCAGCCCTGCACCATGATCGCTTTACCCATGCCTGGCCTCCACGCGCCGCAGTTTCTTCAGGGCGCGCACCAGGGCCGCGTTCTCCCCGGCGTGCCGCGTACTGACCCGGATGCAGTCCGGCAGGCCGTAGCTGGCGCAGTCGCGCACGCGCAGCCCGGCGTCCAGCAGCTGCGCACTGACCGGCCCGGCCGCTCCCACGCGCAGCGTCATGAAGGGCGTGCCGTGATGTTCCACGCGGCCCAGCCGGTCCAGCGCGCCGGCAAGGTCCGACGCGAGCGCCGCCACGCGCGGCAGCGTCTCGGCCAGAAACTGGGCTGCGTACGGCAGCGCCGCCAGCACCCCCGCTGTGCCGGCCGGCACGTGCCACGCCGGAGCGAGATTGTCCAGCGCCGCAATCACGTCCGGGTGGGCCAGCGCGTACGCGGGGCGTGCGCCCACCAGGCCGTGCGCCTTGCCCGGGGACAGCACCCGCACCAGCGCCGGGTGGCTCGGCGGTGCGGACAGCGCCGTGAACGGCGCGTACGCCTCGTCCACGACCAGCAGCGCGCCCGCCTGCGCGCAGCGGTCCGCCAGGGGCAGCAGCGCGCCTGGCGGCGGCGCGAATCCAGTGGGGTTATGCGGGTACCCCACGTACAGCAGCCGGGTCCCTGCCGGCAGCTCGGCCGGCAGGTCGGGGGTGATCACCACCTGCGCGCGGGCCAGGGCGGCGGCGCGCGCCAGCTCCCCGAAAGGCGCCCGGACGCTCAGCAGCGTGTCGCCGGGCGCCAGCGTGGCGCGCGCCAGGCGGTGCAGCAGGTCCGAGGCGCCCACCGCCACGCCCACACTGTCCGCGTCCACGCCGTGCCACGCCCCCAGGCGCTCCCGCACGCCGGTGTACGCGGGGTCCGGGTAACGGTCATGCCCGGCGTCGCGGACCGCCTGGATCAGCGCCGGGTTCGGGCCGAACGGATTGGTGTTCACGCTGAAGTCCAGGCCGTCGAAGGGGCGGCGGCCGGGCCCACCGTGCGGCGCGCGCGGCACCAGGGGCGGGCGTCCATCCGGGCCGGTCACAGGCCCCCCGGGCGCGGCGGGCAGGGCGGGGCAGGGCGCAGGGCAGCATGAGAACCAGGGTGGCGAGGGCAGAGGCCCGGCGCGTCAGGTGCAGCGCGCGCCGCAGGTCCGCCGCCCCCGGCGCCTGTCCCCCGGCGTTCAGGACGTACAGGCCCCGCTTCTCCAGGCGCACGCCCAGCGCGCCCGCTGCGGCGCTCATGGGGTGACCGCCGTTCGGGCTGGGTGTGCGCCCATGGTCGCGGCGCCACACGCCCAGCCCCCGGCCTCCTGCGGCCAGCAGCAGGCACGCGGCACTCAGGCGGGCCGGCGCGAGATTCAGCAGGTCGTCGGCGTGCGCCGCGCCCTTTCCCGCCCACTCCAGCTCGGGTGTGCGGTAGCCCCACATGGCGTCGGCCGTGTTGGTAAAGCGGTACGCGGCTGCCAGGGGCAGCCCCCCCACCCGCGCGGCGAGCAGCGGGCCCACCACGCTGTCACTCAGGTTCTCCGCCACGCTGGCAATGGCGGCGCCGGCCACCTCACTTGCCGTCAGGTCCGCCGTGTCGCGGCTCACGAGGTGCCACGACAGCAGCCGGCGCGCGCCGGGCAGGTCGCCGGCTTCCAGCGCGCCGGCCACCTCGCTTCCGGCGCGCAGCAGGGCCCGGCGGGCCAGCAGCGGTTTCAGCAGGGCGCCCTGCGCCGGCCACGGCAGGCGCGCGGCCAGGGTGCCGGCCGCCGCGCTGAGCAGCGTGCCGGCCGCCCAGCCCAGCAGGCCCTCACGCAGCTGCGCGCCGGGCGCCTCGCCCCGCCACTGCCGGCGCGACGCCTTGAGAAACTGCCCCATCCACACGACCGGGTGCCACCGGGCGGGCGGTTCGCCCAGCAGGTCCAGCGCCAGCGCCAGCAGCAGCGCCCGCCGCCTCACGCTGCTCCTCCCCGGCAGGCGCGCAGGAAGCGGGCGGCCAGCGCCGGGTCCGCGCCGAGGTGCAGGTGCAGGTAGCTCGCCAGGACGTTCCCGCTGGCGTAGCCCTCCTCGGTGACGCTGCCGTCGTGCGCGGTCCAGCGCCACGCAGGCCGGGTGGGCGCGTGTGTCAGGACCGAGTGGTGAAATTCGTGTCCCCGGACGGCCGCGCCCGCCGGAGCGAGCAGCGAGTTGCGCACCGCGGTGGCCTCCCGGTACCCGAGGGTCAGGCGGGCGCCCATGCGGGTCCGGTACGGAATCACGCCGCACATCTCGACGCTGGTGCCGTCCACGTCAAGCGCCTCCCCGAGGTACATCAGGCCGCCGCACTCGGCCAGCACGGCGCCGCCGCCGGCCGCGAAGGCCCGCAGCTGCGTGTGCAGGCTGCGGTTGGCACTCAGCGCCTGCGCGTGCATTTCCGGGTACCCGCCGGGCAGCAGGACGCCCCGCACGTCAGGGGGCAGTCCCGCGTCCCGGAGGGGACTGAACGGCGTCAGTTCAGCGCCCTGGGCGCGCAGTTCGTCGAGTGCGTCGGGGTACGAGAAGTGAAACGCCTCGTCGTGCGCGACCGCCACCCGCACCCGGGCGCCCGGGCCGCCCGGCGCGGGGGGCAGGGGCAGCGCGGGCGCCTGCGCCGCGGCGAGCAGCGCGTCCAGCCGTAACCCGGCGGCGGCGTGCAGGGCGCGCGACTCGTCCCAGTGAACCTGTTCGGCGCTGACCAGCCCCAGGTGCCGGGCGGGCAGGTGCAGGGCCTCGTCCCGCGGCACGAAGCCCAGCGTGGGCAGCCCCACCTGATCGAGGGCCGCTTCGCACAACGCCGCGTGCCGCCCGCTGCCGACGCGGTTGAGGATCACGCCGGCCACGTGCAGGTCCGGCCGGAAGTCCCGCAGGCCCGCCGCTACGGCCGCCGCGGTGCGCGCCATGCCGCCCGCGTCGATCACGAGAACCACCGGCGCGCCCAGCAGCGCGGCGAGGTCCGCCGTGGAGTGCTCGTCCGTGGTGGGGTCGCGTCCGTCAAACAGGCCCATCACGCCTTCAAGCACGCTGACGTCTGCCTGCGCGGCCGCTCGGGCGAACAGCTGCCGGAGCCGGTCGCGGCCCATCAGGAACGAATCCAGGTTCCGCGCCTCCCGGCCTGCGGCGCGCGTCAGGTGCGTCGGGTCGAGGTAGTCCGGGCCCAGCTTGAACGGCTGCACGCGCAGTCCCCGTGCGCGCAGCGCGAGGCACAGCAGCGACGCCACGGTCGTCTTGCCGCTGCCGGAGGACGGGGCGGCCAGCACCACGCGCGGGTGAACCGGCGTCATGCGGGGGTCTCCGTCAGGTGCGACAGGGGCAGGCACGTTCCGCCCAGCGCCGCCGCGAGCGCCGCGGCGCGGCCCAGCCGCAGCTGCCCGCCTTCCGTGTCAATCACCAGCACCCGCCCGGGCCGCGCGGCGCGCAACTGCGCCGCAGCGGCGAGCGCGTCCGCCCAGGGGTCCGCGCCGGGGGTGCGGGGGACGTTCGCGCGCCCGTCGGTGAACAGCACGACCTGCGCGCCCCGCGCGCCCCCCAGCACCTGCGCGGCCAGCGCCAGCGCCTGCGCCAGGGGCGTGCGCCCCCCGGTCGGCAGGCCTTCAACGGCCGCCCGGGCCGCTGCGACCTCCGCCGTCCAGGGCAGGGTCAGGGTGGCGTCCGGCCCGCGGAAGGCAATCAGTGCCGCCCGCTCCCGGTTGCCCTGCGCGCCCAGCGCGGACAGCAGCGCGCCCTTCACCGCGCCCAGCCGCTGCGGCAATCCCTGGCTGCCGCTGCAGTCCGCGATGAACAGCGTGTGCTCCTGGCGTTCACCCGGCAGCGTGACCCGCAGGTCCTCGCGGGTCACGCCGGGGGGGCCGGACACGCGGGTCAGCGAGGCACGCAGGGTGTCCGGCACCGCCAGTGGGCCCGCGTTCAGGTTCACGCCGGTGCGCCCAGGAACCGGGCGGGCCGGAGCCGGGCGGGGCGGGGCGGCGGCCCCCGTGACGCCCAGCACCACGTCCGGCGCGGGAGGGGGAGGCGGGGGTGACGACTGCGAGCCGTCCGGCTCCGGCGACTCCGGCGGCGCCGGGGGTGGAGGCGGGGAAGGCGGCGCGGACTGAGGGTCGCGGCGGTGCGCCAGGACCAGCGGCGCCACGCGCTCCAGGTCGTCCGCATTCACCTCGGCGCGGTCCTCCAGTGCCGCCAGGGCGCTCGCCGCGCGGTGCAGCACAAGGTCCGCACGCAGGCTGCGCACGCCGGCCCCGACACTCACCCGGCCCAATTCAGGCAGCAGCGCGTCGGGGAAGCTGACGTGCGGCAGCCGGTCGCGGGCGCCGCGCAGGCGCCGGGCCAGCGCCGCCTCGGCTTCCGCCCAGGTGGCCTGGAAGGCGTCCGGGTCGCGTTCGAACGCCACGCGGCGGCGCACGATCTCCGCGCGCTGCGCCGGGTCGGCGGGGGCGTGCACGTCCACGCACAGCCCGAACCGGTCCAGGAACTGCGGGCGCAGCGCGCCTTCCTCGGGGTTCATGGAACCCACCAGGGCGAAGCGCGCCGGCAGCGTGAGGCTCAACCCGTCACGCTCGATGCGCTGCGTGCCCATCGCCGCGGCGTCCAGCAGCGTGTCCACGAGGTGGTCGGGCAGCAGGTTCACCTCGTCGATGTACAGCACCCCGCCGTGCGCCTGCGCGGCCAGACCGGGCCGGGCGCGGGCTTCCCCGCGCAGCGCAGCGTCCACGTCCAGGCTGCCCACCACGCGGTCCTCAGTGGCCCCCAGCGGCAGGTTCACGAAAGGCGCGCGCTGGTCGCCGTGGTCGGGGAGCAGCGCGGCCAGGGCGCGCGCCGCGGTGCTTTTTGCCGCGCCGCGGTCCCCGCGGATCAGCACGCCGCCCACCGCCGGACTGACCGCCAGCAGCGCCAGCGCCAGCGTCAGCTGAGGCTGATGCGCCACCGCCGAGAGGGGGAACAGGGGCGGCGCGCTCATGCGTTTACCCCGGCCGGCCGGGCGCGTTCCCCGCGTTCCTCCAGCAGCCCCTCGGCGTCCAGGTGCAGCGCCTCAAGCGCCGCGAGCGTCTGCGGCTGCGCCGCCCACAGGCCGCGCGCACTGGCTTCGAGCAGCCGCGTGGTGATGGCCCCCAGGGCCCAGGGGTTCGACGCCCGCAGGAACGCCTGATTCGCCTCGTCCAGCGCGTACGCCTGCGCCACGCCCTCATACATGAAATCGTGCGCCACGCCGGCCGTCGCGTCGAACCCGAACAGGTAATCCACGGTGGCCGTCTGCTCCAGCCCGCCCTTGTACCCGTGCTCACGGATGCCTGAAAGCCACTTGGGGTTCACCACGCGTGAACGGTACACGCGCAGCACCTCCTCGCGCACGTCACGCACCCGCGCCCGTTCGGGATTGGCACTGTCCCCGAAGTACCCGCGGGGCTGCGCGCCGCTGAGGTGCCGCACCGACGCGATCATGCCGCCGAAGAACTGCAGGTAGTCGTCACTGTCGAGCAGGTCGTGCTCCCGGTTGTCCTGGTTGTGCAGCACCACCTGCGTCGCCGCGAGGCGCATGCGGAACTCCTCGCGCGCGTCGGTGCCCTCCTCCGCGGCGGTGTACGCGTACCCGCCCCAGTTGACGAACGTTCGTTCGAAATCCGCGTCGGACTGCCAGTTGCCTTCATGAATCAGGTCCAGAATCCCGGCGCCGTAGGTGCCGGGTTTGCTGCCGAACACCCGGTAGGACGCGCGGGCGTGCGCCTCCTCGGGCGGCAGGTGCTCCAGCCGGGCGCGGTCACTCAGGTACGCGGCGCGCAGCGGGTTGAGGTGCAGCGGCTCGTCGACCTGCATCACCTGCTGCGCGGCGCCGTCAAGCAGCGCCACCACGTGCGGGAACGCGTCGCGGAACAGGCCGCTGATGCGCACCGTGACGTCCACCCGCGCCCGGCCAAGTTCCTCAAGGGACATCAGTTCCGTGCCTTCCACCCGGCGGCTCTGCGGATGCCACACCGGGCGCACGCCCATCAGCGCCAGAATCTGCGCGATGTCGTCGCCCTGGGTGCGCATGTTGCTGGTGCCCCACACGCTGATGGCCACGCGCTCGGGGGCGGCGCCGGTCTCCTGCACGTGGCGCTGCACCACCTCGCGCGCGAGGTTGCTGCCCACCGTCCAGGCCGCCGCGGACGGCACGGCGCGCGGATCCACGGCGTAGAAGTTGCGGCCGGTGGGCAGCAGGTGCGCCTGCCCGCGCGACGGCGCGCCGCTCGGCCCGGCCGGCACGAACCCGCCCGCGAGGCCGCGCAGCAGGTGCGTGATCTCGTCCGTGGTGGCCGCGAGGTCCGGCGCGACCCGGCGGCACACCCCGCGCAGGGTGTCCGGGAGCGTTCCGGTGGGCACGGCCGGACCGAGCGTCAGGGCCAGCACCTCCGGAATGCGCCGCTCATCAAAGCCGCGCGCGTCCAGCAGCTGGAACAGGTGCAGGCTCAGCTCGTCGAGCAGTTCCAGAGTATCCCCGGCGGTCAGGAGCGCGCGGCCCGCCAGGGCGTCCAGGTCTGCCCGGCGCGCGGTGCGCGCGCCCGGCGCGTCGAGCAGGGCGCCCAGATCCAGCGTCAGGGCCGCGGCCAGGCCCGGCAGCAGGCCCGGCAGGTCCGGGCCGGACAGGCGGGTCAGGGCGCGCAGCATCTCGGCCCGGGCGTCCCCGGTCGGCGCCTGGCCGAGCACGTGCAGTCCCCCCCGGATCTGCGCTCGTCCCAGTTCGCACAGGTACCCGTCGAGGTCCTCGAGGAAATGCGCGACGTCCGCGCCGTTCATCTCACTCAGCGTCACCGGCACCCCGTCAGGCGTGTAGTCGTCGTCCCATTCGTGCACGTGGTCCCCGTGATCGCGGCGCAGTAAGGTGCCCAGATCCTCCCCGAGGTTCGCGTCCTGCACGAGCTGCCAGATCTGCCCCTGCAGCAAGGGGAGCTTCGACGGGTCCAGGAGTTCAAGCTGGTAGTACTCATCCACCAGCCGCGTGAGCTCCGCCAGGGGACCGTACGTGTCCGCCTGCGTCAGTGGCGGCGGCAGGTGGCTGAGAATCGCGGCGTGCGCGCGGCGCTTGGCCTGGGTGCCTTCCCCCGGGTCGTTGATCACGAACGGGTAGAACAGCGGCAGGTCCCCCAGCAGACTGTCGGGGAAGCAGGTCTCACTGAGGCCCACGCCCTTGCCGGGCAGCCATTCGAGCGTGCCGTGCTTCCCGACGTGCACCAGCGCGTGCGCGCCGAATCCCCCGAGCGCCTGCGGTTCGCGCAGCCAGCGGTACAGCGCGTGGTAGTGATGCGTGGGCGGCAGGTCCGGCGTGTGGTAGATGGCGTCCGGGTCCATGCCGTACCCGCGCGGGGGTTGCAGCGCCACGAACATCTTCCCGAAGTGCAGGCCCAGCAGGGCCAGCTCGCCCTGGGGCGTCACGAAGGCCTGCCCGGGCGCCTCTCCCCACTGCTGACGCACGCGGCGCTGCTGAGCGTCAGGGAGCTGCGCGAACCACGCGGCGTACGTCTCGGCCGGGATGCGCGCCGTGGCGTGCGTGAGCGCCTCGGGCGGCAGCACCACCGAATCGCCGCTTACCGGGGCGAGCAGCGCGTGCATCAGCTCGTCACTCGACGCGGGCAGCTGGCCCACGTCGTATCCTTCGGCCTGCAGGGCGCGCAGGACCCGCAGCAGCGACGCGGCGGAGTCCAGGCCCACGGCATTCCCCACCTGCGACGCCTTGGCGGTGGAGTTCGTGAAGACGAACGCCAGGCGCTTGTCGCTGTTGGGGATGAAGGGCAGCCGCGCCAGGCGCGCCGCGATGCCCGCCAGGCGCGCCGTCCGTTCCGGGTCTGCCGCGAGGCGCCGGGCGTCGCCGTCCTGTTCCTTGAAGGCGAAGGGCACGCCGATCAGGCGCCCGTCGAATTCGGGCAGCGCCACGTTCATCGCCGTGTCCAGCGGGTTCAGACCGCGCGCGCTGGTCGCCCACGGTCCGCGGGCGCCGCCTGTGGTGAGCCCCTGCACCACCGGAATGTTCAGCCGCTCCAGAGGACCGCTCGCGCCGCGGCGGCGGTCGTCCGGGTCGGCCAGTGCGAACGACAGCGTGCTGATCAGGGCCTGCACCAGCGGCCGCCCGTCCTCGCCGCGCAGCAGCGCAAAGGCGCGCGGGTCGCCCGCGCCGTCCAGGTCACGCAGGCTGGTCGTGAACACCGGCAGGGCGTCCACGCCGGCCTCGTCGAGCGCCCCCACGAGCGCGTCGATGAAGGCCGTGTTGCCGCTCAGGGCGTGCGCCCGGTAGAACAGCACGCCCACCGCCGGGCGGCCCGGCGCCCGCGCCGCCTGCCACTCGGCCGTGGTGACGCCCTCAGGCAGGTCCGGGTGGTACACGCTGTGCTCGGGGAGTGCCTGGGGCGGGCGCGCGCCGTACCCGGTCAGGCGCAGCGAGTCCGACAGGAACAGCAGCAGCGCCCGCATGTTCACCCAGCCGCTCGCGGCGAGGTACGTGCGGGCGCTGTCCAGCGCGGCGGGCGGCACGGTCGAACGCGCCGCCAGGTCCGGGTCGGGTTCGTTGGTGCCGCTGAGCAGCAGCAGGTGCTGCCCGCGTTCGCGGGCGTGCGCCAGCAGCGCGTCACTGCCCGGCACACTCCGCAGGGCGCCGTGCACACGGACGATCAGCACCTGCGCCGTGCCCACCGGGCCGGAGAGCAGCGTCTGCATCTGCGCCTCACTGCGGATCCCGGCCAGGGAGGCGCCCGTCAGCGGGCCGAAGTCCGCGGGCAGCGTTTCACGCGCCGCGCGCAGGTTCAGCAGGTCCGTGTCCGCGTGCGTCAGCAGCGCCACGCCACTCAGGGGCGTAGACGCCGACCCTGCCGGGCCGGTCGCTGTCGCCTCTGCCGCGACCGGCCCGGACGTGGCGGCGTCCCAGGCGTAGTAGTTGAAGGTGTACTCCACCAGTTCCGGCGGGGGTGGCAGGTACCGGTCGGCGGCCAGCATCGCTTCGATGTGATCGAAAATGGCGCGCACCAGCCACGCATCGTTCACTGAGTGGAACCACAGGTCGTGCCCGTCGAACACCAGGTGCGCGACGTTCGCCAGGGCGCACGGTCCCAGGCACCCGCTTTTGGTGAGGTGCACCGCGTTGCGCAGGCGCCGGTGGACCCACTCGTCCTTGTACACGTCGGCCGGCGCGGCCGGGTAGCCTTTATCGGTGCGGCCGCAGCAGCAGCCAAAAAAGCAGTAGCTCAGGTGCCCGCGCCGGCGCACCACGTTAATGGTGCGCCCGTCGGCCCGCGTGACCCGCTCGCGCGGCGCCGTCCGGCGCGTCACGCGGGCCGCCCCGCCGGCTGCGCGCGGCTCCACAGGCGCAGGCCCAGCAGCGTGACGAAAGTCGCGGCGCCCAGCGGGCCACTCAGCGTGCCGGTGTCCAGCCCGGCGAAACCGGCCAGCGCGAAGCCCAGAGACAGCGCCACGACCATCCAGCCCATCGCGGCCGACGCCCGCTGCGCCCGGGAGCCCTGCGCCGCGCCGCGCTGCACGCGGGCGGCGAGCAGGCCGTCGAGACCGTCACTGAGCACCATGCCCAGCGTAAACGTCAGGCCCAGCAGCACGGGCGTCACCTGCTGCGACAGGGCCAGCGCCGCCAGCTGGCTGCTGGTTTCCATGCCCGCTGCGAGCAGCAGGCCCACCACGAAGGGCCCCAGCGCCAGCAGGCCGGGAGCGGGCGCGTGGGTGTGCCGGCCCGGCCGGGCCAGCCGCCACAGGTTCAGTCCCGCCACCGCCAGGAACAACCACGGCGTGAGGCCGTCCAGCGTGAAGGCGGCCCCGACCCGCCCGGCCAGCAGGGCCAGCAGCGTGACCAGCAGACCGTGCCCCAGGCCGAACAGCACGCCGGTCAGGCGGCTGGGCCGCAGCCGGGCGAACCCGTCGATGGCCGCGAGGTGATCGGCGTCCAGACCGTGCCGGGCACCCAGCAGGAACACCAGCGCCAGGGTGCCCATCAGAACTCGATGCCCGTCTGGCCGCCAATTCCGGCGTGGTACGCGTGCTTGACCGGCTGAATCTCACTGACGGTGTCGGCCAGGGCGATCAGCTCCGGCAGGGCGTCCCGGCCGGTGATCACCACGTGCAGCAGCGGGTCGCGGGCCGTCAGGGTGGCTTCCACGTCCGGCCACGCCACCCAGCCATACTTCAGGGCGTACGTGAACTCGTCAAGCACGATCAGGTCGTGCTCACCGCTCTGAATGGCCGCCCGGGCCAGGTCCCAGCCGTGCGCGGCCATTGCGGCGCTGTTCTCCAGGTCCCGCGAACGCCACGTGAACCCGTCCCCCAGGCCCTCGTACGGGAGCCCCAGGGCGTCGAGCACGCGGTGCTCACCGAATTTGGCATTCTCGTGCTTCAGGAACTGAAACATCCGCACGCGCAGGCCGCGGCCGTGGGCGCGCAGCATCAGCCCCAGCGCCGCGGTGGTTTTGCCTTTGCCGTGCCCGGTGTTGACGATCAGCAGCCCCCGGCGGCCCTTGGAAATGCCCTCACGCTTGCGGTGCGTGTCGCGCGCCTCGGCGAGTTCACGCATGGCGGCCTCGCGCCGGGCGGCGGTGCCTTCATCGAGGGTCACTTGAGCGCCTCGGGGTGCAGGAAGCGGATCAGGGCGCGCAGGGCCTGCGGCAGCCGGGGCCCGGGCCGGCTCAGGGCGTCGCGTTCCTCCGGCGAGGGATTGAAGACCCGGCCGGCCGTGACGGCGCCCAGGCCCGCCCAGCCGGGGCGCCTGCGGGCGTCCTCAAGGGTCAGGCCGACCATGACCTGCGGGTTGGTTTTCACGATCAGTTCCGGGTCTAGTTTCGGAAAGTCGCCCAGGGCGGCCGGCACGATGGTGCGCCCGCCTGCCTTGGTGATCAGCGTGCCGATGAACGAGTTCGGGCCGACCGAGTAGGGGCTGGGGTCAATCTCGTAGTAGGTGCTGACCTTCGGCAGACGCGCCACGCTCTGCTGCAGGATGTTCAGGTCGCTGCGCATGCTGGTGACCAGCCGCGTGGCCCCCGCTTCGCGGTTCGTGAGTTTCCCCAGCACGGCGATCTTCTCGAACACCTCGTTGTAGGTCTGCCCGGTGCCGCCGTACACGGTGAGGCCTGCTGCGGCCAGCTTTTCCGTCAGTCGTGACCCGGCCGACTCGTCGGCCAGAACCAGATCCGGTTTCAGCGCCACGATCGCTTCCAGGTTCGGCTGGAATGCGCTGCCCATTTTCGGCAGGGCGTCCGTCACGGCGCGCGGGTAGTTGCTGAAGCGGTCCACCGCCACGAGCTTGCCGCCAGCGCCGATCGCCACAAGGGTTTCAGTGTGACTGGGCAGCATGGCAATAATGCGTTTCGGTTCATTTTTCAGCGTCACCGAGCGGCCCAGATCGTCTGTCACGGTCAGCGGGTACGACGTTGCGCCGGCCGCGGAGCCGAGGGTCAGGGCGAGCAGGGTCAGGCGTGAGGGAAGGTGCGGCATGAGGTCTCCGGTGTGCTCGGGAACGGGCAGACAGGAGCGGGCGCACAGGAAAAACCCGCTCCGGCCGGGGGGCCAGAGCGGGCGCACACGTGGACGGTCACGGTGGGGTTGAGGCTCAGGACACGGCCCTCTGACGGCGAGAGGTGCCCGCACGCGGCGGGCGTCCCTGAGTGGCATTCGGGCTCACCTTTTCAGGCATACCGCTGCGCGACAGCGCCGGAATCTCACCGGACTTCCCCAGACTCAGGTGCGCTGAAGGTAGCAGATTCACGCCGCGCGCGCCCACCCGCCGCGCCCGTGCCGGTTACCCGGGCCAGCGGGCGTCCGTCCACTTCCGGTCGCTGCGACTGCTTTCCACCGTCTTTTCGATGAAGTGCACGCCGCGCGCGCCGTCGGTCAGATCCGGGAACTGCGCGATCAGCGGGTCCGGCGCGCGGCCCTCGGCGCGCGCGCGGACCGCTTCGGCCACGCCGCGGTACAGGTTGGCGAAGGCCTCCAGGAACGCCTCGGGGTGCCCGGCCGGGAGCCGCGTGGCCGCCTGCGCCGCGGCGCTCAGGCCGGGTCCTCCGCGCGTCAGCGTCTGGCGGGGGGCGTCCCGGGGAACGTGGTGCAGCTGGTTGGGGTGCTCCTGGTCCCACGCGAGGCTGCCGTGCGTGCCGTACACCCGCAGCCGCAGGGCGTTCTCCTCGCCCAGCGCCACCTGCGAGCACAGCAGCACGCCGCGCGCTCCGCCCTGAAAGCGCAGCAGGACGCTGGCGTCGTCATCGAGGCGCCGGCCGGGCACGAAGGTCGTCAGGTCCGCGCACAGCGCCTCCAGGTGCAGGCCGGTCACGGTGGCGATCAGCTGTTCGGCGTGTGACCCGATGTCCCCCACCGCGCCGGCCACGCCGCTGCGGGCCGGGTCGGTGCGCCAGTCGGCCTGCTTCGAGTTCTGTTCTTCCAGGCGCGTGGCGAGCCACCCCTGGTGGTACTCCACGATCACCTTGCGGATCTCGCCCAGAGCGCCGTCGCGCACCAGGTCGCGCGCATGCCGGATCAGGGGGTACCCGGAGTAGTTGTACGTCACGGCGAATACCACGCCGCTCTGTGCCGCCACGCGCCGCAGCTCGTCCGCCTGCGCGCTGGTGTGCACCAATGGTTTGTCGCAGATCACGTGAATGCCGGCCTGTGCGAAGGCGCGCGCCACCGGGAAGTGCACGTGATTCGGCGTGACGATACTCACGGCGTCGATCCGCTCGCCGCTGGGGCGGGCCAGTTCACCGGCCAGCATGGCCTCCCAGGTGGGGTAGGTGCGGTCCAGGCCCAGCGCCGCGCCGGAGGCCAGGGCCCGCTCCGGCGTGCTGGACAGCGCGCCGGCCACCAGGGTCCACTCGCCGTCCAGGCGCGCGGCCGTGCGGTGCACCGCGCCGATAAAGGCGTCCTGACCGCCGCCCACCATGCCCAGCCGCAGCGGCCCGGACGGGCGCACAGCGGTCATGCGCGGTCCTGTCCGAACGCGGCGTCGAATGCGACGGCGGACGGCGGGAAGTCCAGCCGGCGCAGGAACGCCACGCTCTCGGTGGCGCCGTGCACGCGGTCCATCCGGCTGTCTTCCCATTCCACACTCAGCGGCCCGGCGTACCCGACGTCCCCCAGCGCCACGAGCACGTCCTCAAAGCGGATGTCCCCGCGGCCCACCGAGCGGAAATCCCAGTAGCGGCGCGGGTCGCCGAAGGTCGTATGCCCGCCGAACACCCCCACCTCGCCGCTGCCGTGGCCCCACCAGACGTCTTTCATGTGCGCGTGAAAGATCCGCTCCGGGAACGTCCGGATGAAGCGCACGTAATCCACGTGCTGGTAGGCGAGGTGGCTCGGGTCGTAGTTGAACCCGAAGCGGCGGTGCCTGCCCACGGCCGCCAGGGCCCGCTGCGCCGTGGCGATGTCAAAGGCGATCTCGGTGGGGTGCACCTCCAGCGCGAAGTTCACGTCCGCGTCGTCGAAGGCGTCGAGGATCGGCCCGAAGCGCCGGGCAAAGTCCTCGAACCCGGCGTCCCAGTCGGCCTGCGTGGTGGGCGGGAAGGCGTACAGCAGGGGCCAGATGCTGGAGCCGGTAAAGCCGTTCACGACCTTCACCCCGAACGCGGCGGCCGCGCGGGCCGTGTCGGTGAGTTCCTGCGCGGCCCGCTGGCGGACGCCCTCGGGGTCGCCGTCCCCCCACACGTGCGGCGGAAGAATCTCGCGGTGACGGTGATCGATGCGGTCGCACACCGCCTGGCCCACGAGGTGGTTGCTGATCGCCACGCACTGCAGGCCGTGAGCGGCGAGCAGCTCGCGCCGGCCCTGCACGTACGCCGGGTCGCGCAGGGCGGCCTGCACGTCGAAATGGTCGCCCCAGCAGGCGAGTTCCAGGCCGTCGTAGTCCATCTTCCGGGCGAGCGGCGCAAGGTCGGCGAGGGGCAGGTCGGCCCACTGGCCGGTAAACAGGGTCATGAGTCGCGGCATGCAAAACCTCCAGGGGTAAATCGATTCAGACTACCCCCGCCCCCCCCGGCGGCGTCCACCCCGCCTGCAAAGCCGAGTGCGCCGCCCCCACATGTGTTCCAATTGAGCGGCCCGAGGCCCCCATGACTGAATCCCGCCGACCCCGCCTGATCGACCTGTCCGTCACGCTCAGCAACGACACCGCAGCGTTTGAACCCAACCCTCACCAGATCACGTACACCGACCACGCCCAGGCCGCGCAGGCCATTCCGGCCCTGATGGGCCTGAGTGCCGCGCAGGCCGCGCGCCTCATGCCCCGCGGCCACCTCTGGAGCGTCGAGACGGTCACGCTCTCCACCCACTCGGGCACGCACGTGGACGCCCCCTACCACTACGGGCCCCGCATGGCGGACGGCGGCGCCCCGCTTACCATCGACCAGGTGCCCCTCGACTGGTGCTACGGCCCCGGCGTGTGCCTGGACTTCACGCACAAGAGCCCCGGTGACGGCATCACCGACACGGACGTGGACCGCGAACTGCGCCGCATCGGGCATGACCTGCAGCCCGGCGATATAGTCCTGACCCACACAGGCGCCAGCCGGCACTTTCACGAACCCGGCTACGAGCACCGCCACGCCGGGTACACCCGCGCCGGGCTCGCCTGTCTCGTCGAGCGGGGCGTGCGCCTGATCGGCACCGACGCCTGGGGCATCGACCGACCCTTCCCCGCGCTGCTCAAGGACGCTGCCGCCGGGACCGCGGAGTTCTGGGAAGCGCACCTCTACGGCCTCGAGCGCCCATACCTCCAGATTGAGAAGCTCAGCAACCTCGACCAGCTGCCTGGCCCCACCGGCTTTACGGTCAGCGCCTTTCCGGTGAAGGTGCAGGGGGCGAGTGCTGCCTGGGCGCGCGTGGTGGCCCTTATTCCCTGAGGCCCGCCGTGATCGAGCGGGTGCTGGCGCACCGGCCGCAGCGGGAACGCTGCCGGTCTGTACCCCGCTGTGGCCCCCGCCGGTCAGGACACGTGCGGCGCCTCGCGGACCGTGTCGCGGCCAGCGGACTTCGCCGCGTACATGGCCGCGTCGGCGTCTTTCAGGATCTCCTCCGGACTCTGCTCGCCCGTCACCAGGGCCACGCCGATACTGGCGGTCACGCGCAGACCCGGGGCAACCTCGGCCCAGCCGAGGTCCGCCAGCCGTTCCCCAATCCTCAGGCATACGCGCCGCGCCTCGTCCACGCGCAGGCCCTCGAGCAGCAGCAGGAATTCCTCCCCGCCGTACCGCGCCAGGGTGTCGACCTCGCGGATGGCGAGCGTCACCTCGCGGGCCACGCGCCGCAGAACCTCGTCACCCGCCGCGTGCCCAAAGCGGTCGTTCACGCTCTTGAAGTGATCGATGTCCAGCAGCGCCACCACACTCGGGCGGCCCCGCTTGGCGGCCGCCCAGAGTTGCTCCAGGCGCTGCAAGGCCGCCGCGCGGTTCGGAATGCCGGTCAGCGGATCGCGCAGCGCCGCTTCCGCAAAGGCCCGGGCGCGCACCTCCGCCTCCTGCGCCTGCCGCTCAATGGCCCGCAGGCGCGCGCCCTGCTGGAAGAACGCCCGGTAGATGCCCTCGGTTTCCTCGGTCAGCGTGCGCTGCACCTCGTACGCTTCGCGCCAGTGTCCCTGCGCGGCCAGGGCAGCCGCCACCTGCTGCCGGGCGTGCACCGCGCGCAGTTCCTGCTGACCGCGGAACAGGGCCGAAGCGCGCGCCGCGTCCCGCGCCACGTCCGCCCACGCGCCGGTCAGGGCGAGCAGTTCCGCGCGCCCCAGCAGCGCCCGCGCCAGCTGAGCGTCCACGCCGGAATGCTCGCTGAGATTCACGCGCTCGTCGGCCAGCGTGCGCGCGCGCCTCAGGTCGCCGCGCTGCGTGGCCGCCGCAGTGAGTGCGTCGAGCACCTCGTGAATCCAGCGGCGGGTGGCGGGCGGGTCCACGCTGGACTGCAGGCGTTCCAGGGCCGCCACGGACACCGCGAGCTGCGCCTCGATCTCACTGCGCACCTGCTCCAGCTGCTCCGCGCGGTCCTGGTCGGTGCCCTGGCCCATCAGGGCGCACGCCGCCGCTTTCGTGAAGTTCACGTGGAAGGTCTGCTGTAGTTCGGGGCCGTACTCGTCCGACTGGCGCAGGCCCTCCCCGTACGGGGAGCGCAGCAGGGCGTTCAGGCGCAGCGCGCCGGTCACGTACGCGCCGCGTTCCATGTCGTGATGCGCGGCATTCACGTTCACGAGCGCGACGCCGCGCGCGTCGCGCGCAGACCGGGCCAGGGCCTCCGCTTCACGGAAGTGCCCGGCCGCGCCGACCTCGTCGTACCCTTCGGCCATGACCAGCGCGATGGTCACGTGCGCCTTGGCCTGCAGGGACAGGTCCGCAGTGCGCCGCGCGTCGTCCAGGCACGCCACGGCGTGCGTCATGGCGAGCGCCGTGTCGCCCAGGTCCAGCGCCGTGTACGCTGCGTCGCGGCGCGTCAGGGCCCGCCTCGCGGGGTCCGGTTCACGTTCGGCCGCCTGTTGCAGCTGCAACAGCTCCCGCGCGAGCGTCTGCGCGTTCATGCCGCTGACGCTCACGCGGGGCGCTCCGCGTCCGGCTGCGCCGCGCCGGGCAGGCCTGCGTCCAGCCAGTTCAGGAAGGCGCGCACCACCAGCGGGTCGAACTGTGTGCCCGCCTGCGCTTTCAGGTGCGCGCGTGCCTGCGTCTCGGTCCACGCCCGGCGGTACGAGCGGTCGCTGCGCAGGGCGTCCCACACGTCAATCACCGCGAAGATCCGCGCAGGCAGCGGAATGGCCTCGCCGCGCAGGCCCAGCGGGTACCCGCCGCCGTTCCAGTGCTCATGGTGCGCGTACGGGATGTCCAGCGCCGGGCGCAGAAACCCGATCGCCTTGAGCAGGTCCCGTGCCAGCACCGGGTGACGTTTCATGACGGTCCATTCTGCCTCATCCAGCGGCCCGGGTTTCAGCAGGATCGCGTCCGGGATGCCCATCTTGCCGATATCGTGCAGCAGCGCCCCGCGCCGCAGGTGCACCAGCTGCGGCTCCGGCACCCCCATGCGCCGCGCAAGCGCAACACTCAGGTTCGTGACCCGCTGGCTGTGCCCCTCGGTTTCCCGGTCACGCAGGTCCAGCGCGCGTGCCCAGCCGGCAATGGTTTCATCGTACGCGGCGCGCAGCTCGTCGTGAGAGCAGCGCAGTTCGTTCAGCAGCGCCACGTTCGCCAGGGCCGTGCCCGCCTGCGACGCCACCGTTTCCAGGGCCCGCCGGTCCTCGTCATCAAAGGCACTCACGCGTTCGCTCTCCACGTTCAGCACACCCCACACCACGCCGCTCACGTGCACCGGCACGACCAGTTCGCTGCGCACGCTGTCGTGCCGCCCCAGGTACCGGGAGTCCTGGTGGACGTCCGGTACCAGAACTGAGCGCCCGGTGCTCACGCACGCGCCGATCAGACCCTGGCCGGGCGGCAGCCGGGCGGCGGGCAGGTGTCGCCGCGCCGCTTCCCGCGACACGGACACCACCGAGCCGTCCGGTTCGAGTTTTCCCACCTGCACGAACGGGTGAGCAAGACGCTGCTCAATCAGGTCCACCACATGGCGCGCCACGTCCTCCTCGGTGCGGGCACGCTGGAGTTCCTGCCCGGTGGCGTGCATCAGCGTGAGTTCCTGCACGCGCCGTTCCAGGTGCCGCTGTGTGGTCCGGGCCACAGTGACGTTCCGCACGTGAATCACCACGCCCTGCACGGCCGGGTCGTGCAGCAGGTTGTGCGCGTGCGCCTCAAGCCACACCAGTTGCCCCGCCGCGTGCCACACCCGGAACGTCACGGCCGCAGAACCGCCCGGCACGCGCCTGAGGTCCGTCATGGCGGCGTTCACGGCCCCGAGGTCATCACGGTGAATGCCCCGGTCGTACCTTTCGCCGATCAGCGCTTCGGGCGGGTAGCCCAGCAGGGTGCTCGACGCCGCGCTCTGGTACCGGATCAGACCCTGTTCGTCCACCACGGAGATCACGTCGGTGCTCTGATCAGTGACCGTGCGCAGCATCGCCTCGCGCGAGGCGAGGTCCTGCTGGGTGCGCATACGCGACAGCAGCGTGCCCCACAGCGCGCCCACCGTGCCCAGGACCTCCAGATTACCGAGATCCGGGCGGGGCGTGCGGAACAGCAGGTTCACGGTGCCCACCAGCGCCGGGCCGTTGTACAGGCCAAAATTCACAAGGTGCTGGGCTCCCAGCCGGGTGTAGCTGCGTTCCGCCGGTCCCGTCCAGTCGGGCGAGGGGACCGGCGCGCTGATCCACGCCCCGGCCTGCAGCAGCGCCTCCCAGGCGGGTTCCATGATCTGTACGTGGTGCACGTCCATCAGGGGGTGCTCACCCACCTGACTGAGCAGCCGGTACTCCTGGTCCGAATGCCGCAGGTGCAGCATGCCCAGGTCCGCTTCCAGCCGCCCGGCCAGGAACGCCAGACCGCCGTGACACAGGGCGTCCGGGTCCGGCTGCGCCAGCAGGAAGCGGGTGGTGTCCAGCAGCAGGCTGTGGGCGAAGTCGGCCGTCATGCCTGCGCGTATGGTACTGCCTTCCCCCCCCGGCCCGGGCGCCGGAACAGGCGGCGCGCCGGCCCTTCCCTGGGGGCCGGCGCGCGGGGGAGGCCGGAGGCTCAGTTGCCGGCGTTCACTGCGGCGTTCTGCTGGCGGCGCTGCGCCAGTTCACGTTCCTTCAGGGCTTCCGCCGCGAAGAAGGACCCCACGACGGCCACGAGGGCAAGCCCCTGAAGAATCACGCCTTCCCACGTGGCGTGCAGGCCCAGCCACAGGCCCAGCCCGGCCGGCAGGTCCAGCGGCAGCGGGTGTACCGGCAGCCAGCCCACCAGCTGCAGGGTGTGCACGGTGTTGCCCACCATGACCCCCAGCACCGCGGCGATCAGGACGCCCGTCCAGACCAGGAGCTTCTTCATGGGCAGTTTCGCCTGCCACATGAACACCAGCAGGCCGACGCCGAGCACCGCGGCGAGCCCCGCGGCCGTGCCGCCCAGCACCGCGCCCGGCCCGGCCTGCAGCACCAGCGACTGCAGGAACAGCACCGTCTCGAAGCCTTCGCGGTAGATGCTGGTGAAGCCCAGCACGGCCAGGCCGATCCATTGCGCGCGCATGGCCTGCGCCGCCCCGCCGCGCGTGAGTTCGTGCTTGTGCTTCTGGAACGCCGCCATGCGGTCGGTCCAGTACACCTGATGGAAGAACCAGTTCATGATCAGCAGCAGCACGCCGATGGCGATCACGCTGACCACCGCCTCGAGTTTCTCGCCGTAGCGGCCCAGCAGCGACAGCGCGCCCTGCATCACGAACCACGTAACGGCCGTCGCGCCGAACGCCGCGGCGGCGCCCAGCCACATCGGGCGGCGCAGGCGCACCAGTTCTCCCCTGCGCAGGCTGCCCATTAGGGCCGCCAGGATCAGCACCGCCTCGAGCCCCTCGCGGAACACGATGATGCCGGCGTTCGTGGCCACCGCGGTGGGGGCCACGTCCGTGCCGAGAATCCGGCCGACCTCGCGCAGCGTGACGGTCAGGGCCGCGCGGGTTTCGCTGAACTCGGCGGGACTGCCGTGCTCACGGATCAGCGTGGCCAGGCCACGCGGGTGGGTGCCGTTCCAGATCTGCCCTTCAAGTGCCGCTTTCAGGTCCGGGTTAAACACGGCGATGCGCGCCTCCGTGCCACTCTCGAGCAGCGCGTACGCGTCCAGGCGGGCCGTTTCGGCCGCCGCCCAGTCGCCGCTGGCGGCGGCGGCCACCACGGCGTCGAGCTGCGTGCGGATCACGTCGAGATCGGCATCGGGCCGGGCCTGCTGCCAGGCGGGCGGGAACGCCGCGCGCACCTGGGCGAGCAGCGCGTTCACTTCAGCGCTCAGGGCGTCCGTGGAGGGCACGGCCTGCTCGAGGGCTTCGGGCGTGAGGTGTTCGTTCAGGGCCGCGAAACCGGCGCTCAGCCCGCGGGACTGCGCGGCGTCGGGGATCAGGGGCGCGAGGTCCGCCAGGGCGGCGCGGGCGCCGTTCAGGAAGGTGCGGGCCTCGTGAAGTTCGACCTCCTGCGTGACGAGCGTGCGCTCACCGCTGCGCTGAACGCCGCGGGCGTACTCCACGGGCACCAGTGACAGGAACCGCGTGACCTGCGCGGCGCGCGCGCCAACCTCCCGCTCGCTCAGCGGGGCGGCGCGGAAGCCGCCGAGTGCAGCGTTCACCTGAGGGAGGCTGCCGGGCAGCGCCGCGAGCTGCGCCTGCACGGCGCGGCGGGCGGCTGCGCCGCGCTGCTGGGCGTAGGCGGGGGCGAGCAGGGTGAAGTACCCCTGCGCCAGCGCCGCCTGCTCGGCCGCCAGGGTGCGGAAGCCGCGCGACTGACTGAACTGCAGTTCACGCAGGGCGTCCTGCAGGCGCGCCTGGTAGCCGTCGAGCGTGTCAGACCGCACGGTCTCCAGCGCCGCCTGCGGCGTGACGCGCCCGGCCGCGAGGTCCTCCAGTGCGGTGGTGGCGTCGGCGTTCAGGCGCGTGAGGCTGCTCGCCACGCGGTACTCGCGCGCCGCCAGCCAGTCGCGGGCCTCATTGACGCGCCCGCCCAGCACCGCGCCTTCCAGGCCGCGCTGCGCGCCGCCGAGCAGCGCCGTCCAGGCCTGGGCGCGCGCGCGCGCCAGGCCGGGTTCGTCACCGCGTGCCGCGGCCTGCTCGGCGCTCAGAAGCGCCGCGCTGACTGCCTCAGCCTCGGCCGGCGCGGCGGCGCGCCAGGGGTCACGCACGGTCTGCCACGCGCCACTGGCTTCGCGCACCAGCCGGGCCGCCTCAGCCGGATCGAAGCTGACTTCCAGCGCGGCGTCGGCCAGCCGGGCACGCAGCGTTTCGGCCGGCGTGGCGAGGTCAGCCGCCGCCGCGCTGCCCGTGAGGGCCGCGGCGATCAGGCTCAGGACCCGGGCGCGCATCACTGAACCTTGACGCCCAGCAGCGCGGCAGCCTGGGTCAGGCGGCCGGTGATGACCGTCGCGCGGTTCTGCGCTTCCTTCTGGAGTTGCTCGGCCTGCTCGGGCGTGTACCGGCGCGCCTGTTCCCGCGCGTTGAGTTTGTTCACGAAGGCCGCAAGTTCCGTGAGGCCGGAGCGGATCTGGGCGTCGAGCGTGGCACTCCGGCCGCGCACATCGGCGCTCAGGCCGGTGTACATGGCCTGCCAGGAGGCCACGTTGCCCTGCAGGTCCTGCAGGCGGGAGATCACCACGAAGTCCTGGCGGGCGCTTTTGGCCCCCAGCACGAAGGGACTGCTCTTCCAGTCCTCGAAGAACACCGGGCCGACGGTAGGGACGTTCCCGACCAGCGCGCCGAACACGTCGCTGCGGGTGGGCGTCCAGGCGCGCGCCGCTTTCTGAAGGGCCAGCGTCTGGGTGTGCAGGGCGGTGGCCGCAGCCTTGAGGACGCCCGCGTCGGGCAGCTGGTCCCCGAAATCGATGCGGCCGTTGCCGTTCACGTCGAAAGGCACGCCGCTGCTGTAGGTCCTGACGGTGCCCCACAGGGTGCCCTCGTTCACGCCGAAGAGGTTGCCGGGTTTTTTCAGCACCTTGCCGTTGGGAAGGGTCAGGTCGAAGGTCACGGCGTCCTCACCGCTGCTGGTGCCCGCGTCGAGGTTCACGTCAAAGTCGGCCAGGACGCTCACGCCGGCCACGATGCCCTCAATGGTCTCGTAGGCGGGGCTGGCTTTCTGCCACCCGGCGCGGGCGCGCTGCAGGGTCTGGCGCACCCCGGGGTCCCTGGCCAGGGCGCGGTAGTCGAAGTTCACTTTCTGCGCAGCGGTGTAATACGTGTCGGCGGCCGCCTGAAGGGCCGCGGTGCCGCTCGCCTGGGTGCTGAGGTGACGGTCAAGGTAGGTGCGGACGCCGCTGAGGTCGGCGGCCTGGGCGGCGCCGAGGGTCAGGGCGGCGGTGAGGAGGGCAGGGCGGAACATGCCCGAATCATGATTAATCCGACCAGTACTGTCAAGTTTGGTGTCTGCGGCAACACTGCCCGACGCACTGAGGCACAACTCCCAAGAGCTGTTCACGCCCCTCAGAACGTCCCGCCACATCCCACGCGCACGCTGAACCGCAACAGGAGGCCCCATGACTGACCGTAACCCCAGCCCACCCACCAGCGACGCCATCCCTGCCCCGACCGATCCCTCAGCCCACGGCGGGCAGACGCCCACCTCTGAGTCGCACGACCCGTCCGGCCCGCCCACCGCGCCGCAGGAGCAGCAAGGCGGCACACACGGCCGGCCCAGTGACGACAGCGACCCCGGCCACAGCTGAGCGCCACCCCACTCCATCGGGGAGGCAGCGGGTCGCCATTCATCCACGGGCTGCGCCGGTCGTAAAGAGCCCGGTAAGAGGCGGCCGGTCAGACTGACGTGGTGCTTGCCCCCAGCGCCACTCCCTCCGCCGCTGCCGAAACGCGTCAGCGTCTCGACCTGCTGCTGACCCGCGCGGACCCGCTGGTCGTGTCAGACGTGGCGGCCGCGCAGCGCCTGCTGCTGGAAGCGCATACCCTGGCCTGCACGCTCGGTGACGTGGCCGCCCAGGCGCAGGCCCTGGTGCTGCTGGGCGGCACCTACGTCTTTACCTCGCAGCTGCCGGCCGCCCTGAACACCTACCATGAGGCGCACGCCGCCGCGCGCAGCGCCGGGTCAGCTGCGCTGGAGGCCCGCGCCGTGAACGGCCTCGGGCTGGCGAGCATGATGCTCGGGGAGTACGGCGCGGCCATGGAACACTATCTGACCAGCCTGCGGATCGCCCAGCAGCACGGCGACGACCTGGGGCATGCCCGCACGCTGGGCAACATCGGGACCATTCACACGGAACTCGGCGACCATGAGCTGGCGCTGCAGGCCTTCAGGCAGGTGCAGACACTCGCTGAGCAGGCCGGACACGCGGTGATCCACTCGAGCGGCACCGTCAACCTGGCGTTCGGCCTCGCGGGCCTCGGCCGGTACGCAGAGGCCCTGCAGGTGGCCGAGGAGCACCTGCCCCGCATCAGGGCGCTGGGCCTGCGCCAGCACGAGGTGGCGCTGTACGTGAGCGTGATGACCTGCCTCGTGGAAACCGGTGACTGGGCCGGTGCCCGGGAGCTCGGCAACCGCGCGCTCCCTCTGGCCGCCGAGGTGGGTGACCTTGAGGTTCTGGCGCAGCTGCGGACCAGCTACGGCCGGGTTCTCGCCCAGGCGGGTGACGAGGCTGGGGCCGAGACGCAGTTCCGTCAGGCGCTCACGCTGGCGCAGAACCACGGCCTGAAACCTCAGGAACGCGGCGCCCTTCAGCACCTGAGCGAGCTGTGCGCCCGGCGGCAGGACTGGCAGGCCGCCTTTGAGTACTCGCAGGCCCATCATCAGCTGGAGCGTACCCTGCACACCCGCGACACCGACCGCCGCACCCAGGTGCTGAGCGTGCAGATGCAGGTGGATCTCCTCCGGCGTGAAGCGCAGCTGCACAAAAGCGAAGCGGAACTCGGGCAGCTGCGCAGCCAGGAGCTCGCCCGCGCAAATTCCGCCCTGCAGGAGGCGCGCGATCACCTCGCGTACCGCGCCTCGCACGATCCCCTGACCGGGCTGGCGAACCGGTCGTGTTTCCTGGACGAAGCGCCCCGGCTCCTCGCCCAGCTGGGCGACACCCTCCTCGGGGTCCTGTTCATTGACCTGGACCGTTTCAAGCAGATCAACGACACCCTCGGTCACGACGCCGGCGACGAACTCCTCAAGGAGGTCGGGGTGCGCCTGCGTCAGGTGGTGCGGGCCGGTGACCTTGTCGCCCGCATGGGCGGCGACGAGTTCACGCTCCTGCTCCCTGGCCTGCGTGCCCCTGAGGACGCAGAACACGTCGCGCACAAGGTGCTGCAGGCCCTGTCCCGGCCCTTTCCCCTGTACGGGTACGAACTGTACGTGACCGCCTCCATCGGCGTAACGATCGGCCCCCTCGACGGGACGGACATCACCACCCTCCAGAAGCACGCGGACGTCGCCATGTACCGGGCGAAGGCCGACGGCAAGAACGGTGTGCGCACCTTCACGTCGCGCATGGCTGAGGAAACCAGTGAACGCGTTGTCCTGGAGCGCGACCTGCGCGAAGGGCTGCGCCGCGGCGAATTCCTGCTGCATTACCAGCCGCAGTACCACGCCCTCTCCGGGCGGCTCCTGGGCTTCGAGGCGCTGGTCCGCTGGCAGCACCCCACACAGGGCGTCATTTCCCCGGCGCGGTTCATCCCGGTGGCTGAGGACAGCGAGCTGATCGTCCCGCTCGGCCAGTGGGTGCTGCGTGAGGCCTGCTTGCAGGCCTCACGCTGGCGAGCCAACGAGCGGGCCTTCACGGTCAGCGTGAACGTGAGCGCCCTGCAGTTCCGTCAGCCCGACTTCGTGCAGCAGGTGGAAGCGGCGCTCCACGAGACCGGCCTGCACCCACAGCAGCTCATCCTGGAACTCACCGAGACGGCCGTTCTGCGCGACGTCAGCACCGCCGTCCGGCACCTCATGACGCTGCGCGCTCTGGGCGTCGGCGTGGCGCTGGACGACTTCGGCACCGGGCACAGCAGCCTGAGCCTGCTTCACCAGCTGCCGCTGGACCACCTGAAGATAGACCGCTCGTTCATCAGCAGCGACGCCGAAAGCAGCGCACACACGGAGTCCTCCTGGGCCCTGGTCGACGTCATGGTGACCCTCGCGCACCGCCTGGGCCTGCGCGTGACGGCTGAAGGTGTGGAAACCAGCACCCAACGCGACCGCCTGCACGCCCTGGGGTGCGATATCCTCCAGGGGTTCCTGCTCTCCAGACCCCTGCCGGCCGATCAGGCCCAGAGCCTGCTGGACCGGTCCTGACCTACTGCCCGGCCCGCCGCGCCGCGAGCACGCGCACCGTGAGCAGCACCGCGAACGCGAAGGTCACCATCACGGCCGACAGCACCAGCGCCGGCCCGAGATCGCTTTCCAGCGCGCCGTAGATCGTGAGGGTGATCGTGCGCGTGCGGCCCTGCAGCGACCCGGCAAACAGAATCGTCGCCCCGAACTCCCCGAGCGCCCGGGCCCAGGTGAGCACCAGGCCCTCAAGGAGAAACGGAAAGGCCAGCGGCCACGTCACGTGCCGGAACGCCTGCCAGCGGCCCGCGCCGTCCGTCAGCGCCGCGCGCTCCACATCCCGGTCCACGGCCCCGAACCCGGCTTTCGCCGCCCTCAGGTAGAACGGCGCGGCCGTGAACAGCTGCGCGAGCACCACCGCCGCCGGCGAGAACGCCAGACTCACGCCGGCCAGCTCCAGGCCCGGCCCGAGCAGACCGCTGCGCCCGAAGGTCAGCAGCAGCCCCAGGCCGGCCACCACGGGCGGCAGCACCACCGGCAGGTCCAGCAGGGTGTCCAGGACCGCCCGGCCGGGAAAGTCCCGGCGGGCCAGCAGGTACGCCACGGGCGTGCCGGCCAGGACGGTCAGCAGGACGGTCACGCCGGTCGTCCAGAGGCTCACGCGCAGCGCGTCCAGCACGGCCGGTGAGCGCAGCGTCTCCAGGAACGAGGCGCTCAGGCCGCGCTGCAGCAGCACCAGGGTGGGCAGCAGCAGGAAGGCGGTCATCAGGGCGCCCAGCGAAGCGCCCAGCAGCAGCTCCCGGCCGGCCTTCACGGGCTCAGGAACCCCCAGCGGCGCAAAATCCCCTGAGCCTCCCGGCCCTTCAGGAAGGCCACGAACGCACGCGCCGCGTCCGGACTGCCGCTCCCGGTCAGGACCCCCACCGGGTACGCGGCACTCTGGTTGAACCGGCTGGGCAGCGCGATGACGCGCACCCGGCGTTTCAGGGCGGGCGTCACGTCACTGACGTACACAACGGCCGCGTCCGCCTCGCCCAGACTGACCTTCAGCGCCGCCTGCCGCACGTTGCTTTCCTCGCTGACCACGTTTTTCAGCGTGCGGTCCGCGAACGCCGGGCCGTACGTGCCGGCGCGGTCTACGGCACTCAGCATGCGCCGCGTGTACTCGCCGGCCGGTACGGCCGGCGCGGCCAGCACCAGCCGCACGCCCGGCGCCGCGAGGTCCCGCAGGCTGTTGACGGGTCCCGGGGCGGCCCGGGCGATCACGGTCAGGCGGTTGCGGGTGAACACGTCGCGGCTGCCGATCAGGCGCCCCAGGAGCGGCGTGAACTGCGCGTCGTTCGCACTGGCGAACACGTCGGCCCGCGCGCCATTTTCCAGCTGGGTGCGCAGCACCTGCGAGCCCGCGAACTGAAAGGTCGTGCGGTGCCCGGTCCGGGCATCGAACGTCCGGCCGATTTCCGTGAACGCGTCTGTCAGCGAGGACGCCGCGAACACCGTCAGGGAGGCGGCGCCGGCGACGGGCAGCAGAGATGCAGCGAGCAGCGCCGCGGCGCGGGGCAGGGTCATCATGCGTGAACCTCCACTCGTGTGCCCGCCCCGGCCGGATCGTACCCGCCGAGGCTGCGCAGGTCTTGCTGGAACGACTCGGTTTTCGCTGCGGCCAGCACGGCCTGCACGCCCGGGTGGGCCAGGTGCCGCTGGGGCACCGCCAGATCGAACTGCTCGGTGTGCAGGGGCAGGAAGTCCAGGCTGCAGGCCCGCGCCGCCGACCGCGGCCCCGGGGCAACGTCCGCCCTGCCCTGCGCCACGAGGTCGGCGGCGTCGAGTGGAGTGGCGGCCGGCGTGGCCGCGGCGTGCCGGGCCGCGCGGGCGGGGACGTCCAGGCCCGCCTGTGCCAGCCACGCCTCCAGCAGGACCCGCCCGCCGGCCCCGGGCGCGCGGGTGACCAGGCGCAGCTCCGGCCGGGCCAGGTCCGCGGCGCCCAGCACGCCGTGCGGGTTGCCGGGCGCCACCAGGAGGCCCTGGTCGGTCTGCCACAACGTGAACAGCGCCGCGCCGGGCAGCTCGGCCGCGACGACCTGCGCGTGACTGGGCGCGCC
Source organism: Deinococcus taeanensis (assembly GCF_020229735.1). Classification (NCBI taxonomy): domain Bacteria; kingdom Thermotogati; phylum Deinococcota; class Deinococci; order Deinococcales; family Deinococcaceae; genus Deinococcus; species Deinococcus taeanensis. The sequence continues at coordinate 253,158 of NZ_CP083458.1, read as the reverse complement.
GCGTGGGTCGTTGAGATGCAGTCCCGCGGCATGCGCCTCGCCGCGCGCCGCGGCGCGCAGCGCGTCCAGGCTGGCCCCAGGCTGCCACGCGGCCCGGACGTCGCCTCCCACGCGGCTGCACAGCAGTCCCAGCGCCGGGTCGCAGCCCGCAATGACCGCGGTCTGCGCGGCCCGGTCCAGGGCGGTGAGGAGTTGCACGTCCAGGGCCGGGCCGCGCGCGCCCCGGACCACGCCGTCCGCGGGGGCATGGAGGCCCTGCGTGCCGCGCAGCGGCAGGGCGCGCAGCGTGTCGTCCACCTGGGCCAGCCGCACCCGGGTACCGGCGGGCAGGGGACCACTGGCCTGAGCGGACACGAGGGCGCCGCGCAGTTCGAACAGATCTTCCACGCGGCAGTTGAGAATGGCGGACAGCTGCAGCGCCAGCAGCGTTCCGGGCACCGCTGACCCCTGCTCAATGCGGTGCAGCGCCTGCCGGGAGATGCCGACCGCGCGGGCCAGGGCCGCCGCGGTGTGCCCGGCTGCCTCGCGGCGCTCGCGCAGGTGACAGTGCAGGCCAGGCCTTTCGGGAGAACGGGTCATTGGCTGTAACGTAAATCTGACTGGACGCAGTGTCAACTTTGCATTCCTCATGCAGTGAGGTGCGGCCGTCGAGAACGCCCGGCTCCCTCAGACGCGCCGCGCCACTCTCCTCTACAGTGGCGGCATGAGTGGCGCACCCGTACCGGCCTCCGACTCCGAGCGGCTAATGGCCCTGGCCTATTACGGCATCCTCGACACGCCTCCAGAACCGCAGTTCGACCGCATCACGCGCCTCGCGGCGCACATCCTGGGGACCCCCGTTGCCACGATCAACTTCGTCGACCAGTTCCGGCAGTGGAGCAAATCCAGCGTCGGCCTGCCCAACCTCAACGCACCCCGCCAGGATTCTTTCTGCGCCTGGACGATCCTGGACGATCAGCCGTTTGTGATTGAGGACGCCAGCGCCGACCCCCGCTTCCGGAACAACCCGCTGGTGACCGGCGACCCTCACATTCACATGTACGCCGGCGCGCCCCTGATCATGCCCAGCGGGCAGCGCATCGGCACGCTGTGCGTCACCGACCACCGCCCACACCCCGTCAACGACCGGGACCTGCAGGTCCTCAAGGACCTTGCCGACATGGTCGTCACCGAACTGGAACTCCGCGCCTACCAGCAGCGTCTGAGCCTGTCCCTGGAGGCCCAGCGTGAACACAGCCAGGAACTTCAGCGCACCCTGCAGCAGGCCAGCGTGCTGGACGGCGTCTCCCAGCTGGTGGAGCTGAACCTGGACGTCCCGGACACCCTGCTCGCCGTTGCCGGGCTGCTCGGCGACGCGCTCGACGCCGATCACGCCGGCCTGATCACCGTGCACGATCACGACCTGCAGATCAAGCTGGGGCACGTGCACCCCCGCGCCGCCGCGAGCCTTCCAGAGCTCTCGGCTCGCGCCCCTGCCGCCGCGAGACGCCTCGCCCTGCACCGCCTGAGCCTCCCGCGCTTCATCGACGATCTCAGCCACTACGCCGCGCAGCGCGGCCAGACGGTCAGCGCCGACGTGGCCCAGGCGGCGGTCATCCCGGTCGGCAGTGACCCCACCGCCACCTACCTGCTGTTCGCCACGCGCCTGCGCGACCACGCGGTACCCGGCTGGCGCGGCCGGGACCGCAACCTGCTGGAAGCAGCCGGCCGCACCGTGCGCGCCATGCTCGACCGGCGCCTCGCGGCCGAGTACATCCGGCATGACGCACTGACCGGCGTGCTGAACCGCCGCTCACTGGATCAGGACCTGAACGACATGACCGAAATGCCCTTCACGCTCACCCTGCTGGGCCTGGACGGGCTGCGGGACGTGAATGACCTTGAGGGGCACTCGCAGGGCGACAAGCTGCTGCGCATCTTCGGCGCGGCGCTGGCCGCCGAACTCGACACGGTGGGCCGGGTGTACCGCTACACCGGCGATCAGTTCGTTCTGCTCACCGACCCCACCACCGAAGACCGCCTGATGGAGTACGTGGACACGGCCCTGCTGGCCACGCGGCAGGTCAGCCCGCTCGTGGGCGTGAGCGCCGGGACCGTCCAGAGCAGTGAGCCCGTGCGCGACACGCTGCTGCTGACTGCCGAGGCGCGTCTCGCGGGCGCACGGCAACGCCGCGCAGAGCGCCTGCACGCCTGAAACGACTGGCCGCCCGAGGAGCCTGCAGGCACGCTTCGGGCCCCTCGGGCGGCCGTCTGGAATTGCGGGAAAACCGGGGAACGTCTGCGGCGGGCAGGTGGTGAGGCGCGCTCCACCACCCGCCCGCCGCGAGATTCAGTTCAGTTTGCTGAGCTTGAGCTTGTACTTGTTGAAGGGGTTGCTGTCGCTGCCGCCCTCCGCAATGGCGTATGAGGTTGCCCTCAGGTAGTACGTGCCGGCTGCCGGCAGGGTGAAGGTCACTTCGGCGTCACTGTCGATACGGGGGGTGCCGCGGTCGTCGTTCTCTGCCAGGACCTTCCCGCTGGCGTCAAGCAGCGTCAGGTAAGCGTCGAGTTTTCCGCCCAGCTGGGCCGCAGCGAGCATCTCGGCTTTGATCTGGTCGCCGGCCGCGCCGGTAAACTGGAAGTAATCCACGTCCTGGGGTGACCCGAAAATGTAGGCCTGCTGTGTGGTCGCCCCGTAGGCGATGGCCTTGGCCTCCGCGGCCGAGTCATTGGGCTCGTAGGGGTCCACCGGGTTGGTGTCTACGAAGGTGGCCGGCAGAAGCACGCGCGCCTCGTCCGGACGGAAGTACGTGCTGCCGCTGGTGGCGACAACCGTACCCACGAAGGTGCCACGGTCCTCGGTGCTTCCCCCCGTGCTGGTCAGGTCGGGCCCCGCGACGTACAGGTCGTACGTGCCGGGCCTGATTTCACTGAAGCGCACGTCGCCGTTAGCGTCGGTCGGGCTGACGTACAGCGGGGTGGCGTCGTCGGTGGCGCCGGCACGCAGGCCCTGGCCGCGCAGGATCACGTCGCCCAGCAGACCCGCCTGGGTGCCCCGGCCATTTACGTACGCGAGGTTCACGTGCACGTTGGCGCCTGGGGCAGGCAATTTGGCGCAGTCGGTGAGCGTCTCGGCGATCTTCCCGGCGTCCAGGCGGCCCCAGCCGGTCTCACGGTCAAAGCCGTTCGGGTTGCTGCCCACACTCCCGTCTGCCGTGGTCTCCATGACGCGCCGCACCTGGTAGGGGGTGGCGGCGGGGCATTTCTGCAGCACCAGGGCGGCCACGGCGCTGGTGTACGGGCTGGAGAAGCTGGTGCCGGAGATCAGCGCGAACCCCCCGCCCCGCCACGTGGGGTTGGCGAGAATGGTGTCCTGTCCGGGCGCGGCGCTCGAGATGTGCCGGCCACTCGTGGAGAACGTGACTTTGCGGTTGCTGGCGTCCAGCGCCCCGGAGGCGATCACGCCGGGCAGCGCCGCAGGGTACTGGAACTCATCGTGGTACGAGTTGCCCATGCTCGCCACGATCGTCGTTCCGCGGGACATGGCGTAGTCAAAGGCGTCCTTGACCGGCCCGAAGCTCACTCCGCCGCCCCAGGAGTTGTTGATCACGCGCGCGCCGTTGTTCGTGGCCCACACGGCGCCCAGTGCGATCTCGAAGCTGGAGTACGCGCCGGGGTTGAACATCACGACCGGCAGGAATTTCGCCTCGTACGCCAGGCCGACGATGCCCTCGCCATTTTTCGCGGCGATCATGCTGGACGACACGAAGGTGCCGTGGCTGTTCTCCGGCTTCTTGAAGTAGTCGCTCCAGGCCTTCCCGTCGGTGTACGTCTTCGCCTGACGCGGATCGAAGGCCTTGCCGCCCCAGTTGGGGGCCAGGTCGGGGTGGGTGACGTCGGCCGGGTCGTCAATCAGGGCGACCGTGACGCCCTTCCCGGTCAGGCCGCGGTCCCAGGCGGCCTTGGCATTCAGGTGCCGGGGGTCCAGGGCGTACTGGGGCAGTTTGTCAAACACCTGATCCGCGGCGGCCGCCTGGGCGTTCAGGCGCTCAGAGGTCACGGCGGGCGTGCGTTCGGGCGTCATGACGGCGTTCACGCTGGCGTAGCGCACGCCACTTGCCTGCGCGCGTGCAGCGGCTTTCAGGGCGTCGCCGTCCACGCGGATCAGTGCCGTGCGGATCTCCGGAATGCGGCGCACGACCTCGCCGCGCAGCATCTGAGCTGCGGCCTGGAGGTCGGCGTCACTCTGGTACCCGACCACAACCTCGTTCTGCACGTACGTCAGGCCGGCGCTGCTGACCACGGTGGGTTCAGGGGAGAGGGGCGTGCTGGTGGTGGGTGCGGGGGTGGTGGAGCAGGCGGCCAGCAGGACGCTGAGGGTCAGCACACCGGTCATCTTGAGGGTCTTGGACATCGGAGGATTCCTCTTGAAAGTGAATGGGGGAGGGGGCGGCCGGGCCAGGCTGATGTCTGGCCCGGGTCCAGGCGTCACTGCGGGCCGGTGATGAAATCCCAGTTGAGGTTCACGGCGCGCGTAAATGGAATCGGCGCGACGAGCGAGGACTGCCAGGTGTAGACCGAGTACGCGGAGATGCGGTTGCCTTCAGTGGGCGCGTACTTGTACGCGACGCCGGAGTTCATCTGCCACTTGTAGGGCCGCAGGGCCTGCAGGGGCGTGTTGGCGAAGACGTTCCACGGAAGGCTCACGGTGTGCGCGGCGGCGTCCACGGGCGCAAGGGCGGGTTTCGCCGCCGCGTAGCGTCCGCTGGTGTCGGTCAGGATGCGGGTGGACGCTGTGGGCGGGGCGAGCACGGCGCTGGTAGAACTCGCGGCGGTGCTCGTAAACACCAGGGCCTCACCAGCCGGAATGCCGTTGCCGCTCGCGCCGGTGCCTTCTTCCACGCGGATCAGGGCGTTGCCGGCGGTGCCGGGCAATGCGGTCCCGGCCTGGGTCATCAGGTCGGTGACGCTCAGGTTGTACCCGGCGCCGTCCGCGCCGATGGCCAGCTGGTTTTGCCCGAGCACGAACGTGGGGGTCAGGGACACGCCGGTCGTTTCGTCGGCCGGAGCGATGAACGAGGGCTGGAACTGAGCCAGGGGCGTGGTCTGCGTGGCGTTGCTGGTTGCAGCGTTCGCGCCGCGCGCCCTGACGCGGTAGGTGTAGGTGCTGCCGACCGTGAGGTCTGCGCTGTTGTCCCGGTAGGAGAACGGCCGGGCCGCCTGGTTGGTGGCCGAGCAGCTGGTGCTGGCGCCGCCGCCCACCGTGCCGATCCTGGTGAAGTTCGTGCCGTCTGCGCTGCGTTCGATGTCAAAGGCGAACGGTTTGGCGGTGGGCGTGGTGTCCGTGTAGCACCAGCGGACTTCCACGAAGACGCCCGAGCCGTTCGGCGCGGCGTCCGTGCCGGGCTCCGGCGCGGCGGGTGGTCCAGGCGCCTTCCTGTTTCAGGGTGAAGGCCGTGGCCGCAGCGGCGGTGGGGGCGACCACCGTGTTCCGGGCGGCGGCGTTCGTGCTGATCAGCGTGATGGGCACGCTGTAACGCGCGTAGTTGTAGTTGTAATCGACCGCCAGGATTTCCAGGACCAGCGCTTCGCCGCTCGGGGTGCCGAACCCGGCGGTGAAGGTTCCGGTGGTGGTGACGGCGCCGGAGTCGGTGACGCCCAGCTGGTCCTGCGGGGGGGCGTAGCTCCAGCTGGACGCGGTGGTGCTGCCCGTGACGCTGGCGCTGCCCGGCGTGCGGTTGAGCTGCGCGTACACGATACGCAGCGGCCCCACATGGTCCGAATCGGTGGCCGTCTTGATGCGGAAATCCAGCTGATCGGTGAAGGTCGCGCCGGCCAGAGGCGTGCCGTCTGCGCGGGTGAGTTCCAGCTTGGCTGGGGTGGTGGTGGCGCTGGTGTCGAAGGCGGGGCGCTGCACCAGGGTCACGGCGGGCGTCTGGGTGCCGACCACCACGCCGTGAATGTCGCTGCCGGCCATGCCGGGCTTGCGGGCCTGCAGGTCGTACGTGCCGGCGCTGAGGCCGCTGAGGGTCAGCTGGCCGGTGGCGTCGGTGGTGACGGTTCCCAGTAGCGTGCCGTTCTGGTACACGCTGACAGCGCTGCCGGATACCGGCGCCCCGATGTTCTGGTCGGTGACCGTGACGCGCAGCGGCGCGGTGGCGGCCGCGATGTTCACAGCGACGGTGGTGCTCGCGCTGGCCTTGTTCCCGGCAGCGTCGAAGGCCACGGCGGTGTACGTGTGGTTGCCGTTGAGCACGGCGTTCAGGGTGGTGGTCTGCGTGAAGGGCGCCGTGGTGTCCGCCCCGAGCCTGGTGGCGCCTTCGTAGAACTCGACGCGGGCGACGCCGCCATCGTCCGTGGCCGCTGCAGTCAGGGTGAGCGTTCCGGCGGACGTGACGGGGTTGGGCGCGGCGCTGAGGGTCACGGCCGGAGCGGTGGTGTCCTTGCTCTGGACCGGAGTGGTGGCGCTGTTGCAGGCCGCCAGGAGGCTGCCGAGCAGAAGGGCGGTGCAGGTGTGGACAGGTTTCAGGACCATGAGGTACGGCACTCCTTGGGAGGTGGAGGTGAAACAGACGGGGCCTCACGCTGCGGGCGCGGTGGCGCCAGAGCGGGTTGCCGTGCTGTTCGTGTGGAGAAGCGCGAACGGTAGAGCGGGAGGATTTCTGATGAACTCGTGAACGGAATGTTAGTTGGCAGGGGCGGGGGGGTCAATTGCTGTTGTCAGACTGTCAGCTGCGCCCGGCGCAATCTGTCTAGACAGCATGTGAAGTTTTCTTATCCCCCAAATGGGGGATTCCGCGTGCCCGATGTGAAAACACGACCTGCTGCGTTCAGTGCCGCACCACCAGAAAAACGTCCGACTATACGAGACGGCCGTCCCCTGTGCAGGGACCATGACAGCCTGACGATTCACCGTCCGCAGACAACCGGCCACATGCGATACTGCCCGCATTCACCCCCTGGAGGTCCACATGACCCACCCCGCACCGGCCCACCCTGCTGACGGCGTTCACACCCGCGCCTGCAACCTCTGTGAGGCCATCTGCGGCCTGCGCATCACGGTGCAGGGCGGCCGGGTCACCGATGTTCGCGGCGACCCCGACGATCCCCTCTCCCGCGGGCACATCTGTCCTAAAGGTGCGGCCCTGCCCGACCTGCACGCAGACCCGGACCGCCTCACCCGGCCCATGCGCCGTGACGGCGACACCTGGCACGAACTGGACTGGGACGACGCCCTGGACCTCGTCGCGTCGCGCCTCCAGGCGCTGCGCACGGCGCACGGCCCGGACGCCATCGCCACCTTCCAGGGCAACCCCAGCGTGCACAACAGCGGCACACTGCTCACCGCCGGCGCCTTCCTCAAAGCCCTCGGGACCCGCAACCGCTTCAGCGCCACCAGCACCGACCAGCTGCCTCACCACTACGCAGGTGCGGAGATGTTCGGTCACCCCCTGCTGCTGCCCATTCCGGATGTGGACCGCACGGAGTTCCTGCTGATGCTGGGCGCCAACCCGCTGGCCAGCAACGGCAGCATCCTGACGGCGCCCGGCATGCGCGAGCGGCTGCGCGCCATCCGCGACCGGGGCGGGCGCATCGTGCTGCTCGACCCCCGCCGCACCGAAAGCGCCTCGCACGCCACAGACTTCCACCACATCCGGCCCGGCAGTGACGCCCTGTTTCTTCTGGCCCTCCTGAACGTGATATTCGAGGAGAACCTCGCCCGGCCCGGCCGCCTCGCCGGGGTGACGGACGGCCTGGACACCCTGCGCGGCGCCGCGCGCCCCTACACCCCCGAAGCCGTGCAGGACCGGACCGGCGTGCCTGCCGCCGTGACGCGCGACCTTGCGCGCGCCTTCGCCCAGGCGGCGCACGCCGTCGCCTACGGCCGCATCGGCCTGAGCGTGCAGGAATTCGGCGGGCTGTGCCAGTGGCTGATCAACGCGCTGAACATCGCGACCGGCAACCTCGACCGCGAAGGCGGCGCCATGTTCCCCCGCCCCGCCTTCGACCTGCTCACCGGGGCCCTGCCCGGTCAGACCCATCACGGCCGCCACCGCAGCCGCGTGCGGGGTCTGCCCGAATTCGACGGGGAACTGCCCAGCGTCACCCTGGCCGACGAGATCCTCACGCCCGGCGCCGGACAGGTCCGCGCCCTGGTCACGGTCGCCGGCAACCCGGTCCTGAGCACCCCCGACGGCACCCGGCTCGATGAGGCGCTCAGCACGCTGGACTTCATGGTCAGTATCGACCCGTACCTGAACGAAACGACCCGCCACGCCCACGTGATCCTCCCCCCGGCGTTCGGACTGGAAGTCGAGCATTACGACGTGATCTTCCACCACTTCGCCGTGCGCACCACCGCCCGCCTCAATGCCCCCGTGTTTCCCATCACGCCGCAGCAGCGCTTTGATCATCAGATCTTCTCCGGCCTGACCGAACGCCTCACGGGCCGGGCCCTCGCCGCGCCCGCCGCGCGCCTGGACGCCGGACTGCGCCACGGCCCGTACCACCTCACCCTGGACGACGTGCGGGCCCACCCGCACGGCCTGGACCTGGGCCCCATGCAGAGCGTGCTTCCCGGACGCCTCCTGACGGCCAGCGGCCGCATTCAACTGGCCCCCGCGTCCATGCTGGGCGACCTGCCACGCCTGCACGCCGCGCTGCACACCCCGCCCCCACCCCTCGTCCTGATCGGGCGGCGGCAGCTGCGCAGCAACAACTCCTGGATGCACAACACCCCGCGCCTGATGCGAGGCGCAGACCGCTGCACCCTGCAGGTTCACCCCGCCGACGCGGCCGGACTGCGCGACGGCCAGCCGGTGCGCATCACCTCCCGCGTGGGCAGCGTCACCGCGCCACTGGAACTCACCGAGGACCTGATGCCCGGCGTGGCCTGCCTGCCTCACGGTTTCGGACATGCCCGCCGCGGCGTGAAACTCCATGTGGCGGCCGCCTCGCCGGGCGTCAGCCTGAACGACCTGACTGATCCCCACCGGACGGACGCCCTGACCGGCAACGCCGCCCTGACCGGCACGCCCATCCGCATCGAGGCCGTCCCTGAAGGCGCCAGCGTGGCCGCCGACTGAGGTAATGCCGCTCCCGCCACCCCGCCCCGCCACGCCCGCCGACCAGGACGCCGCGGGCGACGTCGCCTACGACACCGGGTTCTTCGGTGCGGGCGCCCAGACGTATTTTCCCTCACGGCCGCTGTTCAGGCTGCTGTGGACCGCGCCGTACTTCCAGGGGGCCGGGCACGGCTGCTTCGTGGCGCCTTCACGGGACGCCGCCACACTGGCCGGCTATATCGTGGGCGCCCGCGACCCCGCCCTGTACCGCCGCACCCTGGCCCGGCTGGTCCTCACGGGCATGTGGCGCGCGGCGCGTCCACCGTCCGCCCTGCCCACCTCACTGACGTACCTGTGGCGCGCCGCCCGCCACCCCGGCCCTCACGCCCCGGAGGACCGCTTCCCAGCACACCTTCACATAAACCTGCGGCCTGAAGCGCGGGGCGCCGGCCTGGGCGACGCCCTGCTCGAAGCGCACCTGCACGTGCTGCGCGCCGCGAACGTCCCGGGCGTCCAGCTCTCCACTACGACCGAGAACCGCGCGGCGCTCCGCCTGTACCGCCGGCACGGCTTTACCGTCACTGAACGCCGCCTCAGCGCTCTGTGGACCCCCTGGTTGGGCCACCCGGCGGAGCACGTCGTCCTGACCCTGCGCCTGCCCTGAACCCGCTGGCTGTCAAGGGCACCAGAGATTCAGACGCCAGACCGGTGGTGACGGGGGCGGTTCACGCGTGCCTTCTCCTGCCGCCGGGCGGTCGCAACCCGCACCCTTTCCGGCCTTTCCTGGGCCGCCGTTGAAAAACTGCGGCCCAGGGCCGCGGGCTGGCCGCCTGAAAGAAGGCCAGCAGTACGGCACTGAACCTCACGCCGCAGCGCCACAGGTCCAGAGTGCCAGACCAGATGCCCCTGGCGGCTCACCCAGCCGGACGATCACCCGGCGGGCCGTCGCTCAAGCAGTGCACCAGCACGGGAAGCGTCGTGGCGTCAATGGCCTGTCAAGCGATGTGCGGAGGCCCCCGCGACCGGGCGGTTCACTGCCGCCGCAAGGCCTCCTGGGTCACGTCGACCCGAGGGCCTCAGAGGGCAGCAGGGAGCGAACCTTTCTACCAGGCTGCGCTTCCGGCCAAGGGGCTTAACCCGAGGCGCGCCCACAGCCTGCATGAGCCTCATCCCGCATTCACACTTGGGACTTACCCCCCTGCTGCCCGGTATTTACGCGCTTACCATGCGTGTGAATGAAGACCAACTACGCGCTGGCGCTGATCCTGTTCAGTGCACTTCAGGGCCCCGTAACCGGACAAAGCACCTCTTCAACTGCCCCTGTGGCTGTCCCGCTGACCTTCGCAACGCCTCTGCCTCTGCTCAACATCGCAACTCAGGGACGGGCCATCAACGACGAACCCAAAACGGCAGCCACGCTCAGCGTGACGAACCAGGGCGGCACCACCCGAAATCGCCCCAGTGACCCCCCCAACAGTTATCAGGGGGCCATTGGCATCGAAATCCGGGGCTCCAGTTCTCAGGCCTTTCCCAAAAAGCAGTACAGCCTGGAAACCCGGGGAGCTGACGGGAAAGCCAGCCCAGTCAGCCTGTTGGGCCTGCCCGCAGGTCGCAACTGGATCCTGTCGGCCGCGTACACCGACCCGACCCTCCTGCGCGACAGCGTGGCGTACAACCTGTCACGGCGCCTGGGCCGTTACGCCAGCCGCACCGTTCCGGTCGAACTCATCCTGAATGGCGAATATCAGGGCGTCTACATCCTGGAGGAAAAACTCGAACCGCAGGCCCAGCGCATCTCCCTGAGCGCCCAAGGCGCACTGCTGCAGATCACGCCCCCGGACCGCGTGAAACCCGGCGACGCGAGCTTCAAGCTCCCGGAATCCGGCACGGTACTGGTCATCGAGAGCCCCAAAGGGAAGGCGCTCAGTTCCGCCATGAAGGCCGCTCTTGAAGCGGTGGTCGTGAACTTCGCGCAGTCCCTTTACCACCCCGACCCGGGACGCCCGGGGGGCCAATACCTGAATGCCGTCGACCTCGACGCGCTCGTGGACTTTGTGCTGCTCAACGAGTACTTCAAGAATGCCGACGCGTTCTTCGCCAGCACCTACCTCACGGTCGACCTGCCAGCGTCCGGCGCCTCCGGCGCGGCCAGACCCGGCCGCGTAACCTTCGGCCCGGTCTGGGATATGGACCGCGGCATGGGCAACAGCGGCCGGGCCGACTTCGACCAGCCCAGCGGCTGGGTTTTCCGGACCGCGCTGTTCACCGAGGTCCTGTATGACGACCCCACCTTTGTCCGGCGCTTCGTGCAGCGGTGGAAGGCCCTGCGCAGCGCCGGCACGATCGAGAGCCTGATCAGTGACCTCGACCGCGACGCCACGCGCCTGACCCTGCCGGCCCAGCGGAACTTCACGCGTTGGCCCATCGCCGGTCAAACGGTCATTCCCGGCGCGGCCGCCGCCAGCCGCTACCCCGATGACGTCGCCGCCCTGCGCACCTGGCTGACCGCCCGCGCCCGCTGGATGGACAGCAACATCAACGCCCTTATGAAACCCGGCTGGTAAGCTGCCCACCCCCGTCAGAGGAGATGACATGCCACACAGCTGTGCCCCCAACCCCGCGCATTCCGCGCTTCATGACGCCCTCCAGGGCTTCAGGTCCATCAGTCTCGCCGACACCCAGGCCGCGGCCCTGATGGACCGTGTGGAATACAAGTACCTCAGCACCCTCCCCCTCGTGTGTGACCTGCTTCCCGCCCTCTGGGCGCACTATCACGCCCTGGACATCAGCGGAACGCGCCTCCAGGGTTACAGCAGCGTGTACCACGACACGCTGGACTTCAGCATGTACCGCGCCCACCACAACGGTCAGGCGCGGCGGCACAAGGTCCGCTACCGGCAGTACCGCGCGACCGGCCAGACGTTCATGGAGGTCAAACTCCGCGACCCCAAGGGCCGCACCCGCAAGGAACGCACCCTGATGACGCCCGGCACCGACCTCCCGGCGGCGCAGGCGGCATTCCTGGCCGGCCACCTGCCGGCCCTGGGCACTGCGCAGCTGGAACCGAAACTTCGTGTGGACTGTGACCGCCTGACACTGGTCAACGTGCCGCGCCAGGAGCGCCTCACGTTCGACCTGAACCTGACCCTGAGTTCCCCCGACGGCGCCGTGACCCGCACGTTCCCTGACCTTGTGGTGATTGAACTCAAGTGCGCCGGCGGCGTCACACAGTCGGCGTTCCTGCCGTTTGCCCAGCAGCAGGCGCTGCGCGGGCAGCCCTTCAGCAAATACGGCGTGGGCTGCGCCCTGCTGTACCCGACCCTGAAACGGAACGCCTTTAAGCCGCAGTTGTTGCACCTCGCCCGGCTCGCCCAGCCGAAGTGGTCCGCGGCCCCAGGGAACGCGTGATGCTGACCGGCCTCCACCTGGATGTTGCCGGCCGTCTTCTCCTCAACACCATCGCGGTCCTGACGATCGTGCGGTGGCTCTACTACCCGGCTCAGCGGGACCGGGAACTGGCGTTCAGTCTGTTCGTGTTTGGACTGACGACGTTCCTCGTCGCCTCCGTGCTCATGAACCTCGAACTGCCCGCAGGACTGGGGTTCGGTCTGTTCGCCGTGTTCAGTCTTCTGCGTTACCGCACTGAGGGCATCTCCAACAAGGCGCTGACGTACCTGTTCGTGGTGGCCACGCTGGCCATCCTGAACGCCCTCGGGAATTTCACGCCTCTCGTGTTCATTCTGCTGAACGCCCTCGTCGTCCTTGCCACCGCTGCCGCCGAGGACGGCCGCCTGCTGGGTGTCCAGCGCCGCAGGCAGGAGGTCCGCCAGACGGTGCAGTACGAACGGATTGATCTGATCCGCCCGGACCGCCGCGCAGACCTGCTTGCCGACCTGGAGGCCCGAACGGGCTGGCAGATCGTGCGCCTTGACATCGGTGAGGTGGACTTTCTGAAAGACGTGGTGACGCTGCGCGTCACGCACGTCCCGCCGGAGGCCCAGCCTCCCGGCGTCACCGGGACAGGCAAACCGGACAGTGCTCCGTGACCCGCGGCGTCAACCTCCGAAGCGGCGACCGACTGAACGCACGTGAAAGCAGGCCCGGGCGGCCACCAGCAAACGCCTGCTTTCGCACCTTCTCCCGCGTACCGGCACCTGAACGGATTGTGTCCTGGCAGACCTGATGCTGGCGCGCTCTGCGACCTCACCCGTGACGACCGCCGGCCGCAGGGCCGTCAGGAGACGCTCGTGGAGCAGGAAGAGGCGTCGATGTGAACCTCACTGCGGTTCAGCCCACCCTCCGCACGGACGTGGATCAGAAGGTCTGGCCGCGGGCCAGAGGTTACCCTTCTGGTCCTGCAGAGGGGGGCCTCAGGGCTGTTCAGCTTCCTGAAAGCCAGCCTGCTCTTCCTGGGGCGGCCGGTCCACCCTGGGAACGCATGACGGGCCACCGCCAGGGAAACGCCGGGTCAGGGGAAGGCGGTCCAGTCTGACCTTTCAGAGGCACCCGACTGGAGAATCAGGACGCAGTGAACGCAGCAATAAGCTCGCTGGGGCGCGGGGCCTGCGGCGGCGCGTCAGGCGTCCGCCCGGCTGGCCGGCGAAGCTGGTCGGCCCCCTCAGGGCCGGGCCTTCAGTGTCGGCCGCGGTTTACCACGTGCATCACGCCCACGATGAGGAAACCCACCACGGCGCCCACCAGCGCTGAACCCAGCGTTTCCACCAGCCATTCCAGCAGGCCGCCAATGGCTGGTACGGCGTGACCGGCCGCCACCGACAGGTCATGCAGAGCGTGCTCCGGGCCGTCCAGGCCGAAGTCTGCCACGCCGCCCAGAATGATGTGCCCGCCCACCCACAGCATGGCGGCGGTGCCTACACCCGCCAGGAGACTCAGCACGACCGGCATGCCCTTCACCAGGCCGCGCCCGAACGCGCGGGCCGCGCCGGTCTGCCCACGTGCCAGCCGCAGCCCCAGGTCGTCCATCTTGACGAGCAGGGCCACCACGCCGTACACCAGCGCCGTGATCAGCAGAGCGACAACCGCGAGAATCAGGGCGCGCTGCACCAGCGGTTCGCTGGCGACCTCCGCCAGGGAGATCGCCATGATCTCCGCAGACAGGATGAAATCGGTCCGGATGGCGCCGCTGATCATCTGCCGTTCGTGCTCGGGGCTGCCCAGGCGGGCTTCGGTCGCGGCGTCCTGCTCGTGTCCCCCCCGCACGGCTTCCAGCAGTTTCTCGGCGCCCTCAAAGCACAGGTACGCGCCGCCCACCATGAGGATCGGGGTGATCGCGCCGGGCAGCACTTCACTCAGCAACAGGGCCACCGGCAGGATGAACACGACCTTGTTGCGCAGGGAGCCGCGCGCGATCCGCCAGATGACCGGCAGCTCCCGGTCCGGGTTGAACCCCGTGACGTACCGCGGCGTGACCGCCGTGTCGTCCACGACCACCCCCACGGCTTTCACGCTGGCGCGTCCTGCGGCGGCACTGATGTCGTCCACGGAGGCCGCGGCGAGGCGCGCGATGGCGGCCACGTCATCGAGCAGCGCCACAAGGCCCCCGCTCACGCGCGCCCTCCGCGGACTTCAGGACGGGCTGAACGCAACCGGGTCATGACAAGGTGACGCATTGCACGGCAGCATAGCAGTCCACTCCGCAGTCACCGTGTACGGCGCTGCGGGCTGACAGGGCGGCGAATTTGCATTATCCTGAGCCAACGAACAACCAGGCTGTCGTTCTGCATGGATAACCGGCGGCCCGCCCCTGACCTCACGTCCGGCGTGAACCATGTGCACCTTCCCTGGCGTGGGAAGGGCGCGCGTTGACTCACACTGACGAGGAGAAAGGAGGAGTATGCAGGTTGCACTGACGATCAACGGGGCCCCGAGGCACCTGAACTGCGAGGCACACACAACGCTGCTGGGCGCGCTGCGCGCCCAGGGCCTGACCGGCTGCAAGGAAGGCTGCGCCGAAGGCGAATGCGGCGCGTGCGCGGTTCTGGTCGCCCGGCCAGCCCCGGACGGCGGCACCCGCTGGGACAGCGTGAACGCCTGCCTGGCCCTGCTGCCCGCTCTGGACGGCGCTGAGGTGGTCACTGCCGAGGGTCTGGGGTCCCCGTCGGCCCTGCACCCGGCGCAGCGCGAACTGGCCGTGCGGGGCGGGTCGCAGTGCGGGTACTGCACCCCGGGATTCGTGGTGAGCATGACGGCCGAGTATCTGCGGCCCGGCCGGCAACCCGGGGAGCACGGCGCCCCGAACGGCTTTGATATTCACGCGTTGAGCGGCAACCTCTGCCGCTGCACGGGGTACCGGCCCATTCAGGACGCGGCGTACGCGCTGGGCGACCCTGACCCTGCGGACCCGCTGGCGGCCCGCCGCAGCCTGCCGGCGCCCGGCCCGGCGCGGACCCTGCTCCAGGCCGCGGACGGCGCCTTTCACCGGCCCGGTACGCTGAGTGAGGCGCTGGCCCTGCTGGCCGCCCACCCGGACGCGAAGGTCCTGGCCGGCGGCACCGACTGGGCTGTGGACGTGAACCTGCGCCGCGCGCGGGCCGCCGTGACCGTGGCGGTGGACGCCCTGCCGGAACTGCGGGTGTTCGAGGAACACCCGGCCTTTGTGCGCCTGGGTGCGGGGCTGACCCTCAGCGACCTGGAGCGCCGCCTGGCGGGGCGCGTGCCGCTGCTGGCCGAGTGGTTCCCGCAGTTCGCGTCCCGGCTGATCCGCAATTCCGCGACTCTGGGCGGGAACCTGGGAACGGCGTCCCCGATCGGGGACAGCCCGCCGGTCCTGCTGGCCCTGGACGCCAGCGTGGAACTGGTGGGCCCGCTCGGGGCGCGCACCGTGCCGCTCAGCGCGTACTTCAGCGGGTACCGCCAGACCGTGCGCGCCCCGGGCGAGCTGATCCAGGCGGTGCGGATTCCGCGGCCCCTGGCCCCCCTGACGGGGTTTCACAAGATCACCAAGCGGCGCTTCGACGACATTTCCAGTGTGGCGGTCGCCTACGCCCTGACCCTCGACGGCGGCGTCGTGACCCGCGCCCGGATCGGCCTGGGCGGCGTCGCGGCCACGCCGCTGCGCGCCCTGGAAGCGGAAGCGGCCCTGGAAGGGCAGCCCTGGACGGCTGACACGGTCCGGCGCGCGGCGCGGGTGCTGGGCGCCACGGGCACCCCCCTGAGTGACCACCGCGCAAGTGCCGCGTACCGGGCGGCCATGCTCGAGCAGAGCCTGCTGAAATTCTACTGGGCGTCCGCCCGCACGGAGGTCGGCGCGTGAGCCTGCATGACCGCCCTGAGGGAAGCGTGGTGGGGGAGGCCCTGCCGCATGAGAGCGCGGCCCTGCACGTGACCGGGCAGGCGCTGTACACCGATGATCTCGGCGTGCGCCTCAGTGGCCTGCTGCACGCGTGGCCGGTGCAGGCGCCGCACGCCCACGCCCGGGTGCTGGGGATCGACCCGGCCGCGGCGCTGCTCGTGCCGGGTGTGGCACGGGTGCTGACTGCTGCGGACGTGCCGGGCGTGAATGACGCCGGGGTGAAGGGCGACGAGCCGCTGTTTCCCAGCGAGGTGATGTACCACGGTCACGCGGTGTGCTGGGTGCTGGCCGACACCGAGGACGCCGCCCGGCAGGGCGCCGCCGCTGTGCAGGTCACGTACGAGCCGCTGCCGTCCCTGATCACCGTGCGCGAGGCCATCGAGGCCCAGGCTTTCCAGGGCGCGCAGTCCACCCTGCGCCGTGGGGACGTGCGGGTCGGCTTTGCGCAGGCCGCGCACGTGTTTGAGGGTGAATTCGAGCTGGGCGGCCAGGAGCACTTCTACCTGGAAACCAACGCCGCGCTCGCCCACGTGGATGAGGCCGGGCAGGTGTTTATTCAGGCCAGCACCCAGCACCCGACTGAAACGCAGGACATCACCGCGCACGTGCTGGGGGTCGCGGCGCACACCGTCACCGTGCAGTGCCTGCGCATGGGCGGCGGGTTCGGTGGCAAAGAGATGCAGCCGCACGGGTTTGCCGCCATCGCCGCGCTCGGCGCGACCCTGACGGGCCGGCCGGTGAGGCTGCGCCTGAACCGCACGCTGGATATGACCCTGACCGGCAAACGCCACCCCTTCCACGCCACGTGGAAGGCCGGGTTCGACACGGAGGGCCGGTTCACGGCGCTGCAGGTGACCCTTACGAGTGACGGCGGCTGGAGCCTGGACCTGTCCGAACCGGTCATGGCGCGCGCCCTGTGCCACATCGACAATGCGTACTTTATTCCGCATGTGGAAGCGCATGGCCGCATCGCCCGGACGAACAAGACGTCCCAGACTGCCTTCCGGGGGTTCGGCGGCCCGCAGGGCATGCTGGTCACCGAGGACCTCCTTGCCCGTGTGGCCCCGCAACTCGGTCTGGACGCCAGCGAGCTCCGGCGACGGAACTTCTACCAGCCCGGGGAATGCACCCCGTACGGACAGCCGGTGCGGCACGCCGAACGGCTGCACGCCCTGTGGACTCAGCTGCTGCGCAGCAGTGACTTTCACGCCCGCCAGGCCGGAGTGACGGCGTTCAACGCCGCGAACCCGCACGTGAAACGCGGACTGAGCGTCACCCCGGTCAAGTTCGGCATCTCCTTCAACTTCACGGCGTACAACCAGGCGGGCGCCCTTGTGCACGTGTACAAGGACGGGTCGGTTCTGGTGAACCACGGCGGCACCGAGATGGGCCAGGGCCTGCACACCAAGATGCTGCAGGTGGCCGCCACCGCCCTGGGCGTCCCGCCTGGCCGCGTGCGGCTGGCCCCTACCCGCACGGACAAGGTGCCGAACACCAGCGCCACCGCCGCCAGCAGCGGCGCGGACCTGAACGGCGGCGCCGTGAAGGACGCCTGCGACCAGATTCGCGCGCGCCTTTCCGAGGTGGCGGCCGGCCGGCTTGGCGTGCATCCGGACGACGTGCGCTTCCAGGCGGGGCAGGTGTTCCCCCTCGGGCACCCTGAGCGCGGGGTCACCTTCGAGGAACTCGTGCATGATGCCTACCACCGCCGCACGCAGTTGTGGGCCGCCGGGTACTACCGCACGCCGGGCCTGCACTGGGACCGCGTGGCGATGCAGGGTGAACCGTTCAAGTACTTCAGTTACGGCGCGTCGGTCACGGAGGTGGAGGTGGACGGCTTCACCGGCGCGTACCGCGTGCGCCGCGCTGACCTGCTGCACGACGTGGGTGACAGCCTCTCCCCACTGATCGACCTGGGGCAGGTTGAAGGCGGGTACCTGCAGGGCGTCGGGTGGCTGACCCTGGAGGAACTCCGCTGGGACGACTCCAGCGGTCCCGGACGGGGCCGGCTGCTCACGCAGGCGGCCAGCACGTACAAACTTCCGTCCTTTTCCGAACTGCCCGGGGTGTTCAACGTGACGCTGCTCGAGCAGGCCACCGAGACGGGCGTGGTGTATGGCAGCAAAGCCGTGGGCGAACCGCCCCTGATGCTCGCCATCTCTGCCCGTGAGGCGCTGCGTGAGGCGTGCGCCGCGTTCGGCCCGCCCGGGCACGTGGTGCTTCTCGCCTCACCCGCCACCCCCGAAGCCGTGTACTGGGCGCTGGACCACGCCCGCGCCGCCCACCCCGCCAAGGAACTGAGCCATGACTGAACCCGCCTGCCGCATCACCACGCCCCTGCCCGCGTCCGCCCTGAACGCCGCTGACCTCGCCCTGCTGCACGCCGACCTGCCACCGGGCGGCGCGGCCCTGCTGGGGGACGGTGAACTGGACGCCGAGGCGCTGGCCCTGCTGGAATGGGACGACGAGCTGCCCCTGAGCCCCATGGACCTGCTGCCGCTGGAATGGACGCGCGCGCCCTGACGCCCGGCCCGCCCTGGCTGGCCGCCCTGAACGCCCTGCATGCCCGCGGCGAGGCCGCCGTGCTGGTGACGCTGGTCGGTGTCCGTGGGCACGCGCCGCGCGAGGCCGGCGCCAAAATGCTGGTGAGCGCCCGGGGCACCTGGGACTCGGTGGGCGGCGGCAATCTCGAAGCCACTGCCGTGGACCGCGCCCGGCAGCTTCTCACGGGCGGCGCCGCCGGGCCGGAACTCCTCACGCTGCGCCTCACGGACCGCGCCCCGAACGAGTACGGCCGGCAGTGCTGCGGCGGTGAGGTCACCCTGCTGCTCGACGTCGTCCTGGCGCCGCGCGCGCACGTGGCGCTGTTCGGGCTGGGGCATGTGGGCCTGGAACTCGCGCGCCTGCTGGCCCGCCACCCACTGACGCTGCACCTGGTTGACTCCCGCGCCGCGCAACTTCACCCGGACCGGCTCGCGTGCCTGGCCGACGCCGTCGCGCACGTCCAGCCGCACCACGCGCCCATTCCGGAACAGGTGCTGGCGGACCTGCCACCCGGCACGCACCTGCTGGTGTTCACCCACGACCACGCGGAAGACGCCGCTATTCTTGACGCGGCGCTGCGCCGCGCCGACCTGGGTCACCTGGGCCTGATCGGCTCCGCCGCCAAATGGGCCCGGTTTCAGGCGCAGCTGCGTGACCTGGGCCACCCGCCCGGCGCCCTGGCCCGCGTGACCACCCCCATCGGCCTGCCGGAGCTGATGACCGGCCCGCACCGCAAGCACCCCGCCGTTATCGCCCTGAGCGTCGCGGCGCAGCTTCTGCCCCTGCTCGACCCGGCTCCGGCCGCCACCTCCCCCGAAAGGACCCCATGACTTCCCCCACCCTGTACCGCGCCACGTTCCTCCACACGCCTGTCAGTCCCTTCACGTACGAGGACGCCCTGCGCGCCGAGGAGGACGGCGGGCTGCTCGTGCAGGGGGGCGTGATCACCGCGCGCGGTCCGTACAGCGACCTGCGCGCCGCGCACCCGGACGTTCCTGTGACGGACCTGCGCGGCGGGCTGCTGCTCCCCGGTTTCGTCGACACGCACGTGCACTATCCGCAGGTCCGTGTGATCGGGGGGCTGGGCCTGCCCCTGCTGGACTGGCTGGACCAGTGCGCGCTGCCGGAAGAGGCCCGCATGGCGGACGCCGCGTACGCCCGCGGCGTGGCCCGCGACTTCATCCGCGGCCTGCTGGGCGCCGGCACCACCACCGCCCTGGTGTTCGGCTCGCACTTCGCGGGCGCGGTGCACGAATTCTTCGAGGAGGCCCAGACGGCCGGCCTGCGCGCCGTGACGGGACTGGTGGTCAGTGACCGCCTGCTGCGCGAGGAGTTGCACACCACCCCGGAGCGCGCCTACGCGGAAGGCAAGGCCCTGATTCAGCGCTGGCACGGGCAGGGCCGCGCGCTGTACGCCGTGACGCCGCGCTTCAGCCTGTCGGCCTCCGAAGGCATCCTGGAGGCCTGCGCCGCCCTGATGCGGGACTTTCCCGGGCTGCGCTTCACGAGCCACATCAACGAGAACACCCGCGAGATTCAGGTGGTGCGGGAGCTGTTCCCCGGCGCGCGAGATTACCTCGAGACGTACGAGCAGGCGGGGCTGATCGGCCGGCATTCGGTTCTGGCGCACAACGTGCACCCCAGCGACCGTGAACTGGGCGTGATGGCCGACGCGCGCTGCACGGCCGCGCACTGCCCGTGCAGCAACGCGGCGCTGGGAAGCGGCTTTTTCCCGCTGCGCCGCCACCTGCACGCGGGCGTGCACGTCGCGCTCGGCAGTGACGTGGGCGGCGGCACCGGCTTTTCGCTGCTCAAGGAGGGCCTGCAGGCGCACTTCCTGCAGAATCTCATGGGCGAGCGCGGTGTGCCGCTGCGCCCGGCACACCTGCTGTATCTCGCCACGCAGGCCGGCGCCCACGCCCTGGACCTCCCGCACGTCGGGGCCTTTGAACCCGGGCAGCAGTTTGACGCCGTGCACCTGTCCCCCCACGCGGGGACGCCGCTGGACGCCGTGTTCCGGCACGCCAGCAGCGCCGAGCGGGCGCTGGCGGCCGCGTTCGCCACCGGGACGCCTGCCGATGTGGCGCGCGTCTGGATTGCCGGGGACGCCGTGCACACCCGCGCGTAACTGCTGCGGCCTGCCGGGCCTCGTGACTCGCCCTTCCGGCGAGAAGTTGTTATCTTCCGGGAAGCAGAACCCGGACGGGGGCACACGGAGGTGGCGGATGGCCGGGTCAGAAGGTCGCGTGCTGAGGTTGGAAGGACAGGAGGCGCTCGCCGTGCTTAAGGCGCTCGCCAGTGAGACGCGGCTGCTGCTGCTCAGCCAGCTGTCCCAGAAGGTCATGAATGTGTCTGAACTGGCCGAAGCGCTGAACCTGCCGCACTCGACAGTGAATTTCAATCTGAACCACCTGCATGCCGCGGGGTTGATCACGTTCGAGTACGAGCCCGGGACGCGCGGTTCCCAGAAACTTTGCTCAAAACGGTACGACGAGGTGATGTTCCGCCTGCCGGGCGTGGACGTGCAGTCCAACCCGGACCAGGTCACCGTGTCCATGCCCATCGGGAACTACACCCACATCGACGCGCAGCCGACCTGCGGCCTGGCCTCCGAGACGCGCATCATCGGGATGCTGGACAATCCGCGCAGCATGTTCGAGCCGGACCACGTGTACGCGCAGATTCTGTGGTTCGGCCGGGCAGGCTCGGTGGAGTACACCTTCCCGAACAACCTGCCGTTCGGTGCCCGCCCAGACGCCGTGGAACTCAGTATGGAGGTGTGTTCGGAAGCGCCTCAGTTCGACCCGCAGTGGCCGTCGGACATCACGCTGCTGATCAACGGCCACGAGGTCGGCACGTACACCAGCCCCGGCGATTTCGGCGGTCAGCGGACGCACCTCACGCCTGCCTGGTGGAGCGATGATCAGACGACGCACGGGCTGCTCAAACGCTGGAGTGTCACGCGGGACGGGGCGTTCATCGACGGTGAGCGTCTGTCGGATCTCACGGTGGAGGCCCTGGGGCTGCAGACCCGTCCGCAGATCAAGGTGAGACTGGAGGTTCGCGCAGACGCCCGGAACTGCGGGGGGCTGACCCTGTTCGGCCGGAAGTTCGGGCATTATGAGCAGGATCTCGTGATGCGGACCACCTACGACTTCGGCGACCAGGCCGCTGAAGCCGGAGACGACGGGCACAGCGTCTCCACCTGACGGGAGAAGCAGCAGGCGGAAACCCGGCCAGAGGTGTGAACCGGACTCAAGTCCATCCTCTTATATGGAAGCCCGGTTCAGCGTGGGTGCGGCGTTTCCTCCTTCCGGCGCCTGCATCCCGGCGGGTAGAGAGTCCGGTGCGCTGGGGCACGCCGGACGATGCCACTGAAGGGACTGCCTTCTGGCAGGGATCTGACTGCTGCTGCCGGGGAGCCAGGCGCCCGAGTACCCGGTTTACTGTTATTTCTCATTTCAAGCACATCATTGGTCAAGTCTGGCGTTGGTTCCACAGCAGGATTCGTCCGAGGTCGCAGTCGTCCACCACGACAATTTATCCAGAAACGTTGTTTTGACTTGATTCATTGTCGCAAGTTTACTTGTGATAAATCGGAATTGACGAGGACCTGTAAATTCTGACGGAACTCTGACAAAAGTCGTGATGGCGCCTGTTTCTGGGCGCCAGCTCTGAGGCTCTTGCTCTGATTTTGTAGTGAATTTCATTGACACTTATCAGGGTGGCTCCTATGTTTTAGGAAAGCTTCACCTGGGTGAACCCGCACTCAGGCCAAGGAGACGCATGCGTAACGTTCACCCCCGCCCCCTGATGCAACGCCCCCTCTGGTCGACCCTCGACGGCCCCTGGGCTTTCAGCTTCGACACCAGCGCCACCCACCAGCATCCCGCCACCGTCGACTTCGACCAGCAGATTGAAGTGCCCTACCCGCCGGAAAGTCTCGCCAGCGGTCTGCACACCCCCGCTCACGGCCGCGCCGTGTGGTACCGCCGCACCGTACAGTGCTCCGACGAATGGACCAGCGGCCGCACCCTGCTTCACTTCGGCGCCGTGGACTACCACGCCACCGTCTGGATCAACGGGCAGAAAGCCGCCGAGCACCGCGGAGGACACACCCCCTTCACCGTGGACGTCACCGACTACGCCAGCGGGTCCTTTGAGATCGTCGTGCGCGCCGAGGACGACCCCCTCGCCCTGGACCAGCCGCGCGGCAAGCAGGACTGGCTGCCCGAACCGCACGGCATCTGGTACCCCCGCACCACTGGCATCTGGCAGACCGTCTGGATGGAACGCGTCCCTGTCACGTCGGTCCAGCGCGTGGAATTCCAGCCTGATCTGGACACCTGGGGCGTGCACGTCCGCGTGAACGTCGACAACTTTCGTTCTGGCCTGAAGGCCCGTGTCGTCCTCACTGTGCCCGGCGAGACCCTCGCCGACGACGTGTACACCCTCTCCAGCAACGAACTGCACCGCGTCATTCCTCTGCTCGACGGCGGCATTGACAGCCACCGCAACCAGCTGCTGTGGAGCCCCGAACACCCGCAGCTGATCGACACGACCGTTGAGATTCTCGACGGGACCGAGGTGATCGACCGCGTCCTCGGGTACACCGCGCTGCGCTCCGTCACCATCGAGCAGGGCCGGTTCCTGCTCAACGGCTCCCCGTACCAGCTGCGCTTCGTGCTCGACCAGGGGTACTGGCCGGAGTCGCTCATGACGGCCACCAGCGAGCAGTTCCGCGCCGACGTGGAACTCACCAAGCGCCTGGGCTTCAATGGCGTGCGCAAACACCAGAAACTCGAAGATCCCCGCTACCTGTACTGGGCCGACCGGCTCGGCCTGCTGGTCTGGGCGGAAATGCCAAGCGCCTACCGCCTCAGCGACCGCAGCATCCAGACCGTCACGGCCGAATGGATGGAAGCCGTCATGCGCGACCGCGGCCACCCCAGCGTGGTGGCGTGGGTGCCCTTCAACGAATCGTGGGGCGTGCCGGACCTGACGCGCCGGTCCCGGTCCCGCGCCCTCGTCCGCGCCCTGTACGAACTGACCCGCGCGCTGGACACCACGCGGCCCGTCATTGGCAACGACGGCTGGGAGAACGACGCGACCGACGTGCTCACCATTCACGACTACACGCCCGCCGCGGACGTCCTGCGCGCCCGCTACAGCACCCGCGAACGTGTCCGCGACACCCTGCTGCACGCCCGCCCCGGCGGCCGCAACCTGCTGCTCGACCCCACCCTGGCCGACCGTGACCTGCCGGTGATGATCACCGAATTCGGCGGCATCGCCTTCATCACCGACACGCAGCCCGGCTGGGGCTACAGTCACGCCCGCGACGACGAAGCCTTCCTCGCGCACTACGAGTCTCTGCTGGAAGCCACGCATGACTGCCAGGCCCTCGCAGGCTTCTGCTACACGCAGCTGACCGACACGTTCCAGGAGAAAAACGGCCTGCTGGACGAGCACCGGCGCTTCAAGGGCAACCCTGACCGCCTGCTGCGTGCCACCGCCGGACCCCGCGACCCGCGCACCATTGACATCAGCGTCATCCCCGACCCGTTCGGGTACACCCCGGAATGGCAGGCCAAGCAGCTGATGGAGACAATGGGCCACTAACCACCCCACCGGAAGCCGGCGTCCTGACACGACGCCGGCTTCCGACATTCCGGGTGCGCGGCGGGGCAACGGAGCACGCCCTGACCCGCGCCGCAGGGCGCGCCACCGTTCTGCGGGCCCCGCGCGTGATATCAGAGAGTATGTTCGACGAGTTCGCGGTGCATGACCTGCTTGAGCCTGAAGAGCGCCTTGTGCGCGAAAGCGTCCGTGCCTTCTGCGACGCCGAACTTCTCCCCCACGTGGCCGACTGGTGGGACACCGGGGACCTGCCCGTCCGGGACGTCATGCGCCGGTTCGGCGCGATGGGCCTGCTGGGCCCCACCACACCCGAAGAGTACGGCGGTGCGGGCGTCACGTACAGCGCGTACGGCGCGATGATGTACGAACTCGAACGCGCCGACAGCGGCCTGCGCAGCGCCGCGAGCGTGCAGGGCAGCCTCGTGATGTACCCGATCCTCACGTTCGGAAGCGAGGAGCAGCGGCGGCGCTGGCTGCCCGGGCTCGCGAGCGGCGAACTGATCGGCTGCTTCGGCCTGACCGAACCCGACGGCGGCAGCGACCCCGGCGCCATGCGCACCCGCGCCCGCCTGGACGGGGACCAGTACGTGCTGAACGGCAGCAAGATGTGGATCACGAACAGTCCCGAAGCGGACGTGGCCGTGGTCTGGGCCAAGGACGACGCGGGGCTGGTGCGCGGCTTCATCGTCCCGACCGACACGCCCGGCTTCAGCGCCCCGAAAATCACCCGGAAGATGAGCCTGCGCGCCAGCGTCACGGGAGAAATCGTCCTGCAGGACTGCCGCATTCCCGCCGGGAACCTGCTGCCGGGCAGCGGCGGCCTGAAAAGCCCCCTGTCGTGCCTCACCTCTGCCCGCTTCGGCATTGCCTGGGGCGCCATGGGCGCTCTGGAAGCCGTCCTGCAGGCCAGCCTGGACTACACCGGGTCACGCAGCACCTTCGGGCGGCCGCTCGCGGCGCGGCAACTGGTGCAGGACAAACTCGCCCGCATGGCGACCGACCACAGCCTGGGCCTGCTGATGGCGTGGCGTCTGGGCACCCTGAAGGACGCCGGCACCATGAACTACGCCCAGGTGAGCTACGCCAAGCGCAACAACGTCCGCGTGGCCCTGCAGGGCGCCCGCCTCGCCCGCGAACTGCACGGCGGGAACGGCATCACGACCGAGTACCCCGTTATTCGCCACATGCTGAACCTCGAGACGGTCGACACGTACGAAGGGACGCACGACATTCACACCCTGATCGTGGGACGTCACCTGACCGGCCAGGGTGCCCTGGAATAACCCGCGCGGGCGGCGCGTGGCAAAGGGCCGGGCTTGCCAGCGAACGCACGGCGCGCGTTCCTGCCCACCCATGGAGTCCCGCGGTCCGTCTGCGGGTGAACAACGCGCCTCTTCCCACGACCCACGCGCCCAGCCGCGGCACCGTCAGGTGGTCCTGGGGGTGCTTGCCGGACAGGCAGCGCCGCAGCCAGGACCCCCCGATCAACGAGCGGCTGAACCCGGCGCGCCTCACGCCGGCCTCGCTGCGCGCTGCCCCCCGGTAGACTTGTGAGGCACGCCGGGGTGAATCTCAGTCTGGACCAGGACGAACGCACGGTCGGTTGGTCGCTGGGCCGCCTTCTCAGGTGCACTCCTGCGTCCAGTGAAGTCCGCTCGGGCTGAGCCGCCATGAGCTGAATGCGGGACAACAGCGTGGGTTTGGACCCCGGCCAGCGTGAGCCCCAGGTGGTTCTGGCCGGAGCCCTGCCCTGACCCGGTGACCGCCTCGAGTCACGCCCCGGTGCGGGCCTGCGCGTTTCAGGTCTGAACGCGGCACAATGAACAGCCGTGACCGCTCGCCGACTCCTGCCCCGCTGGACCCTGCCGGCCACGCTGCTGGTGCTGCTGGGCGTCGCCGCGTGGATCAACCTGCCACTGCCGGGCGTGACGGGCCGCGTGACGCGCGCCGTGGCCACCCTGCCGGCCAGCCCGCCGTTCCGTCCGGGGCAGCGGGTGTTGCTGCTGACCCCCCATCCGGACGACGAGACCTTGTGCTGCGCGGGCACCATCCTTCAGGCCCGCTCCGCCGGCGCCGAGGTGTTCGTGGTGTGGGTGACCGCGGGCGACGGCTTCGAGTTCGACGCGGCCCTCACGGGGCGTACCCTGCGGCCCCGCGGCGGTGCGCTGCGGGCGCTGGGTGAACTTCGGGCGGGGGAGGCGCGGCGGGCCGCGCAGGTGCTGGGCGTGCCGGCCAGCCACCTGACCTTCCTTGGGTACCCGGATGGGGGGCTGTTCCGGCTGTTTACGGTGAATTTCACGTCCCCCTACACTTCGCCGCGCACCGGCATGAGCCGTGTGTACCTGACCGGCGCGCAGTCCCCCGGCGCGCCGTTCACAGGGGAGGCGCTGGAACGCGACCTGCGGCGCATCGTGCAGCGCGTTCAGCCTGACGTGGTGCTGGCGCCCGCTCCGCAGGACTTTCATGCCGACCACCACACCCTGAGTGTCATCGCGCTGCGCCTGATGGCCGGGCGGGGCGAGGAGCGTCGCCTGCGGTACTGGGTGGTGCACGGGGGCCTGGAGTGGCCCCTGCCCAAGGGTCTGCACGCGGCGCTGCCGCTGGCGCTGCCGCCGCGGGCTTCTCGCCTGCCGTGGCAACGGGTGCCGCTGAGCCTGGAGGACCGCCGGGTGAAGCTGCGCGCCATCAACACCTACCGCTCGCAGGTGGATGTCCTGGGGCGCTTCATGCGGGCGTTCGTGCGGAGCAACGAACTCCTGAGCCCCGAGCCTCTGCCGGTGGGGAGGCCCACCACCCCATGAAGGGCGCGCGGGCGGGAGGTGCGTACACTGCGCGTATGACTGTTCCGTCCGGTTGGGCCTGTGACACTGCTGACTGAGCTGCGCGCCATGCTCGGCAGCCTCGGCCTGCTGACGCTGTGCGCGTTCGTGCTCAGCCTGGAGTACCGGTCGTGGCCGCTGCGCCACGCCCGGACGGACATCGTGGTGCGCACGCTGGGCGCCGCCGTTGCCGGCCTGCTGCTGGCGCTGTACCCGGTGGCGCTGGGCAGCGCGGAGTTCACGTTGCGGCTGGTGCCGGTGGCGCTCATCGCTCTTTTCTACGGGCCGCTGTGGGGGACGCTGGCGGCCCTGCCGGGTCTGGGACTAGTGCTGCCGGCTGGACTCCCGGCGCTTCTGGCCACCTCCGGCGTCCTGGCCGGCAGCGTGGCGACGCGCCTGCTGCTGGGGCCGCCTCAGGGCCAGCTGGGTGTTGTGGCGCCCGCGTGGTGGCGGTGGTGGGCGGCGCCCCTGAGCCTGAGCGCCGGGCTGCTTGACCTGCTGCCCGTGGGCCGCGGAGCGCTGAGCGCCGTGCCGGCCGCACTGCTGTTCCTGCTCGTGTCGTACTGGACGATGATGCTGGTCCTGACCTCCCGCGTGCGGCTGCTGCGTTCCACCACCGCCCTGCGGCGGGAGGCGTACTCCGATCCACTCACCGGGCTGCGCAACCGCCGGCAGTTCGACCAGGACCTGCACGCGCTCGGGCGGGGTGACCTGGTGGCTCTGCTGGACATCGACCTGTTCAAGGAGGTGAACGATACCCTGGGTCACGCGGAAGGAGACCGCGTGCTGCGCGAGGTGGCCGCGGCCCTCACGCGCGGCGTCCGTGGCGACGATCACGTGTACCGTGTGGGCGGCGAGGAGTTCGCGCTGCTGCTGCGCTGCCTGGACCTCGAACAGGGGGCCGCGGTTGTGCGGC
This sequence comes from Deinococcus taeanensis, assembly GCF_020229735.1. Taxonomy (NCBI): domain Bacteria; kingdom Thermotogati; phylum Deinococcota; class Deinococci; order Deinococcales; family Deinococcaceae; genus Deinococcus; species Deinococcus taeanensis. The sequence continues at coordinate 224,883 of NZ_CP083458.1, read as the reverse complement.
GCAGCCTGGAGCAGGTGCGGGAGGTGCAGGTGCAGGGCCAGCCGGTCACGTTGTCCGGGGGGCTGGCGGTGCACGACGAACAGGAGGTGCCGTCGCGCACCGTGGCGCGCGCCGACGCGGCGCTGTACCGCGCCAAGCAGGCGGGCCGCGACCGGCTGATGCTCGCCGGCCGTCAGCCTCACCCGCATGCACCGGACGACCAGGGCGAGTTCACGGCGCGCAGCGCCCTGGCTCTGATCAACGGGGACCGCGATCCGACCCGGCAGCAGTGGAATGAGGTGCTGCGCGCCGTGGTGGGGGGCGTTCCAGGTGCCGAGGCGGGTTCACTGTACATGGTGGACGCCGGCGGGGACTTCGTGGTGTGCGCGCAGCACGGCTTCGCGGACACGCTGCTGGACGTGCGCCGCTCTCCGGCAAGCATGCAGCGCTGGTACGCCTGGCCGGTTCCGGCGTGGCAGGCGGGTCACCCCCGCATCCTTCGCGGCCCGGAGGTCATGGCCGCCGCGGCCGTGGCCACCACCCTCGAAACGCATCTGACCGGCCGGGAACACGAGAGCCTGATGAAGCCGGTCGAAGCCATCAGCGCCACGCTGGGCGTCCCGGTCGTTGTGGACGGGCAGGTCAGCGCCTTCCTGAACCTGGACCGGCTCAGCGGCGCCGACGGGTTTCCTGATGGGTCGCCCGGCGTCGCCCGCGAAGCGGCCGGGCAGCTCGGAGCGGTGCTGTTCACGCGTCTGCGCCGCGAGCGGGCCGCGCGGCACGTGCGGGAACTCGAAGCGCTGGCGCGCGTCACCGAGGCGCTGCGGGACACGCGGCGTAAGGACGAGGTGCTGAACGTCGTCATGACCATGACGCACGAACTGCTGGGCGCGCGCGAGATTGTGTTTCTCGCGTACGAGTCCGGACCTGACGTCCTGACGTCCACCACGACCAGCGGCGTGTCGCCTGGGCAGGGACAGGTGACCCTGCAGCGCGGGCAGGGCCTGGCGTGGGAGGCCGTCCGCACGGGGGACATCCTGCGGGTGGCGGATGTCCGCACGGCCACGCGCATTCACCGGCCCTCATTTCTTCAGGGTGGGGCGCTGCTGGCTGCGCCGCTGCAGCGTGAGCACAACCTGCTGGGCGTGCTGGTCCTCACGCGGGACACGCCCTTTCAGGAGTGGGACACGCACCTGGTCCGCACGCTCGCCGCGCACTTCCTGACCGCGCTGGACCGCGCCGAGCAGCTGCGCGCCCTGGAAGAGGCCCGTGAGGGAACGCTGCTGGCCCTGGGCCTCACGCTGGAAGCGAGGGACATGGAAACGCACGGGCACACGGCGCGCGTCACGCAGCTCGCCCAGCGCATGGCGGACGCCCTGTCTCTCAGCGACCCGGACCGCTCCGCGCTGCGTGACGTCGCGTACCTGCATGACATCGGGAAGGTGCAGGTCCCGGACGATCTGCTGCGCAAACCCGGCCCGCTTACGCCGGAAGAACGCCGCGTGGTTGAGCAGCACGCCCCGGCCGGCGAGGCGCTCGCCCGGCACATTCCCGGCGTGGGGCGCGCCACGCTGGACGTGGTCCGGCATCACCACGAACGCTGGGACGGCGCGGGCTACCCCGACCGGCTCGCGGGGCGCCGCATTCCGCGGCTGGCCCGGCTGTTCGCCCTGTGCGACGTGTTCGACGCCCTGACGACTGACCGGCCGTACCGGCCCGCGTGGTCTGCGGAGCAGGCGCTGGCGTTTCTGGCGGATCAGGCCGGACAGCAGTTCGATCCGGAGCTGACCGGCGTGTTCCTGACCCTGATGCGTGACGGTGAGGCCGCGGCCCCGAGTATGGACGCCTAAGCCTGAACGGGGCCTGTTCCGCTGAACTCCGGCGTTCTGAACGCGCCCCTCAGGACCCGTGGGATTCCGCGTACCGGGCTGCCGCCTCCGCGTGATCGCGGTGCTGCACGTTCACGCCGGGCAGCGCGCGCCCTAGCGCCGCCACGAGCAGCGGACTGACCCGCAGGGTGCCGCCGGTGGCCGTGACGGGCAGCGTTCCGGCGCGTTCCTGCACGGCCCGTGCCAGGGCGGCGAGCGCCTGGGCGGCCTCCTGAAGCAGCGTCTGCGCGCGCACGTCGCCCTGGTCTGCGGCGCGCCCCACTGCCGGAGCGAGGGTCGCCAGGCCCGCCGCGCCGGGCGTGCTGTACGCAAAGGCGCGCAGGGTGTTCCAGTCCAGGCCGCCCGTCACGGCAGCGACCTCCTGCGCCAGCGGCCCTTCGGGGTGCCGGCCGTGGTCCAGGTCGTGGGTCAGCGCGCGTAGGGCGCCGCGGCCCAGGCTGAATCCGGCGCCGTCGTCACCGATACGGTACCCGCGTCCCCCCGCGCGGATGACCTCGCCGCCGCGCGTGACGTGGTACGCGACGCTGCCCGTTCCGGCGTACAGCAGCACGCCGCTGCCGGGCGCCAGGTGCGCGCGGTACGCCAGGTCCAGGTCACTTTCGACGCTCAGGCGCGCCGGGTTCAGGCCGAGCGCGGCGGCGAGCGCCTCGCGGACCCGGTCGGTATCCGGGTGGTCAGCGCTGAGGCCCGGCAGGCCCGCGTGCGCCACCTCCGGCGTGGCGGGAAGCGCGGCGCGCAGCGCCTGCAGGCTGTCCTGTCCGGCGGGTGTGCCCAGCAGCGCGGTCGTCAGCGGCGGTCCAGAGCCGGACGCGACGGTGCTGCCGCCGCGGCGCAGGCTCCACCGGGTGCTGCTGCCGCCCGCATCGAGCCCCAGACTGAAGGGAAGAGGGGTCAAGGCGTTCTCGGTGTGCTGAGCTTCACCCGCGCATTGTGCCACCTGCGGGCGCCCCGCATGCGCGGCCTGCCGCTGGCAGCGCCCGGCCCGGCCACGCGGCGGGCGTTCAGCGCCGGGCGCGGGCGGCGTCATGAAGGGCGACACTCACGCCGGCCACCGAGACGAGCAGCATGCCGCCAAGTGCAGTGGGAGAGGGCACGTGCCCGAACAGCCCGGCGCCCAGCAGGGCCGCCCACACCAGCTGCAGGTACGTGAGCGGCGCCAGGAACGACGCGGGCGCCTCCCGGTACGCCAGGGTGAACAGCAGGTGCCCGGCGCCACCGGTCAGGCCGAGACTGAACAGCAGCGCCCCCTGCCCGGCGGTGACGGGGGGACCATGCCAGAACCACGGCAGCAGCGCGCTGAAGGCCACGGTGCCCACCAGCGCGGAGGAGTACAGCATGTTCAGGGGCCGTTCTGTAGAGCCCAGCGCGCGGGAGAGCAGGCCGTACCCGGCGTTCGCGGCGGCGGCCAGCAGTGCGAACGTCACGCCGAGCGGGTCGAGGTGCCCGCCGGGCTGCGCGATCAGCAGCACGCCCACGAACCCGGCCGCGACGCCGGCGGCGCGCGCGGCAGTCAGGCGCTCGCCCAGGATGGGCCCGGCAAGCAGCACGATCAGCAGCGGCGCGGCAAAGGAGATGGCGGTCGCTTCAGCCAGCGGGAGGCGCTGCAGGGCGCTGTTCATCATCAGGGTCAATACCACGAGTGCGGCGGAGCGCAGGGTGACCAGCGCGGGCCGCCGGGTGCGCAGCAGGCCCGCGCCGTGCCGGGGCAGCAGCAGGGCGCTCATCAGCAGGAACTGCGAGGCGTAGCGCGCCGAGGCCACGGCAGGCACCGGGTAGTTCTGCGTGAGGTGCTTGACGGTGGCGTCCAGGCACGCGAACAGCGCGAGCGCCCCGGCGTACAGCAGCGCCCCCCGCAGCAGGCGTGGGGGGCGGGGGTGGGCCGCGGGGGCAGTGGGGGTGGCGCGCGGCGTTCCGGTCATGGGCTCACGCTAGCGCCCGGGAGGGGTGGCTGCGCGGCCGCCGGCCGCCTAGCGGCTCTGCGTGTCGGCGGCGTCACGCAGGGCGTCCCCCATGAAGTTGAAGGCCAGGACGGACAGCACGATCAGCACGCCGGGCAGCAGCAGCCACGGGTACAGGTTCAGGGTTTCGAAATTCTGCGCGTCCTTGAGCAGCAGGCCCCAGCTGGTCATGGGTTCCTTGATGCCCAACCCCAGGAAGCTCAGGGCGCTTTCACCCAGGATGTACCCCGGCAGGGCGAGGGTGGCGGTCACGATCAGGAAAGAACTGAGGTTCGGCATGATGTGACGCAGGATCACGCGCAGGTCACTGCTGCCGATGGCGCGGGCGGCCTGCACGTAATCCACGGTGCGGGCGCTGATCACCTGTCCGCGCACCACGCGCGCCAGACCCGCCCAGCCGATCAGGGCCAGAACCGCCACGATGCCCAGGTACACCCACGTGGACGGCCACTTCGCCGGGATGATGGTGGAGAGCGCCAGCAGGATGGGCAACCGCGGGAAGGACAGCAGGACCTCCACCAGGCGCTGAATCAGGTTGTCCACCCACCCGCCGAAGTAACCGCTGACGCCGCCCAGCACGATCCCGATCGAGAAGGAAATCAGAATGCCGATGACCCCCACGGTGAGGCTCACCTGGGAGCCCACCAGCATGCGGGAGAGCAGGTCGCGCCCGAACTTGTCGGTGCCCAGCGGAAAGTAGAAGCCGCCTTTGACGCCGAACAGGTGCCACTGGCTGCGCCACAGCCCGAACACGCGGTACCCCGCGTCGGTGGGATCGTCACCGCGCAGGAAAAGCAGGATGGGCAGCGGCCGGGTCCGGTCCTCGGCGAAGGTGCTCAGGAACGTCACGGGATCGCGGGTTTTCTTCACGCCGTACACGAACGGCCGCATCAGGCGCCCTTCGTGCAGCACGTGCACGGCCTGCGGCCGTTGGTACGGGTACGCCTCATGCTGCGCGGTGATGCCGTAGGGAGCGAGGAAAGGGGAGAGCAGCGCGGTCAGGTACAGGGCGGCCAGCACCCAGGCGCTCAGGACGCCCACGCGGTTGCGGCGGAAGCGGCGCAGCGCGAGCTGCAGCGGCGTGCGCCGCGTTTCCTGGGTGGGCAGGTCGGGGGCGGCAGCGGCGGTCATTCGAACCTCACGCGCGGGTCCGCCCACGCGAGGGCCAGGTCGGACAGCAGGTTGCCGATCAGCAGCAGCAGGGCGCTGAACAGCAGCAGGGTCATGGCGACGTACTGGTCCTTGTTCAGCAGGCTGTCGTACAGGAACGGCCCGATGGTGGGCAGGTTCAGGACGATGCTGGCGATGATCGTGCCGCTGATCAGGCTGGGCAGGCTCAGGCCCGCCAGGCTGATCAGCGGGTTGATGGCGTTGCGCACCGCGTGTCCCCACAGCACCCGCCGTCCAGCCAGCCCCTTGGCGCGCGCCGTGCGGATGTAGTCCTGGTTGATTACGTCCAGCATGGAGGCCCGCATCTGGCGCATCAGGCCCGCGACGCCCTCCAGGCCAATGGCGATCATGGGAATCCACAGGTGGGCGAGCAGGTCCATGACTTTGGCGCCGCTCCACGGCGCGTCGATGAACTGCGGGCTGAACAGCCCGCCCACGTTCGTGCCGCCGGTCTTGAGCACCAGGGCGATCAGCAGCAGCGCCACCAGAAAGTCCGGCGTGGCAAGGCTGACGTACCCGAAAAAGTTCAGGGCGGCGCTGCGCTTTCCGTGGCGGTGGATGGCAGTGTAGATGCCCAGCGGCACGGCAATCAGCCACGACACCAGCAGGGTCAGCACGGCGAGGAACACCGTCCAGCCCAGGCGTTCCCAGATGAGGCTGCTCACCGGGCGGCCGTTCACGAACGAGTAGCCGAACTCACCGTGCGTGACGATGCCTTTGATCCAGGTGAGGTACTGCGCCCACAGGGGCTGATCCAGGCCCAGCTGCCGGGTGATGCTGGCCACCGTGTCCTTCGTGACCCGCGGATCCTCCAGGTACTGGTCGATAAAGGACCCGGGTTGCAGCTGAATCACGGCGAAGCACACCACGCTGATCAGCAGCAGAGTGGGAATCATGCCCAGGACGCGGCGGAGGGTGTACGTCAGCATGCGGCTCCCGGGCCGGGCGGGCGGAGTGAGGTGGGGGCGGATCGGGTCAAGGCGGGCACTCCTGCGGGGAGAGGCGAGGGTGGGAAGCGGTGCACAAGGCGCGCGGCCCCCACCACTTCCCACCCCGCGGCTGGTTTACTTCTGGAAGATCAGCGGGACGGGGTTGTACCCGGGAATCACGCCGAGGTTGTACACGTAGTTGCCGTACTTGTTGCTGATCGCGCCGAGGTTCTCAGGTTTGGCGATCGGGGTGACCGGCAGGTTCTGCGCGAACAGCAGCTGCCAGCGGGTGTACAGGGCTTTGCGGGCGCTGGCGCTGGGTTCCACGGCGGCCTTGTTGAAAATCTCGTAGATTTCCTTTTCCCAGCCGGCCATGCGGGCGGTGTTGGCCGGGTCGCCGTCCTTGGCCGGCTGCAGCGTGCGGTGCCAGTAGTACAGGCTGCCGCCCGGCTGCCAGATCGGGCGGCGCAGTTCCGGGTCGGGCTGGTCGCCGAAGGCGTGCAGGATCATTTCCCAGTCGCCGCTCTGTCCGGTGGACAGCAGGCGGCTGCTGAGGATGCCGCGCAGGTTCACCTTGACGCCCACCTTCGCGAAGTCACTCTGGATAATCGTGGCGATGGGGGGGTACACGGCGCTGTCGGTGCCGTACGTCAGGTCCAGTTCCAGCGGCTGGCCGTTCGGAAGCAGGCGGGTGCCCGCGGCGTTGCGTTTCTTCAGGCCCAGGGCGTCCAGGGCGTCGTTCGCGTCGCTGAGGCTGAAGCCGCCCAGCTGGCGCGTGGTGTTGGCGTAGAAGGTCTTGTTCGCGGGGGCCACGCCGTGCCCGGGCAGGCTGGCCAGGCCGTTGTACACCGAGTCGATGATGCGCTCGCGGTTGATGGCGCTCTGCATCGCGCGGCGGAAGCGCACGTCACTGAACACCTTGGCGAGGGCGGCGTTCTTCGCGTCGAAGTTGTACGCCACGAAGGGGGGGCTGCCGAACAGGGCGGTGGAGCGCATGACCTTGAAGGGCGCGCCGGCCACTTCCTTCTGCTTCAGGTCCGGGAACTGCGCGCCGCTGATGTTCAGTTGGTCGAGGTTGCCGGCCAGGAACTGGGCCACCTGCGCCTGCGGGTCGCGGATCACCAGGAATTCCAGGCGGTCGAGGTACGGCAGCTGCTTGCCGGCGGCGTCCACCTTCCAGTAGTTGGGGTTGCGGACCAGCGTGACCTTCTGCCCGGAGGTGTAGTTGCTCAGCTTGAACGGGCCGGTGCCCACAACTTCCGCTTCATTGACGTTGGTGGGCCACGCGGTGTTGATGTCGCTGGCCTTGGCGCCGCTGTCCTGGCCGTACCTGGCGAGTTTGTGCTGCGGCATGATGAAGTACCGCTGCTGCAGCAGGAAGGCGGGGGCGGGGCGCGGCAGGATGAAGCGCACGGTCATGGGGTCGACCTTGCTGATGGTGACGTCCTGACCGCCGAGTTTGAAGTTCCCGGCGTCCCCGGCGCGCGCTTCGGGGTTCATGATCATGTTCCTGTACGTGAAGATCACGTCGTCGGCGTTGAACGCCTGGCCGTCACTCCACTTCACGCCCTGGCGCAGCTTGAAGGTGTACACCCGGCCGTCGCTGCTGATGGTCCAGCTTTCGGCCAGGGCAGGCTCGATCTTGTACGTGGCGAGGTTGAACTCGACCAGGCCGTCGAACATCTGCTGGGAGATCAGGCCGAGGTTGTTGTCGATCGCGCCGTAGTAGAACAGGCTCTGGGGACTGTCGCCCAGGGGCAGGGTGTAGGTGCCGCCGCTTTTGCCGGCGGTGACGCCCAGGCTGGCGTAGCTGCTGACCTTCTTGGGGGCGGCGTGCGCGGTGCAGAGCAGGGCGAGGGTGACAAGGGTCAGGGTGCGGGTGTACATAGGTGACCTCCGGGGGGGTCTGGGGTGCGGAATGGATGAGGACTGAACGACGCCCCACACTAGTACCACTTTCGGCCCACTTGCAACCGTCTTGCAAACTGGTCCGCGAGTGGTACGCTCGGGAGGATGCCGTTCACTGCCTCCTCACTCTGGGTGATTCCGCTTGACAGCGCGAGCGCCACGCCCGTGTACGTGCAGGTGGCCCAGGGACTGACCCACCGCATCGAAAGCGGCCAGCTGCGCCCCGGCAGCGCCCTGCCCGCCGAGCGTGACCTCGCCGCGCACCTGGGTGTCTCCCGCGTCACCGTGCGCCAGGCGCTGGCCCTGCTCGCCCAGCAGGGCCTCCTGACCCGCCGCCACGGCAGCGGCACCTTCGTGACCCCGCCCCCCCGCCCCGGCGACCTGCCCGCGCGCAGTCTGGGCCTGCTGTCCTCCTTCTCCGACGACGTCCGGTCCCGCGGCCAGTCGCCCGGCGCGCGCGTCCTGAACTTCGAGCGCACCCACCCCACCCCGCAGGAGGCCATGGGTCTGGCCCTCTCGCCCAGCGAACTCGTGTACCGCCTGCGCCGGGTCCGCACGGCCGACGGCGAACCCCTCGCCATTGAGGACTCCACCCTGCCGGCCGCACTGGTCGGCCCGCTGGCCGCCCAGGACGTGCAGGACGCCAGCCTCTACGCCCTGCTCGCCGCGCGGCACCTCAGCCCCGCCCGCGCCATCCGGCATCTGCGCGCCGTCAACGCCGACCTGACCTTCGCGCCGCTGCTGAACGTCGCCGTCGGCGCCGCGCTGCTCACCACCGACCGCGTCTCCTGGCTCGCGGACGGCCGGCCCATCGAGTACGCCCGCGCCCACTACCGCGGGGACCGCTACGACTTCGTGATGGAACTCCAGGGCAGCGCGTGACCCGCCCGGCGCGCGTTCTGGGACTCATGAGCGGGACCAGCGCCGACGGCATCGACGCGGCGCTGCTGGAACTGCCCGGCTGGCCCGCCCTGGGCAGCGGTGGCCCCACGCTGGGCGCACTGCCCGGCGGCGCGCCGCGCGCACGCGTGGTGGCCCACACCTTCACCCCCTACGCCCCGGACCTGCGCGCCGCGGTGCTGCGGGCCGCGCGCAATGAAGGCGGCCCGGCCGACCTCGCGCAGCTGCACTGGTGGCTTGGCGAGGCCCTCGCGCAGGCCGCCGCGCCGCTGGCCGCGGACGCCGACCTGATCGCCAGCCACGGCCAGACCGTGCAGCACCACCCGCGTCCCGACCCCTCACGCGCCTGGGCGCGGCCCGCCACACTGCAACTCGGTGAAGCCGCCGTGATCGCGCAGCGCACCGGCCGGCCGGTCGTGGCGGATTTCCGGCCGGCCGACCTCGCCGCAGGCGGCGTGGGCGCTCCCCTCGTGCCCTTTGCCGACTGGGCCCTGTTCGCGCAGGCCGGCACCCACCGCGCCCTGCTGAACCTGGGCGGCATTGCGAACCTGACCGTGCTGAGCGGCGCCGACCCGGCCGGCGTGCAGGCCTTCGACACCGGCCCCGCCAACTGCCTGCTGGACGAAGCGGCCGCCAGGGCCGGCCTCACCCACGACGAGAACGGCGCCCTGGCCCGCGCCGGTCAGGTGCATGAACCCACCCTCGCCCAGTGGCTCACCCACCCGGAACTCACGCAGCGCCCGCCCAAAGCCACCGGCCGGGAAGTCTGGACCCTGAGCCGCCTGTCCGTTCCCGCGTCCCTCAGCGTCCCGGACCTCGCCGCGACCGCCACCGCCTTCACCGCCCGCAGCGTCGCCGCGGCCCTGCACTTCCTGCCTCGCCGGCCCGACGAGGTGATCGTCGCCGGCGGAGGCGCCCGCAACCCCGCCCTGCTCGGCGCGCTGGCCGGCGCGCTGGGTCCCACGCCCCTGCGCACCTTCGACGACCTCGGCTGGAGTGCGCAGGGCTTCACCGACGCCACCCGGGAAGCCGCCGCATTCGCCTTCCTCGGGTACGCCCGCGCGCAGGGCTGGCCGAACACCCTGCCCCACACCACCGGCGCCGCGCATTCCGCCCACGCCGGCAAGTGGACCCCCGCCCCCGGAGCCGCATGACCCCCGACCCGACCCTGCACACCGAAGCGGTCCACCCCGCCTGGTCTGACCTTGACCTGCTCAGCCCCGGCGCCCTGATGGACGCCCTGCTGGAGGATCAGCTCGGCGCCGTCGACGCTGCCCGGCGCGCCGCGCCGGCCCTCACCGCCGCCGCGCAGGCCGCCCTGCCCCGACTCGAGCGCGGCGGGCGCCTGCTGTACGCCGGCGCCGGCACCAGCGGCCGGCTCGGCGTCCTGGACGCCACTGAACTCACCCCGACCTTCTCCTGGCCACCCGAACGGGCCGTGCCGCTCATCGCGGGCGGGCCGCGCGCCATCCGCGCGGCGGTTGAAGGTGCCGAGGACGACCGCGAGGACGGCGTCCGTGTTCTGGGCGGCGTGTCACCCACCTCGGACGACGTGCTGATCGCGGTGGCCGCCAGTGGCACCACCCCCTGGGTGCTGGGCGCCATGCAGGCGGCGCGCAGCGCCGGGACGCTCGTCATCGGTCTGGCGAACAACCCCGGCACGCCGGTCCTCACGCAGGCTGACTGTCCCGTGCTGCTCGATACCGGTCCGGAGATCATCAGCGGGTCCACCCGCCTGAAGGCCGGCACCGCCCAGAAAATCGCCCTGAATACCCTCTCCAGCGCCCTGATGATCCGCCTAGGCAAGGTGTACGGCAACCTGATGGTGGACCTGAAAGCCACCAACGCGAAACTCTACGCCCGGGCCGTGCGGCTCGTCATGCACGCCACCGGCGTCCCCGAGGACCGCGCGCACGCCGCGCTGCAGGACGCAGACGGCCACGTGAAGACCGCCATCGTGGGCCTGCAGCTGAACCTGAACGCCGAGGGGGCCCGCCACCGCCTGAACGCCGCCCACGGTCACGCCCGCGCGGCGCTGGAGCAACCGTGATTCCGCAGCGCACCCGCGACCTTGTGGAACAGGCGCTCGGCCCCGGCGGCCCGTCCGCCGCGGCGCTCGGCGTGGTCCGCGCGGACGGGCAGCGCGCCACCTTCACCGCCGGGCACGCCCGGCACGGGGAGACCGCGCCCCTCGCGCCGGACGCGTGGTGGGACCTCGCGAGCCTCACCAAGCCCCTGTTCACGGCCCGTGAAGTCCTGCGCGCGGCCGAGCGCGGCCTGCTGGACCTCGACGACCCGCTGGGCCGCCTCCTGCCTGACCTCGCGTGGATGAACGACACCCCGCTGCGCGCCCGCACCCTGCGCCAGCTGCTCACGCACACCGCCGGCCTGGGCCCCTGGTCGAAGCTCTACACCTGGGGGGACGCGGCGACCATCCGCGCGCGCTTCCTGCAGGAACCCTGGGCGGTCACCGAGCCGGGCACCGTGCTGTACTCCGACCTGGGGTACGTGCTGCTGGGCCGCGTGCTTGAACGCCTGCACGACCGTCGCCTCCAGACTTTCACGCTGGACCCGGGGTTGACCTTCACGCCCAGGGCCGATCACTCGGTCGCCACCGAACACTGCGCGTGGCGCGAACGGCTGTTGCAGGGCGAAACCCACGACGAGAACGCCGCCGCCATGGGCGGCGCGGCCGGCCACGCCGGTCTGTTCGGCACCCTCGACGGCGTCCTCGACCAGGCCGAGGCGCTGCTGCGCGGCCACTGGCTGTCTCCAGCCGCGCAGCACCTGGCGCTCACCCCACAGGCGCCGGAACGGACCCTGGCGTTCGTGCACGCCAGCCCCGGCTGGAGTGGCGGCAGCCTGTGCAGCCCCCACGCGGTGGGGCACACCGGTTTTACCGGGACGGGCCTGTGGGTGGACCCGCCCCGGGGACTCGCCTGGGTGCTGCTGACCAACCGTGTTCACCCCACCCGGCACGGCCCGTTCGACATTCAGGGCCTGCGCCGCGCCGTGGGCAATACCCTCAGCGCCGCGGTTCCCGGGCGTGAGTAGCCTGTTACGCCCGGCGTACCGGGCCGACCGCTGCGCGCGCCACCCGGCGCCGCAACGGCGGCGGGCAGGGAACCGCTTCCCTATACTGTCAGCTATGATCCCGTCCCGACCTTCCAGGCTGCCCACGTGACCCGGCCGTTCCGGGTGCTGCTGGTGGACGATAATCCTGCGGATCTGCTGCTGGCCCAGGAGGTGTTCGAGGAACACGGCGCCGGCCTGACCGTCACGAGTTGCGCCAGCGGCAGCGAGGCCCTGCGGCACCTGCGCACCGGGCCGCACCCGGACGTGGTGATTCTGGACGTGAACATGCCGGTCATGTCCGGGTTCGAGGTGCTTCAGGCCATCAAGGAGGACCCCGCCCTGGTGTACATCCCGGTCGTGATGCTCTCCACCTCCTCCCAGCCGGGCGATGTCGCCCGCGCCTACACGCTGCACGCCAGTTCGTACATGGTGAAATCCACCTCCTTCCAGAAGTTCGTTGATCAGGTCGACGCTTTCGTGAACTTCTGGCGCGAAAGCCGCACCCCCAGCTGGCCGGACCGGCAGCTGCAGTAGGCGCAGCGCAGGTGCGCGAGTGCGCTCCCCGCGCAGCCGGTAGACTCCGGGCATGCCACCTGCCGCGCGCCTCGGTGATCAACACGTCTGCCCGCAGTCGACCGGCTGGACCCCGCACGTGGGCGGGCCGATCAATGCCGGCAGCCCCACCGTGTTTGTCGGCGGGCGGCCCGCGGCGCGCGTCGGTGACAGCTGTGTGTGCGTCGGCCCGCCGGACAGCATTACACAGGGCAGCGGAACGGTACGCATCAACGGCAAGCCGGCCGCCCGCCTGGGAGACCGCACCGCGCACGGCGGCACCATCACCGCCGGCGCCCCGACCGTCAACGTCGGCTGAGTCCGGCAGGGGCTCAGGGAACCGCGGGCGCTGATGGTTCAGTCCTGTGGAGCCCCCGGCAGCCTGCGCACGGGGTGACCTGCAGGGTGGGGCAGAGCGAGAACCAGGGCACGCCGCGCTCGCCGCGCGTCTACCACACCCGACGAGCAGCTGCCCCAGGACAGGTGAAATGACGCCGGCGCGCGTCCGGTCCGTCTTCCGGATGCGCGCCCTGCCGTTCGCCGTCTGGAATCAGAACCAGTCCGGCTGCATGTCCAGGGTGGTGCGGTCTGCGCTGGCCAGCAGCTCGGCGTGCGCGCGGACCTTCGGGAGTTCGTGCGTGGCGAAGAACCGCGCGGCGTGCAGCTTGCCGCGGTAGAAGGCCGGGTCGTCGCCGCGCGCGCCGGGCAGTGCGCGCGCGGCGACGGTCGCCTGACGCAGCCACATCCAGCCGATCACGGTGTGCCCCAGCATCTCCAGGGCGCTGTTCGCGTTGGCCAGGAACAGGTCCGGGCCCAGGTCCGGCGCGCGGGTCAGGATGGCCTGCAGGGCCGCGCCGGACTGGCGGACGGCCGTGCCCAGCGCGGCGCGAATCTCGTCCAGGCCGCCTAGGGCCTCACTCGCCTGAAGGTCGGCCTGGATGCGGGCCAGCAGGAGCTCAAGGCCGCGTCCACCGGCCTGCGTGACCTTGCGGCCCAGCAGGTCGTTGCCCTGAATACCCTCGGTGCCCTCGTGAATGGGATTGAGGCGGTTGTCGCGGTAGTACATCTCGACGGGAAAGTCGCGGGTGTACCCGGCGCCGCCCATCACCTGAATGGCGTCGCTCAGGGCGTCCTGGCTGTAGCGGCTGGGCCAGCTTTTCACGATCGGGGTCAGCAGGTCGAGGAGCAGGCCCGCGTCGGCGCGCCCGGCTTCGGGGCCAGTGTGCTGGTCGTCCACGAGCATGGAGGCGTACAGGCCCAGCGCCAGTCCGCCCTCCACGATGGCCTTCTGCCGCAGCAGCATCCGGCGCACGTCGGCGTGAGCGATGATCGGCACGGGCGGCGCGAGCGGGTCCTTGTTGCTGGCGGGTCGGCCCTGACGGCGTTCCCGGGCGTACTCCAGGCTGGCGAGGTACCCGGCGGTGCCGAGCATCACGGCGCCCATGCCCACCCCGATGCGGGCTTCGTTCATCATGTGGAACATCTGCGCGAGGCCCCGCCCTGGTTCGCCCACCAGTTCTCCGGTGGTTTCGCCGCCTTCCCCGAAGTTCAGGAGGGTGTTCGTGGTGCCGCGGTACCCCATCTTGTGGTTCAGGCCGGCCAGAACCACGTGGTTGCTCTCACCCACACTGCCGTCTTCGTCCACGCGGTAGCGGGGCACCAGGAACAGGCTGATGCCCTTTACGCCGGCCGGTCCGCCGGCAATGCGGGCCAGAACGAGATGCACGATGTTCTCGCTGAGTTCGTGTTCGCCGCCTGAGATCCACATTTTCGTGCCGGTAATGGCGTACGTGCCGTCACCCCGGGGTGTGGCGGTGGTGGTGATGTCTGCCAGGCCGGACCCGGCCTGCGGTTCGCTGAGGGCCATGGTGCCGAACCAGCGGCCTTCAAGCAGCGGCAGCATGAAGCGGCGCTGCTGCTCCGCAGAGGCGAACACCCGCTGAAGGTTCGCGTTCCCGATGGTAAGAAACGGGTAGCCGCTGGAGCTCACGTTCGCCGCCTGGAAGTGGGCCTGCACGGCCTGCATGACCACCCAGGGCAGTTGCAGGCCGCCCAGTTCCTCGTCGTGGTGCGCGGCGAAGAACCCGGCGTCCCGGAAGGCGCGCATCGCTTCCCCCACCGCGGCAGGCAGCACCACCCGGCCGCCCTGCACGTGCGGTTCGTTCAGGTCCACCTCACGGGCGTGGTTGGCGAAATACCGGTCGGCGACGCTGTACGCGAGGTTCAGGACGTCCTCGTAGACCTCGCGGCTGTGCTCGGCGAAACGTGGGCGCTGGGGAAGGTCCGCGGTGGGCAGCACCTCGAACAGTTGAAAGGTCAGGTCGCGGCGGTTCAGGAAGGGGGCCATGGTCGCTCCTCGGGAGGTGAAGTGTATGCGGCTCGGTGCTCCGAGCCTACGGGGAAGTGTCCGTACACGTCAACTTTGAACGCCCGCGTTAAGATGCAGAGGTCACCTCATGACCTCGCCACCCCACCCCGGAGGACCTATGCGCGCCCTGACCTGCACCCGCTTCGATCAGCCCGAAACCCTGAGCGTCACCGAGCACCCCACGCCCACCCCCGGCCCCGGCGAGATTCTGCTGCGCGTGCACGCCGCCAGCGTGAACTACCCTGACGCGCTGATGGTCATGGGCCAGTACCAGGTGCGCCCCCCCCTGCCGTTCACCCCGGGTGCCGAGGCCGCCGGCATCATCGAGGCCGTCGGCAAGGGCGTCACGCACCTGACCGTGGGGCAGCGCGCCGCCGCGTTCACCGGCACCGGCGCCTTCGCCACGCACCTGATTGCCCCGGCCGCCGCCACGCTGCCTCTGCCCGACACGCTGGAGTTCGGCGTGGCGGCCACGCTCCCGCTCGCGTACGGCACCGTCATGCACGCCCTGATCGACCGCGGCCAGCTCAGAGCCGGGGAGACCCTGCTTGTCCTCGGCGCAGCCGGCGGCGTGGGCCTCGCGGCCGTCATGATCGGCAAGGCGCTCGGCGCGCGCGTGATCGCCGCGGCCAGCACCGACGAGAAACTCGCCCTCGCCCGCGCGCACGGCGCCGATGAGACCATCAACTACGCCACCACCGACCTGAAGGACGCCCTGAAGACCCTCGCCGGCAAGGCGGGCGTGGACGTCATTCTTGATCCTGTCGGGGACCGCTGGGCGGAAAGTGCCTTCCGCGCCATCGCCTGGGGCGGCCGGTACCTTGTGGTGGGATTTGCAGGGGGCGAAATCCCGAAGCTGCCGTTGAACCTCCCGCTGCTCAAGGGCGCGTCGGTGGTGGGCGTTTTCTGGGGCGAGTACGCCCGGCGCGACCCGCGCGGCAACGCCCGGCACCTTCAGCAGCTTGCCACCTGGGTGACGGAGGGCACCATCACGCCGCTCATCAGCGCCCGCTACCCGCTCGAGGACGCCCCACGCGCCCTGCGGGACCTGCTGGAGCGCCGCGTGACCGGGAAGGTGATTCTCACCCCGTGACCGACCCCAGCGCCACGTACTACACCACTGCCGAGCTCGCCCGTGCGGCCGGCGTGACCCGCCGCACGGTGATGCACTACGCCGAACTGCAGCTGCTGGTTCCCGACCACGTCACCGCCTCCGGCCGCGCGCTGTACGGCCCGTACGCGCTGCGCCTCCTGCGGGACCTGATCGACCTGCGCGCCCTGGGCCTCACGCTCGAAGAGGCGCGGGACGCGGTGACGCTGCGCCGCGCCACGCACGACATCAACGGCGTGTACCGCCGCGACTGGAGCCGGGCGGACATTCCCGTCAGCGACGAGCGCCTGCAGACCCTGCAGGTGAAACTGCGCACCATTCACGACGCCTATGAACGGCAGGCGGACAACCTTGCCCGCTTCGACCGGTGGCTCACCAAACGGTTCACGGGCGGCGCCCTGCCTGCACCGAACAGCGATCCGGACGGCTGACCGGCCCCAGGGACTGAAGGTGACCTGCGCATAAGCGGGCGGGACTGGAGCCGTTCACGCAATTCGCAGGGTCACGCCATGTGCGCCCCCCACACTGCGTGAAGGAGGTGACCCCATGATTCACCTGTCCCGTGCGAACGCTGAGGCCCGCATCGGAGTGATCCTCACCAGCACCGACGCCCGCTTCACGCCTGGTCAGCGGGTGGCTCTGCGCGTCTGCACCCTCGGCGGCCGCACCACCCTGGAAATTGACGGCCACCCGGCCCACCTGGACACCACGGCGCCCGACGCCAGCGTGATTCTCCCCTTCCACGTGGGGGAAGTGCTGCGCCTGAACGTGGATCACGGCGTCGTCACCCACCACCCGGCCCCGGTCGGAACGCCGGTTCCTTTCCGCTGAACGGGAAACGGCCCCGGCCCTCGTTCAGGGGCCGGGGCCGTGCGGTGCAGGTCAGCCGGCGCGCTGAAGCCGCCGGGCGATCAGCGCAGGGCCATGCTCGGCGGCGAGGCGCACAAGAATGCCCATTTTGTGCGGGTTGGCTTCCAGGTCGATCCGCAGGCCCAGATCGGCGGCCGCCTCACTGCAGGCCGGGCCGATGCTGACCACCACCAGCCGGTTCAGGCCCGCGCGGGCTTCCTCAAGCAGGCCAAGTTTCTCGGCGTACTTGAGAAAATGCAGGATCTGGGTGCCGCTCGACAGCAGCAGAATGTCCGGGCCGCCCAGCACCACGTCCCGCACGGCGCGCGCGAGTGGCGCCGCGTCCTGAGGAAAAGCGCAGCGGTACACGGGAATACTGGTAACGCGAATGCCGGCGTAGGCGAGGTCACGGCGCATGGCGGTGGGGACTGCCTCGCCGTACTCGAGGATCACGGCGTGCTGACCGCGGGTGAGGGTGGCCAGCAGGTGGTCGGTGACTTCGTGCCAGGTGCAGGGCTTGGGCACGCTGACACCCTGGAGGCCGAAGGTCTTGAGCGCCTGGGCCGGTTTGGTGCCGCGCGCGATCAGCGGCAGGTGCTGCAGGGCGTCCAGGGCGCGGGGGTCGCGGGCGGCGAGTTCCTTGAGGAACATGCGGGTGCCGACGCCGGTGAGGCACGCCAGCGCGTGAACGTCCCCGGCCTCCAGGTCCCGCTCGAACTGCGCCAGGGGCCCACTCAGGTCCAGTTTCATTTCGCGCATGCTGGGCGCGACCTGGGGGGTGCCGCCGTACTTGCGGATCAGGGTCTGCATTTCCTCGTTCCGCCGGGACTCCAGACTCAAGACGTTCAGGCCAGCGAACCAGTCCATACGTCACCTCCTTCGGTGCGGGCGGCGTACACCGGGACGTGCACACCAGGAACATCGAGACTTTCTCCGGTTTCCAGGTCGAAAGCATGTTTCAGCAGGGGCGAGGCGACCTTGAACCGCGTCTGCCCGCCGCGGACGTAACTGCCGGTCAGGCCCCGGGACAGGACGTTGGCGCCGGTGAACGGGTCGCGGTTGCTCAGGGCGAACACCCGGCCGGCCAGGTGAAAGACCGCGACCTGCTCACCGTGAACCAGGGCGCACACGCCGGTGCCGGGAAGAATGTCGGCCAGGGCGCACACGCGCGTCCAGGGGAGTGTCGGAACGGAAGGGGACTGGGTGAGGGTCATGGGCGGTCCTCCTTGAGTGCAGGGTGCAGGCGGCAGGTCAGCGGGACGTCACGGCCCACGGTCAGTCGCCGCCTAGCATGGGCAGCGGGGTCAGGCGCTCCAGATCCGCGGGTCGGATCTGGCCGCGCTCATCGACCCACTCAATGCCCGGGTCGCGGGCGTCACTGTTCACGAACGTGCGGAACCGGTCGCGGATGGCGGGGTCGTTCACCGCCGCCGCCCACTCATCCTGGTACGCGGCCACATGCCGGGCCATTTCTGCGTCCAGCTCGGCGCACAGGCCCAGCCGGTCGTCGATGATCACGGCGCGCAGGTAATCCAGCCCCCCGTCGAGCTGCTCCAGCCACGCCGACGTGCGCTGCAGCCGGTCGGCGGTCCGGACGTAGAACATCAGGTACCGGTCGAGCAGCGTGATCACTTCCGGCTCGGTGAGGTCCGCGGCCAGCAGCGTGGCGTGCCTGGGCGTCACGCCGCCGTTCCCGCCAACGTACACGTTCCAGCCTTTCTCGGTGGCGATGATGCCGAAATCCTTGCTGCGCGCCTCGGCGCACTCGCGGGTGCACCCAGAGACGCCACTTTTGAGTTTGTGCGGACTGCGCAGCCCCCGGTACCGCAGTTCCAGGCGGATGGCAAGCCCGGTGGAATCCTGCACGCCGTAGCGGCACCAGGTGCTGCCCACGCAGCTTTTCACGGTCCGCAGGCTCTTGCCGTACGCGTGCCCGCTCTCAAAGCCCGCGGCGATCAGCGCCTCCCAGATGGCCGGCAGGTCGTCCCGGTGGGCGCCCAGCAGGTCAATGCGCTGCCCTCCGGTGAGTTTGCAGTACAGCCCGAACCGGCGCGCCACCTCACCAATGGCAATCAGGCCGTCGGCCGTGACCTCGCCGCCCGGGATGCGCGGCACCACCGAGTACGTGCCGTTCTTCTGAATGTTCGCCAGGAACGCGTCGTTCGTGTCCTGCACGGGGGCGTGGGCTGGGCTGAGCACCAGTTCGCCGTGCAGGCTGGCGAGAATACTGCCCACCGCCGGTTTGCACACCTCGCAGCCGTGCCCCGAGCCGTGCGCGGCCAGCACCTCCGCCCAGGAGCGCAGCCCCCGGACGCGGATCAGGTCGAACAGTTCCTGCCGGGAGTACGGGTAGTGCTCGCACAGGTGGTTCGTGACCTGCTCCCCGAGACGCCGCAGTTCGCTGTGCAGCAGGCCGCTCAGGGACGGCACGCACCCGCCGCAGCCGGTGCCGGCGCCCGTGCATTTCTTCAGGGCGGCGACGTCCCGCGCGCCGCCCTGCACGGCGCCGCAGATGGCGCTCTCGCGGACGTTCTCGCAGGAGCACACGAGCGCGTCGCGGCTCACGGCGGCCCCACCCGGCGCCGGCGGAACAATCAGCGTCTCGGGCGGCACGGTCAGCGGCGCGCCGCTCACGGTGAGGTCCAGCAGGTCCGCGTACCGGGCGGTGTCGCCGACCAGCAGGCCGCCCAGCACCTGCCGGCCGTCACCGGACAGCACCAGGCGGCTGTACGTGCCGCGCACGTTGTCACTCAGGGACACGCTCCGGGACCCGGGCGTGACGCCCTTCGCGTCGCCGAACGACCCGACCTCCACGCCCAGCAGTTTCAGCCGGGTGCTCAGGTCCGCGCCTCGGAAGTGCGCTTCGGGCGCGTCCGACAGGCCCAGGTCGCGCAGCAGGTTCGTGGCAGCCACCCTGGCCATCTGGTACCCGGGGGCCACCAGGCCGTAGATCCGCCCGGCATGCAGGGCGCACTCGCCCACGGCGTACACGTGCGGGTCACTGGTGCGCGTGGCGTCACTGATCTCAATGCCGCCCCGTTCCCCCACCTTCAGGCCGGCCGCGCGGGCCAGGTCGTCGCGGGGGCGAATGCCGGCGGAGAACACCACCACCTCGGCGTCCAGGGTGTCGCCGCCTTCGAACTCCAGGCCGGTCACGCGGCCCTGCGGACCGGCGCGCACCTGCCGGGTCGCGGTGGCGGTGTGCACGGTGATGCCCATGGCCTCAATGGTGCGGCGCAGGGTGGCGCCACCCTCCGCGTCCAGCTGCGCGGGCATGAGGTGCGGCGCGAACTCCACCACGTGGGTCCTGAGGCCGAGTTTGCGCAGTGCGCCGGCCGCTTCCAGGCCCAGCAGCCCCCCGCCGATCACCACGCCGGTGCGGGCGCCGTCGGCCGCCGCGCGGATGGCGTCCAGGTCGTTGAGGGTGCGGTACACGAAGCAGCCCTGGGCGTCACGGCCGGGGACGGGCGGAACGAAGGGGAACGAGCCGGTGGCGAAGACCAGAGCGTCGTAGGGGACGCTCTGGTCGTTGACCTGAACGGTGCGCCTGCGCAGGTCGACGTGCCCGGCCCGGCCGTACACGACCTGCACGCCCTGGGCGGCGTAGGTCTCCGGTGTGGCGAGCGCGAGGTCCGGGCGCGGCTGATCGAAGTGGCTGCTGAGGTGCACGCGGTCATAGGCGAGCCTGGGTTCCTCGCTGATCACGGTGAGGTGCAGGGCGCTGTGCGGCGCGGCGTCGCGCAGGGTCTCGACGAGGCAGTGGCCGACCATGCCGTTGCCGATGATCACGATGTGGGGGGTGTGATGGGGGTTGAGCACGCGGGTGGCCTCCGTTCAGGTGGGAAGGAATGACGGGCGGGGTGCTCGTCATCGCTGCGCACAGTTAACGGGGAGTTGTGCAATTTGTCAAGAAAAATAAGAACAGAATGCAAAAGTGGAGCATATGGAGCGGAAAACGCCGTAAATTCAGCGTACTTGTACAGAAAATAGTAGACGAGTTGCAGAATTGGCCTTGACTTCGGTCCCGGACGCCGCCATGGTGACCGCATGAGCCAGGCGACCCTGCACACCCCCACTGTCCGGACCACCTGTCCCTACTGCGCCGTGCAGTGCAACTTCGATCTGCACCTGGAACGCGGCCTGCCCGTCAAGGTCACCCCTACCCGGGACTGCCCGGTTGCGCACGGCACCGTCTGCAAAAAAGGCCTCGCCGCCCTGAACGACCTGCGTCACCCGGAACGCCTCACGCAGCCGCTGCTGCGCAAAGGCGGGCAGCTCACCCCCGTCAGCTGGGACGAGGCCCTCGCGTACGTCCGCACGGCCCTGAGCCCCCTCGTTCAGACCCAGCCCGAACGGATCGGCGTGTTCGGCAGCGGCAGCCTCACCAACGAGAAGACCTACCTGCTGGGCAAGTTCGCCCGCGTGGCCCTGCGCACCCCGCACATCGACTACAACGGCCGGTACTGCATGGCCAGCGCCAGCACCGCCCTGAACCGCACCGTGGGGTACGACCGCGGCCTGGGCTTCCCGCTCGGCGACATGGTGCGCAGCGACCTGATCCTCCTGATCGGCGCGAATGTCGCCGAGACCCTCCCCCCCCTGATGCAGTACCTCAAAGGCGCCAAGGACCGCGGCGGCGCCGTGTACGCCATCGACCCGCGCGCCACCACCACCGCCCGGGTGGC
Source organism: Deinococcus taeanensis (assembly GCF_020229735.1). Lineage (NCBI taxonomy): Bacteria > Thermotogati > Deinococcota > Deinococci > Deinococcales > Deinococcaceae > Deinococcus > Deinococcus taeanensis. The sequence continues at coordinate 203,510 of NZ_CP083458.1, read as the reverse complement.
CGGCCGGCACCTCGCCCCGCGCCCGGGCACGGACGGCCTGCTCGCCCTGGGCCTGCTGCACCTGATGCAGGCCTGGGGCCGCGTTCAGCCCACGGCGCCGGCGCACGGCGCTGCGGAGGTCCTGGCGCACGCCGCGGACTACCCCCCTGCCCGGGTCGCCCATGACTGCGGCCTCCCTGAGGCCGACGTCGTCGCCCTGGCCCGCGCGTACGCGGAGGCCCGCGCGCCTCTGATCCTCACCGGACGCGGCCCCGAACAGCACCTGCACGGCACCGACACGGTTCAGGCGTGGCTGAACCTGGCGTTCCTGACTGGGCACTTCGGGAAACCCGGCGCGGGATTCGGCACCCTGACTGGCCAGGGGAACGGGCAGGGGGGACGCGAACACGGCCAGAAGAACGACCAGCTGCCCGGCGCCCGCTCCCTGCGCGACCCGCAGCACCGGGCCGACATGGCCGCCCTGTGGGGCGTCACGCCGGACCACCTGCCGCAGCCCGGCCACACCGCGCAGGAACTCCTGAACGCCTGCGGCGCTCCTGGCCCCGGCGGCATCGACGCGCTGATCGTCCTGGGGTCCAACCCGGTGGTGAGTGCCGCCGGAACCGGGCACGTCACCGGGCGCCTCCAGGCCCTGAAGCACCTGATCGTGATTGATTTCCTGCCCAGCGAGACGGCGCAGCTGGCCACCCTGGTGCTGCCGGGCAGCATGTGGTGCGAGGAGGAAGGCACCACCACCAACCTCGAAGGGCGGGTGCAGCGCCGCCGGCGCGCCGTGACGCCGCCCGGCGCGGCGCGCGAGGACTGGCGCATCCTGTGCGACCTGGCCCACGCCGCCGGCGCACCGCACGGCTTCACGTTCTCCACCTTCGGCGAACTGCAGAGCGAGTTCTTCCGCGCCACCCGCGGCGGAAAAGCCGACTACAGCGGCCTGAGTGCCGAACGGCTCGACCGGGCGAGTGCCCAGTGGCCCGTGAAGCACGCCGGCGGCCCCGACACGCCGTACGCCTACGCGCCCACCTACCCCACGTCAGATGGCCTCGCCACCCTGCACGTCCCGCAGCTGCGCGCGCCGGAGGCGGCGCCGCGCGCGCTGCACCTGACCACCGGCCGGCTCGGGAATCAGTATCAGAGCGGCACCCAGACCCGCCGCAACCCCGCGCTGAAAGCCGAGCAGAGCGTGCAGATCCATCCCGAGACCGCCCGTGAACACGGCCTGGGCGCCGGGGACCTCGTCACGCTGCGCACCCCGCACGGACAGGCGACCGCGCCCGTCGCCCTGACGCCCGGCCTGCGGCCCGACACGGTGTTCATCTCGTTTCACTGGCCTGAAACCGCCAACCTCCTGACCGACCCTCACGCCCTCGACCCGCATTCGCGCATGCCGGGCTTCAAGGTCACGCCCGTCACCCTGCACCCCGCCCGCCTGCCCGCGCCGGTTTCCGCGCGCGGAACCCTGAGCGTGTCGTGACCCGCCGCTGCCCACTGGAGGACCGGATGCCCCCGCCCACCTGACTCCACGCTGCCTCTCACCCCACGTGTGCTCGCCCCCCTTCTGAAGGAGGTTCCTTATGACTGTGCCCACTGCCGTTCCGCCTCTGAGTCCCGACGCCCGGCGCGTCGTGACCGCCGCCACCCTGGGTTTCACGCTGATGTTCGCCGTGTGGGTCATGTTCGCCATCGTGGCCCTGCCCATCCGGCAGGCCCTGGGCCTCAGTGACGCGCAGTTCACGCTGCTGACGGCCATTCCGGTCCTCACCGGCTCCCTGCTGCGCCTCCCGGCCGGCATCTGGGCCGACCGGTACGGCGGCCAGCGCGTGTTCGTGGCGAATCTGCTGCTGACGGCCGCGTTCTCCCTGGCGCTCGCGTGGGCCGACGGGTACCGCACGCTGCTCACCCTGGCGCTGGGCGTGGGCCTGGCCGGCGCGAGCTTCGCGGTGGGCAACGCGTGGATCGCGCAGTGGGTGCCCACCGCCCGGCAGGGCCTCGCGCTCGGGACCTTCGGGGCGGGGAACGCCGGGGCGAGCCTCACGAAACTTCTCGCGCCGCTCATGATCACCCTGGTCCCGGCCGGCCTGCTGATTCCCGGGGGGTGGCACTTCGTGCCGTTCGTGTTCGGGCTGCTGCTGCTTGCGTGCGCCGCCCTGACCGCCCGGTTCACGCCGCCGGACGCGCCGCGGCCCGCGGCGCGCCCGCTGGGTGACTGGCTGCGTCCCCTGCGCCGCGCGCAGGTGTGGCGGTTCGGCCTGTACTACGTGGTGTTCTTCGGCGCGTACGTCGCCTACAGCCTGTTCCTGCCGAAATACTACGTGGATCACTACGGCGCGCCGCTGGCCCAGGCGGGGCTGCTCACGGCGCTGTTCATCTTTCCGGCGAGTCTGCTGCGCCCTCTGGGCGGGTACCTGAGTGACCGGTTCGGGCCGCGCGGCGTCACCACCGCGTCGTTCGGGCTGATGCTTGCCGGTCTGCTGCCTCTGCTCCGCGACGTACCCATGACGCCGTTCATGCTCCTGACCACCGTGGTGGGCGTGGGCATGGGCATTGGGAAGGCCAGTACCTACACCCTGGTGGCGCAGTGGAACCCTGGCCAGATGGGGGTTGTGGGCGGCCTGGTGGGTCTGCTGGGCGGCCTGGGCGGCTTTTTCCTGCCGCTGCTGTTTACCGCGCTGAAACCCACGCTGGGCGCGCAGGCGGCCTTTGTGACGCTGTTCGCCCTGACGGCACTGAGCGGGGTGGTTTTCGTGGCGAACATGGTGCGCCTGAAGGTGCTGGGCCGCGCTCCCTCCTACGCCTGAGCCGACCAGGGAGCCGCCCGCCGGGGTAGTCCAGCCCGGCGGGCGGCTTCCTGGTGGGGCGCCAGTGCTGGACAGGCCCGGCTGCCATCCAGGCGAAGGATCCTCCCCCGGGGGTCTGCCCGGTTCGGGGGAGCGGCGCTGTGCTAACCCTGTGGAGCTGCCCAGGCTGTCTTTCACCCTGTGGCACGCCGTGCCGGTAAGCAGGGAAGCGCGTGAGCAGGCTCCGCTGAGGCCGTCGCCTCAGCGGGGCCGACGTCTCCTGCCGGGGCAGGTCGCACTGTCAGGTTCTTCGTTGACATCCCCCCCGGGGGGGCCTACCATTCAGGCATGACCACCGAACTGACCATTACCGGCATGACCTGCGGCCACTGCGAAAAAGCCGTTCAGTCCGCGTTGAAACAGGTGCCCGGCGTAGAGGATGTCCACGTGAACCGCGAGGCGGGCCGCGCCACGGTGACTGGCAATGCCGAGGCGCAGGCGCTGATTGCCGCGGTCACTGAGGAAGGGTACGGCGCTCAGGTCCAGGCCTGACATGACCCGCGCCTGTCACCCGCCCACCCACCTGTGCATGCCGGAAGACGCCCGCAAGCGCGCCGCCCGGCGACTGAACATCGCGCGCGGGCACCTGGATTCCATCGTGCGCATGCTCGAAGACCCGGACGTGTACTGCGTGGACGTTCTGCGGCAGCTCAAGGCCGTGCAGGGCGCCCTGGGCGGTGCGGGCGAGGTGGTGCTGCGCGGGCACCTGGAAGCGCACGTGGCGACCGCCTCCACCCGGGGTGACAGCCACGAGATCGTCGAGGAGCTCATGGAGGCGCTCAAGTATACCTGAAGCCCGGCCGGGCCATGCACGACACCGACCGGAGCGCAGGGCAGATTCCGGAAGCCGAGCCGCTGGAGGCCCACCGGTGTTCCCGGTGGGCCTCCAGCGCTGAAGGGGGGGTGGTCCGGGCGGTACCTGCCGCTGCGGCCGCCCGGGTGAGGCTCAGCGGGTGTAGAGCAGGCGGTTGGGGCTGCCAGTGCCGACGCTGCTCAGCACGTTGGTGGTGGCGCTGTTGATGATGACGCTGGTGACGCTGCTGGTGCTGTTGTACCCGGCGGCGATTCTCAGCGCGGCGGCGCCGGCGACGTGCGGGGAGGCCATCGAGGTGCCACTGATGGTGTTTGTGGCGGTGTCACCGGTATTCCAGGCGCTGGTGATGCCGGTGCCGGGCGCGAAGAGGTCCAGGCAGCTGCCGTAGTTGCTGTACGTGGTGTCACGGCTGTCACTGCGGGTGGTAGCGCCGACCGTGATGGCGCTTGCGGCGCTGGCCGGGGAGACGTTGCAGGCGTTCTGGTTCTCGTTGCCGGCGGCGACCACCATCACGAGGTTCTTGCTCGCGGCGCTGTTCACGGCGTCGTTCACGGCCTGGCTGTACCCGCCGCCCAGGCTCATGTTGGCCACGGCGGTCGCGCTGCCCTTGTTGCTCACGGCCCAGTTCACGCCGGCGATTACGCCGGAGTTCGTGCCGCTGCCCTGGCAGTTCAGGACCTTCACGGCGACCAGGGTCACGCCCTTGGCAACGCCGTAGGTGCTGCCGCCGACCGTCCCGGCGACGTGGGTGCCGTGTCCCTGGCAGTCGCTGTTGGTGCCGTCCCCGGTGGTGTTCGTGCCCCAGATGGCCCGCCCGCCGAACTGGCTGTGCGTGGTGCGGATGCCGGTGTCGATGATGTAGGCCCTGACGCCGCTGGCGGTGTAGTCGTAGGTGTAGGTGCCGCTCAGGGGGAGGTTGCGCTGGTCAATGCGGTCGATGCCCCAGGTGGCGCCGGACTGCGTGGCGCTCATGTGCATCGCGGCGTCCTGCTCGATGTACTTCACGCGGGGATCAGCCTGGAGCCGGGCGACGTTCTGGGTGCTGAGTCGGGCGGCGAAGCCGTTGAGGGCGGCGCTGTAGACGTGCTGCACCTGCACGCCCTGCGGGTCGAGGCCCAGCGTGCTGATCAGGCTGCTGGCGCCCTGGCTGCTGAGGTTGCTGGCCGCGCCGTCGCTGAACACGACGATGTACTGCCCGGGGATCGCTTCGGGGTTGCTGGTGCCGAGCACCGGGGCGCCCTGGCTGGTCTGGGGCGTGGCGGTCTGCTGCTGGCCGCAGGAGGCGAGGATGAGGCTGAGCGCGAGCAGGGAGAAGAGGGGACGTGCGTTCATGGCGGACCTCCGGGTGGTTCCTGGGGGAGTGAGGTGCAGGGCGGCGCGGGGCGTGACGCCACGGCCGGGACTGTCGCGTGCACCGGGTAGGTTGTAGGGAACCTCGGAGATGATAGGCAGGTGGGTGGGCCGGAAAGATGAGAGACCAAAGATGAAGAGGCGATTTCTGAGACTGAGCTGAGGACGAAGCAGGCTGAAATAGTGTGACAAAGCACAAAAATCCTGTCTGTATATTCGGGACACTCTGCGGCAGTCCTGACGACTTTTGTCATTTTCTCACAATTCTCAGGAATCCCGGCGGCGCCGCCGGACCGGTTTCTCCCCGTGCGCCGCACGAAAGGCCTCCACCCGTTCCCGGCTCAACTGCCCCCGCGCCACGGCCCGCTCCACCGCGCAGCCCGGCTCGCCTGAATGCGTGCACTTCCGGAACCGGCACTCTGCCGCAAACGCCTCCACATCCTCAAACCCCGCCGGGTCGTCCCCGCGCCAGACCTCAATGTCCCGCAGGCCCGGGTTGTCTACGAGCACCCCGCCCCCCGGCAGGCGGTAGAGCGTCCGGGCGGTCGTCGTGTGCCGCCCCTCCCGCGTGGCCCCCACCTCACCGGTCAGGGCCACCTCGCGCCCCAGCAGGGCGTTCGTCAGGGTGCTCTTGCCCATGCCCGACGAGCCGATCAGGGCCGCCGTCTCTCCAGGGCCAATCAGAGCGCGAACCTCCGCGACCCCCTGCCCCGACCGCGCCGACAGGTCCAGGACCGGCACCGCCGGATCCAGCGCCCGCAGGTCCGCCAGCACGCCCGACACGTTCCGCGACAGGTCCACCTTGTTCAGCAGCAGCGCCGCCCGCGCCCCGCCGGCCTGCACCGCCTCCAGGTACCGCCGCAGCCGCGCGTGATCAACGTCCCCGTCCGGGGCGGTCATCACCATCACCACGTCCACGTTCGCGCTGAGCACCTGCGCGCCCCCCTGCACCGCCCGCGTGAACGCCGTGCGCCGCGGCAGCACCGCGTGCACCCGCAGCGGCGCCCCCTGCGCCGACCCGGCCGGAACCACCTCGGCCAGCACCCAGTCGCCGATCACCGGGGACAGCTCCGACTGGCGCAGCGCTCCGGCGAACACCGCCTCCTGCGGGCCACCCTCCGTCCAGAGGGTCGCGGTGTTGCGGCCGACGCCCGCCACCCGGGCCGGCAGCAGGGACAGGTCCGGCGAAGCTGCCCGGACCAGCGCCGCCGCCGCCTCGAAAGCCGGCGTCCAGCCCACCTCGGTCAGGTTCAGGGCGCTCACTGCCGCCCCCGGCAGCAGTCACGGACGTTCAGGGCACCTTCAGCGCAGCGCAGCATCCGGCCCAGCCTAGCCGCTCGCCGCCCCCTTGCCCAGCGACGCCGCCCACACTGCGCGCCTCACGGTCACCAGCGGACCCATGCCTCATGCTGGGGCTCAGATGTTTCCCGCGCCCCACTCCGTACCCCAGCCAGATGAGACCCTGACCCTGCGTGAGCGCCTGCGGGACCTGCGCGCCACACTGTCGCTGGTCTGGCACGCCAGCCCCACCCACAGCGCCACGTACGGGCTGACCAGCCTGGCCGCCAGCGCCCTGCCCGCCGCGAACCTGTACGTCGGCAAGCTCCTGCTTGACGAGGTGGCGCGCGCCGCCCAGGGCAACGTCACCTACCGCGCCCTGCTGACCCTGCTGGCCGTGCAGGTGGGCCTCGTGGTCCTGGGCAACCTGATCAGTACCGTGCAGAACGCCGCGCAGCAGCTGCTCGGCGACAGCCTTCAGCACGCGGTGAGCCGCCGCATTCTCGGCAAGGCCTCCACCCTGAGCGTCGAAGCGTTCGAGAACGCCGACACCTACGACCGGCTGCAGCAGGCGTGGCGGGAGGTCGGGTCGCGCCCGCTGGGCGTCGCCACGCAGCTCGTGACGCTCGCCGGCGCAGCCGTGACCCTCGGCTCGGTGGGCGCCCTGATGACCACGCTGGGCCCCTGGGTGCTGCCCCTCGTGATTCTCGCCAGCGTACCCGGCGTGATCGTCAGCAACCGCTTCGGTGTGGAAGGCTACCGCATGCTGCGCCGCCAGACGCACGACGCCCGCGTGCAGAACTACCTCGGCAGCCTCCTGACCTCCGACACCCTGGTCAAGGAAGTGCGGCTGTTCGGTTTTGAAGGGTACCTGATGGACCGCTGGCGCACCTACTACCTGGGCTTCCGCACGCAGCTTGTCACCCTCGTGCGCCGCCGCTCCGCGTGGGGCTTCGCCGCCGGGCTGCTCAGCGCCCTGCTGATCGGCCTGGCCAGCGCCCTGATCCTGCGCCGCGCCGCGGGCGGGCAGATCAGCGTCGGAGACTTCAGTGTCTTCGTGCTGGGCATCACGCAGGTGCAGGGCACCGTCTCGAGCCTCCTGAACGGCTTTTCCGCGATCTACCAGAACCTCCTGTACATGCGCAACCTCTACGCCTTCCTCGAACTGCCCACCCGCGACCTCGACGCCGGCGAGCCCTGGCAGGGCCGCATCGAGAGTATCGAATTCCGGGACGTGAGCTTCCGGTACCCGCTGACCGACCGGGACGTGCTGCGCGGCGTGAACTTCACGGTGCGCCGCGGCGAGGCGCTCGCCCTGGTCGGCGAGAACGGCGCCGGGAAGACGACCATCGTGAAACTCCTGACACTGCTGTTCGCCCCGACCGGCGGGCAGATCCTCCTGAACGGGCTGGACGCCGCGCGCTTCAGCCCGCGCAGCGTGCAGCGCGAAATGAGCATCATCTTCCAGGACTTCGGGCAGTACCAGATGACCGCCCGGGACAACGTCGCCCTGGCCGAGGTCGGCCGCCTGGACGACACCAGCGCCGTGCAGAGCGCCACCCGCCAGGCCGGCGCGGCGTTCATCGAGACCCTCCCCCAGGGGCTGGACACCCCGCTGGGCCGGCTGTTCCAGGGCGGCCGGCAGCTGTCCGGCGGGCAGTGGCAGCGCCTGGCGCTCGCCCGGCTGTACTTCCGGGACGCCTCGGTGCTCGTGTTCGACGAACCCACCGCCGCGCTCGACGCCCGCGCTGAATTCGACACCATCCAGGCGCTGCGCGAACAGACCCTCGACCGCATCACCCTCCTGGTCTCCCACCGCTTCTCCACCGTGCGCCTCGCCGACCAGATCATTGTCCTGAGCGGCGGCGAGATCGTGGAAGCCGGGTCACACGACGCGCTGCTCGCCCAGCACGGCCGGTACGCCACGCTGTACGACCTGCAGGCCCGCGGCTACACCTGAACCGCCCCTTTGACCCGCCCCGCCCGGCGGGCTACGCTGCCCGGCATGACGACCCTCACCCCCGACCAGGCGCAGGTGGTCGGCCGCGCCGCGCAGGCCGTCCGTGACCATCAGGCCGAGTGCGAAGCCGCGCAGGACGTCACCCCGGCCGCCGCCCACGCCCTGGCCGCCAGCGGGTACAGCCGCCTGACCCTTCCCGAGGACCGCGGCGGGCTGGGGGCCTCGCTCGCCGGATTCGCGCAGGCGCAGCTCACGCTCGGCCGCGCAGGCGCCGGGCTGGCCCTGGTGCTCGCCATGCACGGCCACGTGACCGGCGCCAGCTTCCAGGGCCGCACCCTGCCCGAACCTCTCCTCGCGGCGCTCGCGCAGGCCGGAGTGCGCGGCGAACTCCTGAATGCCCTGGCCAGCGAACCGGAACTCGGCAGTCCGTCGCGCGGCGGTCTGCCCCGCACCGTTGCCGAGCCGGACGGCACCGGCTTCGAGAGCAGCGAGTGGCTGGTCACGGGCCGCAAAACCTGGAGTACCGGGTCACGCGCGCTGCGCTGGGCCATCGTGACCGCCGCCACGCCGGACGGCCGCGTCGCACGGTACCTCGTGGACATGCACGGCCCGGGCGTGAGCATCGAGCCGACCTGGGTGGGCGCGCACGCCCTGCGCGGCAGCGGCAGTCACGACGTGGTGTTCACCCGCGCGCCTGCACGCCCCGCCGGCCCCGGCACACCCGGCCAGCAGCGCCTGGTTCTGGACGGCGGTGGCCGGCACGTACCTCGGCGTGGGCTTCGCGGCGCTCGACGCGCTGGTCACCTACGCCCACGAGCGCGTCCCCACCGCGCTGGGCGCGCCGATCGCCACCCTGGGCCGCGTGCAGGAGAACGTCGGCCGCATCGGCGCCGAACTGCTGGGCGCGCAGGCACTGCTGCGCCGCGCCGCGCGCGCCTGGGACGCCGAGCCGGGCGCCGCGGCCGTCCCCCTGATCGGCGCCGCAAAAGCAGCCTGCACCAACGCCGCCGTGAGCACCACGGACCTCGCCGTCCGTACGGCAGGCGGCGCCGCCCTGACCGCCACGCTGCCGCTGGAACGCCTGCTGCGGGACGCCCGGGCCGGCCTGACCCACCCTCCCGGCGAGGACAGCGCGTACCAGGCGTACGGCGCCGCCCTGCTGAACGCGGCCACTCCGGACGCCGCAGGACCCTGAACATGCCGGACGTCGTGCACGCCACCCTGGAGGACCTCACGATCCGCGCCCGGCGGCTGGTGACCCCAGGGGAACGCCGGCTCCTGGGCATCACTGGCAGCCCCGGAGCCGGAAAGTCAACGCTCGCGGCGGCACTGGTCGAGGCGCTGCGTGGGGACGCGGCGCTCGTGCCCATGGACGGGTTTCACCTGGCGAACGAGGAACTCCGGCGCCTGGGCAAGCAGGACCGCAAGGGCGCGCCCGACACCTTCGACGCCCTGGGCTTCGCAGCGCTGCTCGCGCGCCTGCGGCGGCGTGACGAGCCGCTGGTGTACGCTCCGCGTTTCGACCGGCAGCTTGAAGCGTCCATCGGCAGCGCGCTGCCGGTCCCGGCTGACGTCCCGCTGATCGTCACCGAGGGCAACTACCTGCTGCTGGACGGCCCCTGGCGCGCCGCGCGCTCGCACCTGGACGAGGTGTGGTTCCTGACACTGCCCGGCCCCGAGCGCCTGCGCCGCCTGATCGCGCGGCACGAAGCGCATGGCCGGACCCCCGAGGCCGCGCGGAACTGGGTGCAGGCCGTCGACGAACGCAACGCCCGCCTGATCGACGCCACGCAGGACCTGGCCGACCTGAACGTACACCTTCACTGACCAGGAGAGCCGGGTGGGCCGCTGGTTGCGCCGAAGGGCTCTGGGCGGCTCCCCGGCCGCGTCCCAGCGCTGCCCAGCCTCCGGAACGGTCACTGCCCGGCCTGATCCGTTCCTTCGGGGCGTGGGCAGGCCCAGAGGGCATCGGGGGTGACGGCAAACACCCCGCCCCACGGCCAGAACCGGCCCACCCAGCTCTCCTGGTGCGCGGGGCGGCCACCGGACCACGCGCGTTACAGTCACCTCCGCCCCGGCCGCAGGCCTATCGGTCCGGCGCGCCTCGCCCCTCATCACCCTGCGGTTGGTCACGAAGGACGGAGGCGGCGCCGCGCGAAGCGGCTGAGGGCCGCTGACCTACACCTTCACCCGGCGGCCGTCGTTCACGCCAGACAGCGCCACGCGCTGCGTTTCGCGCCGCAGGTCCAGCGGGTCTGGAGCAGCGCCGTGTCATTGCGCAACTGCGAGTGCTTCGCCGGGTCGTACGCGGCATTCAGGCCTGGCGTCCCGCCGCACGCCACCTGGACCGGATGCGCGTAGTGTTCCGTGATGGGCAGCCCGCGCTCAGGGCCGCGCGGTCGACCGTGGCGCTCACCTGACACGGGCCGCCTTCCTCCAGGCTCAGGGTGGGTACCGTCACGACGCCCCCGGGCTGAAAGGCGCAAGGTCAGGGCAATCTGCACATTGAGACTGAACGCACCGCCTGGGGCAAGCCACTACCCGTGGAACTGCGGGACGCCAGCCCGGATGTTGTGCACCTGGAAGGGGGGGCTGGCAGTGCAGGTGTAGTGCCAGCCAAGCGCCTCGCGCGGTCCAGGCAACAGGCCGGGACCCGTCCACCGGCGGCCAGGGACCTGGGCCGACGCCCGGAGCAGACCTGAGGCACCCGGGGCTGTGGAGCGTTCTGCCGGACGGCGCCGGTCGGGAATTACCGGGGCTGGCGTGGCCGGCCGGTCCGGGCACGTACAAAATTGACGTGCACGTAACTTTCTGCCTATGCTGAACCCCGACACCCAACCCACCTGGAGGTACCCCGCATGGCCCTGAAGGAATTATTCGACCTTACCGGCAAGGTCGCCCTCATCACCGGCGGCAGCCGCGGCCTTGGCCTGCAGATTGCCGAAGCCCTCGGCGAGTACGGCGCCACCGTCGTCCTGACGGCCCGCAAGCAGCACGAACTCGACGAGGCCCGCACCCACCTCGCCGGACTGGGCATCACTGCCCATGTGTACGCCAACGACCTCGGCGCCTTCGACACCCTGGACCCCACCGTGCAGCGCATCCACAACGAGGTCGGCCCCATCGACATCCTCGTGAACAACGCCGGCGCCACCTGGGGCGCCCCCACCCTCGAACACCCCCTGGACGCCTGGCTGAAGGTCATGAACGTCAACGTGAACGGCACCTTCGTCCTGACCCAGGCCGTCCTGAAACACTGCATGGTGCCGCGCGGCCGGGGACGCATCATCAACGTCGCTTCCGTCGCCGGGCTGCAGGGCAACGATCCCCGCATGGCCGCCACCATGGCGTACAACACCAGCAAGGGCGCCATGGTGAACTTCACCCGCGCCCTCGCCGCGGAATTCGCCGCGCAGGGCATCACCGTCAACAGCGTCTGCCCCGGGTACTTTCCCACCAAGATGACCAAAGGCACCCTGGCGTACGGGGAACAGGCCATTCTGGAGCACACGCCCATGCGCCGCCTCGGCGGCCCCGAGGACCTCAAGGGCCTCGCGCTGCTGCTCGCCAGCGACGCGAGCGCCTACATCACGGGACAGAACATCGCCATCGACGGCGGCATCACCGCGGTATGACCGGCGCCCGCCGGAACTCCCCGCAGGCGCAGAACCGGATTCGCCGCGCCATTCACGCCCGCGCGTGCAGGCCCGAACGGCAGGGCGGCGCCGCATGAAGCCCCAGGACCTTCAGGCGCATGTGGGACAGCAGGTGGCGCTCAGCGCGTGGACCGAGATCACCCAGGAGCGCATCAATGCCTTCGCGGCTGCCACGGGCGACCACCAGTTCATTCACGTGGACGCTGAACGCGCCGCGCAGGGGCCTTTCGGCACGACCATCGCGCACGGCTTCCTGACCCTGTCCCTCCTGGCGGGGGACTTCATGAGCCTTGGCGGCGCCCCTCAGATTGAGGGCGCCCGCCTGACCGTGAACTACGGCCTGAACCGCGTGCGCTTCATTACCCCAGTCCGCTCCGGCGCCCGGCTGCGCAACCGCGCGGTGTTGCAGGCGGCCGAACCCGGCGCCGGGTTTGTGCAGATCACGGTGGCGAACACCATCGAGATCGAGGGCGAGGCCCGACCCGCCTGCACGGCTGAAAGTGTCTTCCGGGTGTACCTGTGAGCCGCGTCCGGCGCCTGTCCGGCGGCCAGGTCAGGATCACGTGAACCCCGGCACGCAGTTCACGCTGGAGCGCCCCACCACCGGGGAGGTGCTGGGCACACTGACCGTGACCGGCACGGACCTGTTCACAGTGCGCGGCACGTTCGACGCGACGCCCGCGTTCGGGCCCTACCGGGCGCTGTTCGAGGAAGACGCCCGGCTGGCCCATCAGCTGGCGCAGGACCCCGACCCGGCCCTGATGGAACGCGCCGAGGCGGTCCTGGACGGCCTGCTGGCGCTGGGACTGGTGTTGCGCGGTGCGGGCGGCAGAGGGCACCGTCAGTTTCTGCTGGGCATTGAGGGACGCGAGGCGGGCTTTCGCCTGCTGTCCCCGGAGGAGGAACCCTTATGACCGTATTCGACGTATCCGACCGCGCCCGCGACCTGCGTGAACGCCTGACGGCCTTCATGGAGGCGCACATCTACCCGAACGAAGCGGAAATCGCCCGGCAGATCGAGACCGGGAACCGCTGGGAGCATCTGCCCCTCATTGACGAACTGAAACCCAAGGCGCGCGAGGCTGGCCTGTGGAACCTGTTCCTGCCGCCCGCCAGTGACCCGCAGGGCCGGTATGGGGCGGGGCTGAGCAACCTGGAGTACACGGGCCTGTGCGAGATCATGGGCCGGGTCTGGTGGGCGCCGGAGGTGTTCAACTGTTCCGCGCCCGACACCGGGAACATGGAGGTGCTGGCGCGCTACGGCACGCCCGAACAACAGGAGCAGTGGCTGATGCCGCTGCTGAACGGCGAGATCCGCAGCGCGTTTTCCATGACGGAACCCGGCGTGGCGAGCAGTGACGCCACGAACATCGAGTCCAGCATCGTCCGCAGCGGTGACGAGTACGTCATCAACGGGGACAAGTGGTGGACGAGCGGCGCCGGGGATCCGCGCTGCCGGATCAGTATCTTCATGGGGAAAACAGACCCGGGCGCCGAGCGCCACCTGCAGCAGAGCATGGTGCTGGTGCCGCTTGACGCGCCCGGCGTGACCAAAGACCGCATGCTGACCGTGTTCGGGTACGACGACGCGCCGCACGGACACGCGCAGATGACCTTCCGGGACGTGCGGGTGCCCGCCTCGAACATGCTGCTCGGCGAGGGCCGCGGCTTCGAGATCGCGCAGGGCCGCCTGGGGCCGGGCCGCATTCACCACTGCATGCGCCTGATCGGGCAGGCGGAGCGGGCACTGGACCTCATGGTGCAGCGGGCCGCGGCGCGCGTGGCCTTCGGGAAGCCGTTGATGGCGCACCAGCACGTGCGTGAAGCGATCGCCACCAGCCGGATGGAGATCGACCAGGCGCGGCTGCTGACCATGAACGCCGCGCACATGATGGACACCGTGGGCAACAAAGCGGCGCGCGGGCAGATCGCGGCGATCAAGGTGGTCGCGCCGAACGTGGCCCTGCGCGTCATCGACCGGGCCATTCAGGTGTTCGGTGGCGCTGGCGTCAGCCAGGACACGCCGCTGGCCATGATGTACGCGCAGGCCCGCACGCTGCGCCTTGCGGACGGGCCGGACATCGTTCATACCGAAACGGTTGCCAAGGTGGAACTCGCGCGGCAGGGCGTGGCCCGCCGTGGCTGAGGCGGCCGGCATGGACCTGAACGGAAAGACCATTGTCGTGACCGGCGCGGCGTCCGGTATCGGACTGGCGCTCGCGGAGCGGTTCGTTCAGGAAGGCGCCGCTGTCGTCGCCTCGGACCTCAATGCCGAGCGGGGCGCGGCCGAGGCCGACCGGATCGGCGCGCGTTTCGTGCCTGCCGATGTGGGCCGTGAGGAGGGCGTGCAGGCCCTCATTGAGGCCGTCCTGGCCCATGAGAGGCAGGTGGACGTGCTGTGCTCGAACGCCGGCCTGGCGGTCGGGAACGGTCTGGAGCCCAGCGACGCGCTGTGGGACCTGTCCTGGCGCGTGAACGTAATGAGTCACATCTGGGGCGCCCGGCACGTCCTGCCGCACATGCTCGCGCGCGGCACAGGCGCGCTGCTGCAGACCGTATCCGCGGCCGGCCTGCTGACCGAAGTGCACTCCGCGCCGTACGCGGTCACCAAGCACGAGGCGCTTGCGTTCGCGGAGTGGCTGGCGATCACCTACGGCGATCAGGGCATTCACGTGGCGGCCCTGTGCCCGGAATGGGTGCAGACCCCGCTGATCGGGCAGGCGCCACACCTCCAGGCGGACGCCATCGCGCCGGAGCAGGTGGCCGACGCCGCGGTGCAGGGCCTGCGGGCCGGGGAATTCCTGATCACCACGCACGCCATGACCCGCCGGGCCTTCCAGGCGCGCGCGAATACCCACGACCGGTGGCTGGGCCGCGTGCGGGACCTGGCGCGGCACACGCAGGACCAGCTGGCCGGACGTCACGCGTTCCCGGACGACCTGCCCACCCAGAGAGGCAACTGACATGGAATTCAACCAGAAAGTGATTGTCGTGACCGGCGCGGCGTCCGGCATCGGGCTGGCGCTCGCCGCAGCCTTCGTGCGTGAGGGCGCCGCCGTGATCGCCTCGGACCGCAACGAGGTCCTCGGCGCGCAGAAGGCGCAGGAGATCGGCGCGCGCTTCGTGCCGGCCGACGTCAGCCGTGAGGAGGGCGTCAAGGCCCTGATCGACGACGTCCTCGCACGCGAAGGCCGCATTGACCTGTTCTGCTCGAACGCCGGAATCGGGGTGGGGGAGGGGCCCGAGACGCCCGACAAGACCTGGGACCTGATTCAGCGCGTGAACGTGATGAGTCACGTCTGGGCGGCGCGGCATGTCATGCCGCACATGCTCGAACGCGGCGACGGGTACCTGCTCAACACCGCTTCTGCCGCCGGGCTGCTCACCGAACTGCACTCCGCGCCGTACGCCGTGACGAAGCACGCCGCCCTGGCTTTCGCCGAGTGGCTGAGCATCACCTACGGGGACCGCGGCATCAAGGTGGCGGCCCTGTGCCCCGAGGGGGTGTGGACCCCCATGATCCAGAACGCCCCGATTCTGCAGCAGACGGCCATCACCACCGATGAGCTCGTCGGGAAGACCCTGGCGGTGCTGCGTGAGGACGGATTCCTGATCACCACGCACCCCACGACCCTCAAGGGCTTTCAGCTCAAGGCGCAGAACTACGACGAGTGGATCAGCAAGATGCGCCACCTGCGCGGCAAGGCCATGGCCCTGCTGCACCCCCAGGGGGAGGAGACCAGGGCGTGACCCGGCCTGACACCGCCCCCGTCCGTCCCGGCGAGGAGCTGCCCCTGGACGCCCTGAAAGCCGCGCTGCGCGGCCGACTGCCCGGCAACGTGGACGCCCTGAGCGTCGAGCAGTTCCCCGGCGGGTTCTCCAACCTCACGTACCTCGTGCGTCTCGGCGAGCACGAGTACGTGCTGCGCCGCGCGCCGCTGGGCCCGGTGGCCAAGGGCGCCCATGACATGACCCGCGAGGCGCACCTCCTTGAACGCATTCATCCGGTGCTGCCCGTCGCGCCCGCCCCGGCCCTCGTCGTGGACGACCCCGACGTGATCGGCGCGCCGTTCTACCTGATGGAACGCCGCCGCGGCACAGTCGTGCGCACCAGCCTGCCCGGCGCCTACCTCGGCCTGCCCGACGCCCCCGCGCGCCTGTCCGCGGCGCTGATCGACACGCTCGCTGACCTGCACGGCGTGGACATCGACGCGGCGGGCCTGCGCGCCCTCGGCAAACCGGAGGGCTTCAACCGCCGTCAGGTGGACGGCTGGGCCGGCCGCTGGCGCCGCGCGCGCGAGGCCCTGGCCGGCACCGGGGACCTGCCGCCGCCCGCCGAGCTGCGTGACGACCTCGTCATCGCGTGGCTGGAAACGCATACGCCGCCGGAAACGGCCCACACGCTGGTCCACAACGATTTCAAGCTGGACAACCTGATGTTCGACCCGCACGACCCGGGCCGCGTGGTGGCGCTGCTCGACTGGGAGATGACCACCGTCGGTGATCCCCTGGTGGACCTGGGCCTGACCCTGACGTACTGGACCATGCCAGAACTGCCGGGCGGCGCGCCCAACCGCGTGGGCGCCGCCGCGCCGGGCTTCCTGAGCCGGGACGACCTCGTTGCGCGCTACGAGCAGCGCCGGGGCGTCAGCGTCGCTGCGCATCTGCCCTGGTACGAGGTGCTCGGTCACTTCAAGCTTGCCGTGATCGTCCTGCAGATCTTCGCCCGCTACCGCGCCGGACAGACGAGCGACCCGCGCTTCGCGCCGCTGGCCGGTCAGGCCACGTGGCTGATGCAGGAAGCGTGGCGGCGCATCACCGCGCACGACGCCGGGACCGGCGCGTGAGTGAACTGCTGCTCATCCGCCACGGTCAGGCCACGCCCTTTGAAGCCGACACCGACCGCCTCTCCCCGCTCGGCGAGGCGCAGGCGCGCGCGGTAGGAGAGGCCCTGGCCGCCGACGGCGTGACGCCCACGCACGTTCTGCACGGCCCGCTCGTGCGGCAGCGGCGAACCGCGGCCCTGGCCGCGCAGGCCAGCTGGCCCGAACCCAGCCTCGACGCCCGGCTGGCCGAGTACGACGGCGACGGCCTCGTCCACACCCTGGCGCCCCTGCTGGCCGCCCGGGACCCGGCCTTTGCCCCCCGGCTCCGCGAGTTCCGCGCGCAGCCGGGCGGGCCAGAACGCAACCGCGCCTTTCAGCGGGTCCTGGAACACCTCGCCGACCACTGGCAGGCCGGGACCCTCACCCACGACGCCGTGGAAGGCTGGGCAGCGTTCCGCGCGCGGGTCAGCGCCGCCCTCACCGAACTGCTGCGCGGCCCGTCCGGATCAACCACCCTGGTCTTCACGAGTGGCGGCGTGATCGGACTGGGCGTCGCGCTCGCCCTGGACGCCCCGGACGCCGCCGCACTGCGCCTGAACTGGCGGGTGCGCAACGCGTCCGTGACCCGCCTGACCTTCGGCGCCGGCCGCGTGAGCCTGGACAGCTTCAACGAAATTCACCACCTGCCGCCCCAGCTGCGCTCCTGGCGCTGACCCCTCTCAAGGAGACCCGATGCCCGTTGATCCTCACCTGCGGGAGCTGCTGCTGCAACTTGCCGCCGCGCCGCAACCCACCGACCTGACCCAGATGCGCGCCATGGTCGAGGCGAACGCCCGGCGCGCCCCCACGCGCCCCGTGCCCGTCGCCGCCGTGCGCGACCTCACCGTGGACGGCAGTGACGGCCCCCTGCCCGCCCGCCTGTACCGGCCCGACACGCCGGGCACGCCGCCCCTGACGGTGTTCTTCCACGGCGGCGGCTTCATCGCCTACTCCATCGACACGCACGACGCCCTGTGCCGCGAACTGTGCGCCGCGTCCGGCGGCGCCGTCCTGAGCGTGGCGTACCGCCTCGCGCCGGAACATCCGTTCCCGGCCGGCGTGAACGACGCCTTCGCGTCGCTGCGCTGGGCCGCGGCGCACGCCGCCGAACTGCAGGTGGACGCCCGGCGCCTGGCAGTGGCCGGGGACAGCGCCGGCGCGAGCCTCGCGATTGCCTGCGCGCTGCGCGCCCGGGACGAGGGCGGCCCCGCCCTCCGCGCGCAGCTGCTGATCTACCCGCCGGTCGACGCGGTGACCCCACACGTGCATGAAAGCCGGGTCTCGAACGGCGACGGGTACTTCCTGACGCGCGAGCGCATGGCCGAAATGGGCCGCCTGTACCTCGCGGACGCCGCGCACGCCGCCCACCCGCACGTGAGCCCGCTGCACGCCGACCTGCGCGGCCTGCCGCCCGCCCTGGTGCTCACCGCTGAATTCGATCCCCTGCGCGATGAAGGCGCCGCGTTCGCGCAGGCGCTGTCAACCGCCGGGGTGCGCGCCGATCACCGCCCGGGCCCCGGCATGATTCACGGGTTCGCGAACATGACCGCGTTCTCGCCGCCCGCCGCGCAGCTCGTAGACGACGCAGGAGCGTGGCTGGGCGAACAGCTGCGCACCTGACCCCACAGGCGTTTATGCTGGTTCACGTGATCTTCACCATGAAAGAGAATTGTGCTGCCCAGGTCACTAGGGTGAGCGCATGACCATCCGTGACGCACTGCTCGCCAGTGAGGACGCCGTCTACCGGACCGCGCAGGTGATCACGGTACTCCACACCCAGCGCGCGCGCGGTCCATGGCTGCGCCTCGTGGCCGTCGCCGGACGCGCCGATCACGTCGAACTGCTCGCGGTGCAGGGAGACCGGATCCGCCGGCCCGGCGATACGGTGGGCCTCCAGTCGAACCTCGCTCACCTGCAGCACCTCGAGACGCGCTGCGTCGCCGACCTGGGCGCCGACCCGGCCACCCTCAGCGGCCTGCTCAACTCGCGCCAGGTCAGCGAACTGCTGTCCACGCCGCTGGACGAGCAGATCGCCACCCAGACCCGCGCCATTGCCGCCGCGCTGGACGAACGGCCCGCGCAGGCGCGCAACAGCCGTCCGCGGCTGTGGTTCCGCAACGCGGCGCCCGCCGCGCCCGAAAGACTCGACAGCCGGGTCGCCGCGCAGGTGGCGCAGCTGCAGGACCTCATCGCAGCGGTGCCGATCGTGGCCCTGGAAGACGTGGCCCTGGACTGGGACGACGTGGACGTCTCCGGCGACACCGCCCGCTGAGAGCGGGTCAGGTGCTCGACGACCGCGGTCCGGACAGGCGGCCGGGCTAATAACGTAACGCGTCACCACGCTGTTCAGGGGGCTGCGGCCCTGTGACGCTCCGGTCGCTCTGGCCCTGCTGCGTGGGGAACCTGGCCTTTCTCTGACCTGCGCGGAAACGCACGCCCCCTCCGCCTCAAGGTCGGACGGGCCGGGACGCCAGACGAACAGCGCGGCCCAAGGACCGGCCCGGAGGTAGTGGCAGCCTCGCCTCACCCCGCCGTTCTGACGTGCAGGGTCAACGACAGCGGGGATCAGAGAAAGCGGCCCGGCCTTCCTGATGCGCCTGCGTACGAGTGACGCTGCCCTTGTCACGCGGTCACCCATGTGATCGCGGGCAAAGGAGCGCTCGTGGCGTGTCAGGAATGGTCTGTCAGGCGACAAGACACCTACACGGGCGGGAATTCCGGCGTGACCCCCTCACACCTGAAAGCCAAGCACGGTCCCACTTGCCGTACTAGAGCATTTGTCATAAGAGATGTTTTTTGAAGGCTGCCAAGAACCACCCGTGGATATCGGGCCCAGACACGGTCTTCAGTGCGTCCGCAATCCCTTGCATCAGGCTCTTCACCGTACAACGGGCCTCCCCCCGCAGCCGAGCCTTGAGCTGCGAGAACAACCACTCAATCGGGTTGAAATCGGGGCTGTAGGGCGGCAAATACAAGAGGTGGCACCCGACCTCCTCGACGAGCGTCCGAATGGACGCTCGATGATGTGAAGAGCGATTGTCCATGATGACCACCTGCCCGGCACGCAACAGTGGGCACAATTCCTGAGCCACATAGAACTTGAAGCACTCGCCCGTCACTGCACCGTCAAGAACAAAGGGGGCCAGTGGCCCAGCCAGACTCAAGGCGCACATCAGGGTGTAGTTCCGGCCATGATTGCGTGGGACCACGCCCACTGCCCGCTCCTGACGTGACGCGCGGGCATACCCGCGCGTCATGGCCGTGTTGACGCCACGCTCGTCGACCAACACCAGGTGATCAGGGCGTTCCAGAAGGGGCCGGAGATCTTTCAGGAACGCCCTCCGGCGTTCCTCACTGCGTTCTCTGGCGACCATCGTTTTTTTTATGGGTGATGTGATGACGTTGGAAGACCCGGTCTACCGTTTTGTAACTCACTCGTACCCCGGTACTGGCTTCCAACATGTCGGCGTGCTCCTGTAAGGTCGCGTCACGGTGGGTTTCGAGCTGGGCCAGCAGCTGCATTTCGTGATCAGCCGTCACCGTACGGTGAGGCCCCGTTGGTCGCGCAACCACGTGCAGGGTCCCTGCCCGGTGCCGTGCCAGATACCGCTTGACAGTGGACACATGCACGGAGAAATGTCGTGCGGCTTCGTCGGGGGAAGCGCCTCCCTCGACCAGCGCCACAATGCGCGTGCGCAACTCGATGGCGTAACCTCGGACCCCAGCTGAGTTCATGCTTCTATTCTGTCAAATGCTCTAAAGGCGATGGTCCGGCCATCGGTGAACAGCTCCGTGGTGACCCCTGTGCAGACCCGGCGCCGGCTGATGCGCTTGCCGGCCGCATTGAAGTGCCAGAGCGTTCCTGACGACGTTCCCAACACATACGACCCGTCCAGTAGCCGCCGCGCCGGCAACGGGGCAACCCCCAGGTGGTCAACCCGCTCCATCACCAGCGTGTGCTGCTCGACCAGGTCATAGACGCAGAACTCGTTCCGGCGATTGAGAAAGAACACCTGCCCATCGCGTTCGTCGAGCGGGCGTGACAGCAGGTTCTGACCAGTCTGGTGATGTTCAACCACAGCTCGATCCCCGGTCAGACGATAAAAATTGCCTGACCCCGAACGCACCAGCAACCCCCGCGGCTCCTGCCCAAAGACCCCCCTGGGAATGACGTCGCAGGAGTCAGGCTGGAGTTCCTTCAAGGACAGGGTGAGGCGTTCATGCCCATCATGAAGCGAGAGCCACCTGATTTGCCCCTCCATGCCCTGGTGCATGGCAACCGCCTGAAGGGGTGCGTAGATCGCGGTTCGCAGGACCTGTGCCGAGCCGAGGTGCACGGTCCAGCGCACCTCGCCTGTGGCCGCCTCCAGGCAGGTGAGTGGCGTGTAATTGCGCCAGCCGCCGACCACCACCGAACGCTCGTCGGCGTGCAGCCAGCCAGAGGGGCCAGGCAATTCGGTCGACCACAGGCGTGCGCCACGGTGCAGATCAAAGGCATCAAGGCGGGCGTGTTGATTGAGGAAGTAAACATGAGTGGCCGAAAGAGCGAGGGTGCCCCAGGGATTCTGGATGTTGGCCCGCCAGTATTCCTGGCCTGTCATGCGGTCCAGAGCGATCAGTTTCGTCCTCCGCGCGGGACAGACGATGACGGCCCCGGACTCGGCCATGGAGGGCACCTTCTGGTGAGTCAGCGCAGACCAGGTCGGCCTGAGGGGGAGGTCTGGCACAGCCATTCAGGGTCAGTCTAGGCGGATGAAAGTCAACCTGACAGACCAAATTTGACGACCCACTCTGTCCGACGGGCACGGGAACCCTTCCGGTGCTCGCGGTCACCTCACCGTTTCCCGTTGACGCGCCCGTGCGCGGTGACCTGTGGCTCCTGAACCGCGCCAGCCCGCCCGGCGCGTTACCCCCATCGGGCCTCTCTGACCGGGAACCCGCAGCGAGCAAGGGCCGCCCGCTGGTTTACCCGTCCGGCTCCAGGGTCGCCAGCAGCCGGTCGACCAGGGCGTCCAGGTGCGTCAGCTGCCCGGCAGGCAGGGCCTTCAGGAGTTCCTGTTCGCAGGCCAGGAATTCAGGCAGCAGCCGGTCGACCAGGGTCCGGCCGGCCGGGGTGAGCTGCACCCGCGCGGCGCGGCGGTCACGGGAATCCACCGCCCGGGTGATCAGGCCGCGCCGCTGCAGGCGCAGGATCCGGTTGGTGGTCGAGGGACCGCTCACGGCACTCAGGACGCTCAGCTGCCCTGGGCTGAGGCCTTCGGCGGGCGCGCTGCGGTACAGGGTCAGGAGCAGGTCCCAGCCGGCAGCATTCAGGTTCTCGCGGCGCAGCAGGTCATCCACATGAGACTGCAGCGCCGCGCCGAGACGGGTCAGGCGCAGCACGCTCAGCATGGGCGCTGCGTTCAGGTCGGGCCGCACCTGCGCCCAGTCCGACTCGATCCGGGCGAGGAACGCGCGCGTACCGGGCATGCGGCCTCAGCTGCCCCGGTAGGTGCTGTACGACCAGGGACTCACGAGCAGCGGCACGTGGTAGTGCGCCGCCGCGTCGGCGACCGTGAAGCGCAGCGTGATCACGTCGAGAAACGGCGGGTCGCTGCTCAGCCCGGCGAAGTACGGGGCGACGTGAAAGGTCAGTTCGTACGTCCCGGCCCGCAGGTCCCCCCGCGGAATCAGCGGCTCGTCGGTGCGGCCGTCTGCATTCGTGACCGATTCGCGCAGCACCGTCCCGGTCTGCGAGTCCCGCAACTGCACCGGAATTCCGGCGGCGGGCCGTCCGCGGGCCGTGTCGAGCACGTGGGTGCTGAGCCCCGCTCCGTGCGCCGGGGCGGTCACGCGCGCTCCACCCACCCTTCAATCACGCCGTAGGGTTCGGCGTCCGCATGGAAGATCGTGCCGGGGTTGTCCAGCCCGAAGCGGTCCAGGGGATAGGGAATGTGATGCCGGTTCGGAAAGGAGAAGAAGATCCGCTCGATCTCGTCGCAGCGGCCGAGGACCGCTTCACCCAGCCGGTACAGGGTGTTCTGCATGCTCGGCGAGTAGTGATCGGGAAACACGTCCAGCAGCGTCTGGTACACGCGCCCCCACACGTCGTCGTAGTCGCAGTCATCCACGCGGTACGTCCAGCGGGCCGTGACCACGGTTGCCAGAATCCGGTCGGTGGTGTCCGGCAGCGTGGTGAACTGGTCACGGTGAAAGCCGGCCCAGCCGCTCTGCGTGGTTTTCAGGATGTACAGTTCATCCAGCCCGCTCTCCACCGTGAAGGTTTCGCCGTCGCCCTGCACGGTGGCTGTGTGCTTGGGCATCTGGCGCACGAAGGCGTGATCGTGCGCCTCTCCGCGGCTGTGCATCCGCGCCCAGGTGTGTTGCACGAATTCTGCGCGCGCGCCGGTCACGCGGGGGCCGTTCGTCACGAAGTGCCGGATGAGGTGCCTGCCGAAAGCTTCCACACTGCCGGTCAGGCCGTCGCGCGCCAGGGCGTAGATGGTGTTGCGGACGGTGTCGGTCGCCACGAGGCCGGTGTTGTCCCCCTCGGTGTGCGCCGCGCCGAAGTCGCCGGTCATGGCAACCCGGACCTGCACGTCGCAGATGTCATGACGGGGCTGGGCCCGGAACACCTTGAAGAGGCGGACGTCAGCCTTGCCGTAGTTGTTCTCACCGAGTTTTACGCGCACCGTCATGGGGTCTCCTGGGGAACGATCAGGTCAAGGACGCGCAGCCGGGCGATCCGGCCGATCTCGTGCAGCGCGGCGTTCACTTCCTGTTCCGGCGTGTGATTCAGGCGGCGCCGGGCTCCTTCGAAGATGCTCTGCCTGGTGTTCTCCCGCACGCACACCACGTACGGCAGGCCGAACCGCTCGTGGTACGCGGCGTTCAGGGCATGAAACTCGGCGTACTCCTCCGGGGTCAGGCGGTTCAGTCCGGCGCTGGCCTGTTCGCTCGCACTTTCCGCGGTCAGGTCACCTGCAAGCGCGGCCTTTCCGGCGAGGTCGGGGTGCGCGCGGATCAGGGCGCGCTGCTCGTCAGGCGTGCCGCTGCG
Organism: Deinococcus taeanensis; assembly: GCF_020229735.1. Classification (NCBI taxonomy): domain Bacteria; kingdom Thermotogati; phylum Deinococcota; class Deinococci; order Deinococcales; family Deinococcaceae; genus Deinococcus; species Deinococcus taeanensis. The sequence continues at coordinate 179,720 of NZ_CP083458.1, read as the reverse complement.
GGCCGCGGCAGCGAATGCCGTGGCGATCGCTTCGGCGTCCTGGTAGGGACGGTTCCGGGCGACCTGCGCAGCGTAGTGGGGTGAATGTTCAAGCACTCCGGCGAACTGCTCAATAAAAGCGTCCTCCGGCAGTGCGTTCAGTTGCGGGACGGTCAGGCGGGACATGGCGCACCTCCAGGAATCCTTCGACGACGAAACAATCAGGGTGGCCGCAGCGTACGCGCTGCCTGGACGCCTGTCAACACGCGCCCACGGTGCCGCCCGGCGGCGTGGGCGGGGCACAGACCGCTGTGACCCCTGACGCCCCGGGAGCCGGTGACAGAAGCCGGGCGTGCCTTCTGCCCACCTTTGCGTTCTTCGCAGCAACGACCAGCGGCATGCTGCCCGGTTCAAGCCCACCTCCGCTCCTCCAGTCACTGCCGCACAGGCGCTTCAGACGGTACGGAACACGTTCCGCCAGGTCCTGCCGCCCGGAAACCGGGGCGCATGCCAGGCATCGGGATGGACTCCCTGCGGACTTGCTGCCCATTGCGTGAGCAGGGCAGCTGCTACTCACGCCCAGCCTGTTCACCTGTCGCCAGCGCCCTGCCGGGGCGCTGGTCAGGCTGAGCTGCGGAGACAGGCGGGGCCGTGGTGGCATGGGGCGCGGCCCGCCGCCACTTGGTTATCCTGCCGGGGAGGACCCCAGCGGCAGCAGGGTCTCCCCACCCACCTCCCAGTGGGCCACAGTCAGGGCAATGTCCATGGCCTGAACCTGCAGTTCGGCGGCTCCGCCCGGGCTGTCTCCGCGCACGGCGACCCAGCGGCCCAGCGGCACGTGCACGTACACTGCCCGCTCCGGTCCGGGCGGGTCCGCGCAGTCCGGTGTGGTGCCCAGCCGCAGCGCCGCACGGTCGCCGAGGCGCACTTCGGCGCCGGTCCACCCGGGGCCGCTGCCCATGTCCGGTCCGGCCCGCAGGGTGTCCAGGCGCAGGTGCATTACCCAGGGGCCTGCCCGCACTGCGCCGTCCCACGGCAGGCGCAGGCGTGAGGGGGGGCCGTACAGACCGCGCCGCAGAACCTGAAGCGTGCCGCCTTCAAGCACCACCCGGTAGCCTGCGCCGGTTCGCCGTTCCCGCCGGTCTCCGGCCGGAACAGGCGGGGCCGCCTCCAGGAGCCGGGCGGGCCGGCCGGCCGTGGTGTGAACGCACGGTGGCGCCAGGCGGTCCTGGGCTTCGCGGATCAGGGTGGCCTCGCCCGTGTCACGCGCGTAGTGAAGCGCCGCGCTGGGATCACTGCTCAGGACTGCCCGGGCCAGCTGCGCGCGCAGCCCGGCCCGTTCCGTGCGTTCCAGGCTTCCGGCCAGTGCGGCGCGCAGCAGTTCACTCACGAAGCAGAGGGTGTCGCTGCGGTCCGACGGCCGGTACGTCAGGGCGGGCAGCTGCATGGTTTCCTCGGCCTCGCACGGCACGAGCAGGCCCAGCTGCTCTGCCTGGCCCAGCACGCTGGGTGCGTCGTCGCCTAGCAGCGCGTCGGCCAGGGCGGGCGTGACCGGTCCGTGCAGCAGCGCCAGCCGCGCGAGCGCCGTCTGAAGTGGGCCGCTCAGGTGCCCCACTTCCGCCAGGAGTGCCTGCCGTACCTCGTCGGGCAGCCCGGGCGGAGCGGTCGGGTCGGCGTCCCGGTCAATCAGGGCGCGTGCCAGCGGCTCCCACCCGTCCGCGTCCTGCGCGACGCGGGTGGCGAACGCGTAGCGGCGCTCGTCACTCCACGTGGTCTGCCGGGGCTGCAGGGCCGCCATGATCTCCGTGGCGCCCAGGGGCGGCAGGTCCACGAGGTGCAGCCGTGAGCCGTCCAGCGTGGTCAGCGCACCTCGCAGTGCGCGCGCGGAGGCGCGGTCGGCGGGACTCACGACCAGCGTCAGGTCCACCGGGAGGTTCAGGGCGAATTGCAGGTGGGGGGCCAGGGGCGCGGCGTCCGTCACGTCGTTGAAGAACACCAGCAGGGGCCGGCCGGTCGCGGCGGCGACGGTCCACAGGCGGATGACGCTGCGCGCTCCGGTGTCCGGCCGGGTGAGCAGGATGCGCGCTTCCGCCTGTTCGGTGGGAGGCAGCAGCGGCAGCAGCTGATGCAGCAGCGCTGCGTGCAGGAGGTCCGGGTCGGGGCTGAACTGCACGTGCAGGGTCTGCCACGCGCTGCCGTGCGTCACCTGCGTCACCAGCGCCTGCCGTCCCGCGGCGCTCCGTCCGGTCAGCAGCACGAGTTGCGGCGTCCGCTGCGCTGCCTGCAACGCCCGGCGCAGCGGACGCTGCAGGTCCGGGGTGCCAAAGTGCACCTCGGCCTGCAGGGCGGGCTGGCGCTGCAGATTCAGGCCCAGCGGCCCGGCGCGCGCTTCGATCAGCGCCGCGGCGGCGCGCCGGCCTTCGCGCTCGAAGCGCGCGTACGTGGCACCCAGCTGCTCCTCGACGACCTGCAGGAGCCGCCAGCGTTGCGCGTCCACCCAGGCGCGCAGGTCGCTGGAGCCCAGGTCTTCCAGGCCACTCAGGGGCAGCGCCGTGCCCACCGACAGCCAGTCGCCCACCTCCGCGTCGGTCAGCGTGGCCGCCTGCTGCCGCCAGGCGTCCAGGTCGGTGGGCAACGTCACTTCCAGCATGGCGCGCCGGGGGGGCAGCAGGTCCGGGTCAATGTGCCGCAGCCGGTTGAGTTCCACGCGCAGGTTCCTCAGCGCGTCACTGGACGTCCACAGCAGTCCCGCCAGGTGCTCGCGGTGGAACGGGCGGTGTTCAAGCGTCAGGTAGGTGAGCAGCGCCGCGCCTTTGGCGGGCATCGGAACCGGCCGTCCCGCCCGGCTGAGGTACGGGCGGCCGAGCACGTGAAGGGTCAGGGGAAGGTGGCGCTCCCGGGAGTAGGTCATGGCAGGCACCTGTGAACGCGCGCAGGCGGGCCGCGCGGGGAGGCGGCGGAACGTGGGGCGTCTCAGAGCGGCCGGTGAAACGCCGTTGACCTGGCGGGACCTGCGGGAACGGAAGGCCGGGACGGAGGTCACTTCGCATCGTACCAGACGCCCGGCGCTTTCCCTGAAGGGCGCGCTGCGCCGGGATGGGGAGGAAGCGGCCTGGGGCGTTACTGGAGGTCGGGGGGGGCGGGCAGGTGCGCGGGGCGCCAGTCGCGGGTGGGGCGCGCGAAGTAGTAGCCCTGCATGACGTGAATCCCCTCCCGTTGTAGCAGCTGCAGGTGCTGCAGGGTCTCGACGCCTTCAGCCACGAGTTCCAGGCCCATGTCGCGGCTCAGGCCCACCATGGCGCGCACAATAGCGGCGCTGTGGCCGCGTGGGTCCTGCGCAAGGTCATGAATGAAACTCCGGTCGATCTTCAGGCCGCTCAGGGGGAAACGGGCGAGGTACGCGAGGCTGCTGTATCCGGTACCGAAATCGTCCAGCATCACGCGCACGCCGTCGGCCCGCAGCGCTTCGAGGATGCGCGCGGCCCGGTCCGGGTTCTGCATCATGAGACTCTCGGTGATTTCCAGCTCCAGCAGCGCTGGGGGCAGGCCGGTGTCGCGCAGCGCGGCGCGGACCTGCCCCAGCAGGTCGGGGCTGGCGAACTGTCGGGCGCTGAGGTTCACCGCGACCCGCACGCCCCCCCACTGCTGCGCGGCGCGGCACGCCTCGCGCAGCGCCCACGCGCCGACTTCCACGATGTGATCCCCGCGTTCCAGGATCGGCATGAACGTCCCGGGGGACTGCAGGCCACGTTCGGGGGAATTCCAGCGCAGCAGCGCCTCCGCGCTGAGGATGCGCCGCGCCTGGGTGTCCACGAGCGGCTGGTAGTGCAGTTCGTACTCACCGCGGTCCAGGGCGTGCGCGAGCGCGCCCTCCAGGCCGGCGTGGGCGTGCGCGCCGGCGTCGTAGAACATCAGGTTTTCCCCCTGCGCTTTGGCGTCCAGCAGAGCCAGTTCAGACGCCCGGCGCAGCGCTTCGGGGTTCGTGGCGTCCGCAGGCCAGCGGGCCGCGCCGACCGACGCGGAGACGCGCAGCACCTGCGTGCCGACGGGCAGCGGCTGACTGACCGTGCTGACCACGCGGCGCAGGTGCGCCGTAAGGGTCTCGCCGGTGGGGGGGTGGGAGAGCAGAAGACCGAATTCGTCGCCGCCCACCCGGGCGACCATCTCCCCGGGGGCCAGCGCGCCGCGCAGGCGGTCGGCGAGGGCGCGCAGCATGTCGTCGGCCGCGTCGTGCCCGTACATGTCGTTCACCAGCTGAAAGCGGTTCACGTCCAGCGTGACAAGCAGAAACTCGCCGGACTGGGCGGTGCGCTGCGCAACCTGGGCGTGCAGCAGCACCCGGTTGGGCAGCCCCGTCAGCTGGTCGTACAGCCGGCCTTTCTCCAGCGCGTCCACCTGACGCTGGATGGTCGCCTCGGCGTCCAGCCGCAGCTGTTTTTCCAGGGTCAGGAGCTGCTCGGCGTTCTCCAGGCGGCTGGCCGTGTGGGCAATCTGCAGGTACTGGTCGATCAGCGCGCGGTTCACCTGCCGGTTGATCTCGATCAGGGCTTTCAGGTGCGTGATGGACTGTTGCGGGTCGATGGCTTCACTCGCCGTGGCGGACAGCCACAGCAGCGTGGTCTTCAGATCGCTGTGGTCATCGTCGGGGACGCTGCGCAGGGCTTGTTCGGCTGTGGTCTGCGCGTCGGCGTGCCGGCCCTGCGCCAGCTGAATTTCGGCCAGGACGCCACGGGCGGTAATCTCGGTTTCGCGGTCTCCGTCCTGCTGCGCGCTGGCTATGGCCTGCCGGATCACCTGCTCCGCCTGGGCGTGCTGCCCTGTTCTGGAGAGCGCCGAGCTGTACAGCGTGAGCAGGCCGGTCGGCAGGTCGCTGGCCGGCAGGTCGCGCCCGGTGCGGTACCCCTCAATGCGTTTCAGGGCAGTTTCTGCGCGGCCCTGCTTGATGAGGGCCTCGCAGAGGTTGTGCAGGAAGATTTCCTGCGCCTCGGTGGACTGCTGCTTGAGCGCAAGGTGATAGCCCTGCGCGTACGCGCGGGTGGACTCCTGCACCAGCCCGGCCTTCTCGAACAGGCGGCCCTGGCTGTTCAGGAGGCTCAGGTAAACGTTCGGATTGAGGTCGTCCCGGGGCAGCGCGTCGATCTGCTCTTTCAGGTCATGCATCAGCGCTGTGGCGTCCGAGACATGATTCAGGTCCAGCAGGACGTTCAGGACGTTGCACTTCACCGCAATCTCGCCGGCGGTGTCGTGCATGCTCCGCAGGGCACTCTGCGCCTCGTGAAGCAGCGCCAGCGCCGCGTCCCCGTCGAGCGCCGCGAGCCGGAGGTAGGCGAGCTGCAGCGCAGCGTCGGCGCTCAGCCTGGTCAGGCCGTGCACCTTGGAGAGTTCGGACGCGCGCGTGAGGTGAACGGCCGCGCGGTTCAGGTCGGCGCGCAGCCGGTGAAAGAGGCCCAGGGCGTACTCGTAGTGGCCCTGGACCTCCGGTGTGCGCGGCGTGATGCGGGCCAGCCGTTCTTCGGCGCGGCTGTGCCCGTGGTGCTTGAGCTCCTCGATAACGGAGGCAATGTTGTCCAGGTCAGTGGCCGTCATACGTCAGCGGGCGCGGTCGATGACGTCCAGCCTGACGGATTGCGCAGAGATGGCGGCGTAAGCGGCGCCCTGCAGCGCGCTGATGGAGTACCGGGTGCTGCTGAGGGCGTTCAGGGTCGACTGCACGGTCAGGGCGTTCTGATTCAGGTCGGCGAGAATGCCGGCCATGATGGGCGCACTCATGGACGTGCCGCTCCAGTACCCCGCCTGGTTGTTCGGGAAGGCGGAGAACAGGGCCTCGCCGGGCAGGAACGCGTAGGTCTGGGGGCTGTAGGAGGAAAAGGCGCTGATCACGTGGTCCGGGCCGTGACTGCCCACGCTGATGCCGCCCGCGGCACTGTCCAGGCCCTCGGCCGGGTGGTCCATGACGGCCTGGGCACTGTTGCCGGCGGCCGCCACAACGAGACTCTGTCTGCTCTGCGCGTAGCGGATGGCCTCACGCAGGGCCGGGCTGCTCTGCGCCGTGCCGAAACTCAGGTTGATGACGTTCGCGCCGTGGTCAGCGGCCCACACGATGGCCCGCGCCGCGTTCACGATGTCACCCTCACCGGCGTCATTGAGGACCTGCAGCGGCATGATGCGCGCCCTCGGGGCGGTCTGTCGGACCAGGCCGGCCACGAAGGTGCCGTGCCCGTAACTCGGGGAGCCGCTCACCACGTTGAAGGCAGGCGCGCGGTCGTCGTTCACGAAGTCGTACCAGGTGCCCGCGTCTGTCAGATTGCCACTCAGCAGAGGATGCTGCGTGTCGAATCCCGTGTCGATGACCGCGACCACCTGGCCCGCGCCGAGGCGGCCGGTTTTCAGCAGATCGTCCAGATGAATGGCGCTGAAGTTTCCAGCGTTTTCGACGCGGAAGAGATTGCCTGCACCTGGAAGAAGGGCGTCGTCGCTGTTCACCCACAGGCCTTTGGCGCTGCTCCAGGTGCTCACGCCGTTCACCCATAGGCCCTTGGCGTTGCCCCAGGTGCTTCCCTCCGGCACGCTGATCGCGTCCTGGTTGCTTTCCAGGGTGCTGGCCTGGGCCCCCAGGCCAGCACGGCTGGGGTTGCCAATCACCGCGAATGTCGCTGTGCGCAGCTGCACGGTCCCGCCGTACTGCTGCAGGTCCTGATCGGTGGTGGTGGCCGTGACCGGCACGGTGAGCAGGGTGGCTGGACGATCCGTCCGGGGCAGCGTGGTCCGGGAGCAGCTGATCAGGAGGAGGCTCGAGATGACGGCGCAGGTGAGGATGCTACGCATGATGATGGTCTCCTTGATATGTGGTAACGAGTCGCTCCCTTTTGATTCTACAGACATTCACCGTATTGTCACGCTTTTCAAATGTCTGCTGGCAGGACGGCCAACGGAATCTGAAGGCGCACAACCTACCTCTATCGTAGGAGACGGCCCCTGACAGGGCCGTCACTCAACATCTGGCCCGGGGCCGCGCCGGTGCGAGGAGATTCAGTGCCCTGGCCTGAGGCGCAGCCCATTCCTGCCCGACTGGCCGACGCCACGAAGTTGTCATGAAATGGCCTGACAGCGGCATGTGTGCGTCACCCCACTGTGGCGGCCACTGGACTGAGCGCCCCGAATCCTGGACGCCCGGAGGAGCAGGCGACGCCAGCCGTGAGAGCGGAGCCTGCAGGGTCATACTGAATCCTGTCAGCATCCTGACCAGAGTGCCCTGCGGGACACAGTGCAAGCGGGAACACTGACCGCGTCGCTCTGGAAACTGAGCCTCCAATCTTCCGTGAGGGCTGTATCGCCCCCGGTTCATGGGAACTGCACGGGCGCGCGCCCGCCAGTCACTACCGTGACGTATGCCCGACCTGAATGTCCTCGCCCTGACCACCATCGGTGCGTACCAGCGTCACCTGTCGCCCTTGAAGGGATTCCGCTGCGCGCACGCCGCGCTGTTTGGCGGCGAGTCCTGCTCCGCCGCGGTGGCGCGCATCATCACCGAACACGGCCTCGCCGGGGGCCGCGCGGCGATCGTGGCCCGGTTCGGCACCTGCCGTCAGGCCTACAGTCACCTGGCTGGTCGCGTGACCGGGGGTGGCCGGGTGCAGGGGGTGTGCTGCTGCGGGCCACTGCCCATTCCCTTCCGCTGCGGTTGAGCCCGGCACTTCCTGGCTCCGGACAGCCTGACGGCCGCTCAGCGCGGTTCGGACGCCTTCGCAGTGGTTGCGTCCGCCACCTCCGCGGCGAGATCACGAACCTTACGCAGCTGGCGGTCTCCGTCAAAAGGACTGAACCCTGCGCTTTCCGGCGTATGCGGCCGATCGCGCAGCGACGCGCGGCGCAGCTCTCCGGGTGTCACGTACGACAGCTGGGCGTCCTGGCAGGCTTTGAACAGGTCCGCTCTCAGGTCCGCCTCGGCGCGCCACGGGAACACCGGCCCAGGGCGAAGGTCAGAGTCGTCATCAAGAAGTCCGCCCGCCTCGAAGTACAGTTCGCGCAGTGCACCCAGAGCCTTGTCGCTCAGGCGGGTGGCGGTGTGCGTTCTGGTCAGGGTGCCGCTCGGCACGTGCAGGTGCCCCCAGGCGAGGGTCGTGAGTTCACGCGTGCGCAGGGCGTGCTCATCGATGAGGATCAGGGCCGTGCGCAGGGGATTGCGCGCCGCTTTGTGAAGGGACTGAATGGCCTCCCGGGTGATCAGCGGCGCGGGGCGACGTTCATTGATGGGGCGGGGGAGGCCCTGCATGGGGTGAACGTTCAGGACCCCCAGTGCGATCAGCTGCGTGTACGCCTTACTGAGCAGACTCAGGCGCAGACGGGCGGTGTTGGGTTTGGCGACGGCCCCGTTCAGGTTGGTGTAGGCGCTGCTGTGCAGGTGACTGTGCAGCTCATGGCTCTGGTGCCGGAGGTCCACGCGGTCCGGGTCGTCCGGGGTGAAGAACCGGCTGAGGTGGGCCCGCGCCACCTGCGGCGTCACGGGGAGGACGTGCTGGACGTAGGGAAGAATGGTATCCAGATCGTGGTCGTGCAGGGCTTTGAGGAGTTTATGGGTTGTTGGCAGGTCCGTCATGCGTCTCCCTTGACTCTAACCGGAGTTATGATTGAACATACCATACTGACAGGCGGATCGAAACGCAACGTCACCAGACCCACACCCAGCAGGTTTTGTTGGGTGTGGGTCTGAACACCGGTCCTTCTGAACAGCGTACGCAGCCGCGGGCACCGGGCAGCGCGAGTTATGCCGTCTCTTCCCGGGCCACCTCGGTGGCAGACTGCTGCATGAGGGCCCAGAGCTGCTCGACATGCTCCCGCTCGGTGGTCAGGGCCCCGATGCTGACTCGCACCATCCAGCGCCCGTCGAGCGTGGCGGGGGTGAGGTACGCCTCGCCGGAACTGTTGATGCGGGCACACCACGCCTGCGTCAGGCGGTCAAGGGCGTCGGCGTCCCAGCCGGCCGGAGCGAAGCGCACGCACAGGGTCTGCAGGGGCACCGGCGCCAGCACCTGCCAGTCCGGCGCCGCCCGGATCTGCTCGGCCAGCCACTGCGCGTTGGCGAGGTCACGCCGCAGCCGCGCCTGAATCGCGTCCACCCCGGACGTGCGCAGCATCGTCCACAGTTTCAGGGCCCTGAAACGGCGGCCCAGGGGAATGCCCCAGTCGCGGTAGTTCGTCACCTCACCGTCCGCGGCGCTCTGCAGGTAGCTGGGGTTCGTGCTCATCACCCGCACGAGATGCTGCGCGTCACGCACGTAGTACAGGCTGTTGTCGAACACCGACCCCAGCCATTTGTGCGGATTGAGCACCACTGAATCTGCCCGCTCCACGCCGGCCCACATCCAGCGGCATTCCGGCAGCAGCATGGCCGTGCCGGCCATCGCTGCATCCACATGCAGCCACAGGCCGTACCGTTCGGCGAGGTCAGCCACCGCCGCCACCGGATCAAGCGCGGTGCTGGTGGTGGTACCCGTCGAGACAACCACGGCACAGGGCACCCGCCCGGCCTCAAGGTCACTCTGAATTGCAGCCTGCAGCAGGTCGGGCCGCAGCGCGAACGCGTCATCGGTGGGAATGGCCCGCACGTTGTCGTTGCCGAACCCGGCGAGCACCGCGGCCTTCTGCACACTGCTGTGGCTGTACGCCGAGCTGTACACGACCAGCGGCCGCGCCTCGCCCTGCAGTCCGGCGCGGCTCGCGCTGTACTGCGTCGTGCGCTCCCGGGCGCACAGCAGCGCCACCAGGGTGCTGGTTGAAGCCGTGTCCTGAATCACCCCGTGGAAGGTGTCCGGCAGCCCCACCAGTTGCCGCATCCAGTCGGTCACCACTTCTTCCACTTCGGTCAGGGCTGGACTGGACTGCCACGAGAGCCCCAGCACGCCCAGTCCGGTGCTGAGAAAATCGCCCAGCACGCTGCTCAGGTCAGCGTTGGCGGGAAAGTAGCCGAAGAAACGGGGATGCTGCCACAACGACAGCCCTGGAAGAACCACCTGCTGGACATCCTCCAGCACGCCAGCGAACGCCTCCGGTTGCGTCGGCGGCGTGGGCGGCAGTTGTGCGCGCACCGCGCCCGGCGCGGTCTGCGCCATCACGGGGCGCTGGGCCAGCGAAGCGTGATAGTCCGCCAGGAAATCAATGACGGCGTGCCCGGCGGTCCGGAATTCCTCAGGATTCAAGTGTGGCTCCCATCAGGTATGAATAGGGCGCTCAACGCACGGCAGGGGATGATCGTCTAGATGGTGCCGGCCCGCGCCCGGGGCCACCGGGCGGACGGTTCCCGGACCCACAGTGGACTCCGGTCAAGGGGAAAGGTCCTGGCGCGGGAGGACCTGCTCTGTACTCTCCCAGGCCGCGCAGTGGGGGTTCGTTAAGCACGGCATGGAGCTGCGGTCAGGGCTGGGCGCGTGGGAGCAGAAGCGTCACAGTGTCCCCCGGGGAACGCAAGGTGTGCCAGAGCGCTTCCGTCTTTCACCCACAGGAACTGGCACTTGCGCTCAGCAGCCAGGCGCTGGCGCGGCGGCCGGTGAGGGGAGAGGTTGTGGGGCGCGTCACCTGTGCACCGGGCACCGCCCGGAGGGCACTTCACCCCAGCGCGGGGTCTGCCGGGTGAAATTGGGCGTGACTTCCGTCTCGTCGTAAGTCTGATGCCAGGTGGGGGTGGTGGCCGGTGACATCGGCGGGATCAGCCAGGACCAGCGGCCCCGGACCGCCCGGCCGGCGCGGCGTTCGTACGTCTCGAACTGCTGAAACTGCCGCGCCGCGCCGTGGTGGTCGGCCATCCGGACCCCAGCTGCATCGAAGGAGTGCAGCACCGCAACGTTCAGTTCCAGCAGCGCCCGGTCCAGCCACAGCGCGCGCCGGTCGCGCGTCCCGATGCACAGGGTCCGGGCGACCAGCGGCAGCAGGTTGTAACGCGCCTGATCAGCGAGGTTGCGCGCCGCGATCTCCGTGCCCAGGTACCAGCCGTTGAACGGCGCGCAGGCAAACTGCTGTCCTGCGACGTGCAGCGTCATGTCGCTGATCACCGGCAGGGCGTGCCAGCGCAGCCCCAGGTCAGCGAACGCGGGGTACTCCGGATGCACGAGCCTGACCTCATGAACCGCGTCCGGCGGCAGTTCGAACAGCGTTACCGCGCCGTGCGTCTCGATGGCCAGCGGCAGCACGTCAAAAGGCGTGCCCGGGCCACCCGCCCAGCCCAGCCGCCGGAGGTGCTCGGTCAGCGCCACGTTCTGCGGGTCACCGGTGACGGTGCCGTCGGGCGCGCGGTACCCGGCGTACCGGATCAGCTGATCGTTGTGAATGTGGACGCCTGGCCCGAACACACTCATGGTGGGCCGGATGCGGCCGCGCGCGAAGCTCGAGCGGAGGTGCCGGACAAGTTCCTGAAACACGTCGGGCGCCGCCGTGACGTGCCGCAGGTCCCGGACCGTCAGGGACGCCCACGGCAGTCGTCCCACGCACCGGGTGCTGTTGCGCCACGCCACGCGTGCGCCGAACGTCAGCTCATCAGCGCTGAGGGTCAGGGTGCCCGTGCGTTCCACGTCCGCCTGCCGCGACCTCAGGCCGGGACGCCCGGTTTCCTGATGGTAGAGCGCCAGGAAGTCCAGGGCTTCCCGGGCATTCACGGTGAGCGGCGTGGCGGACATAGGGCCCCATGCTGCCGTTGCGCGGGGCAGTGAAATGTCCCTCCTGACCCTGCGCGCGGCGCCGAATCTTAAAGAACCGTGGCTGTCCGTGTGCCCGCGGCGTGCCACCCTCAGGCATGACGGATGTCGGTGTTCATCTCGGCTGCGCGGGCTGGGGCCTCTCCAGTGAACAGGCCACGCAGTTCGGTCCGGGTGCGAGCGTGCTGCAGCGCTACGCCACCCGGTTCCCGGCGGTGGAGATCAACTCGTCCTTCTCCCGCCCGCACCGGCGCAGCACCTACGAGCGGTGGGCCGCCAGCGTCCCGGACACCTTTCGGTTCAGCGTCAAGGTGCCCAGAGCCATAACGCACGAGGCGCGGCTGCGTGAAGTGCAGGCCCTCATGGCCCCCTTCCTGGAGCAGGCCGGGGGTCTGGGTGACAAGCTCGGCTGCCTGCTCGTGCAGCTGCCTCCCAGCCTGGCCTTTGACGACGCCCTCGCCTCGAACTTCTTCCAGGATCTGCGGGCCCGGACGGCGGTCCCCGTGGCCTGCGAACCCCGCCACGCCTCGTGGTTCGGTCCGGACGCCCAGGCCCTCCTGATCACCCACCGGGTCGGGCGGGTGGCGGCGGACCCAGCCCGGTTTCCTGGCGCCGCAGCGCCAGGGGGATGGCGGCAGACGGTGTATTACCGCTGGCACGGCTCACCCCGGATGTACTCGTCCAGTTATCCGCACGCAGCACTCACCGGTCTCGCCCAGCACCTGCGTCAGACTTCAGCGGCCGAATCTCCCTGGGTCATCTTCGACAACACGGCTGCGGGCGCCGCAGTGGAGAATGCCCTGACCCTGATGACGGCCCTCACAGCGCCGGACACGCCTGAGCAACGCGCACGGTGACGCCTGCCCGCATCTGACAATGCCCACGGTCCATGGAGGGCGCCTGTACCAAGAGGCATCCCACCGGGCCGTCCGGGGACGGAGGACCAGCTGGAGTGTCAGCGCACATCCATGCAGAACACAGGTGGGTCAGGCGACGGGGCAGGAGGACTGTAACGGCGAGGGCAGCAGGCTGACGGTCTGCTGTCCTCACTGCCTTTCATCACCGACGCAGACCAGCTCAAAACGGTCCTTCGGCAGAGTTCCACTGCGCGGCTCCGCGCGCCGTGCACACCACGCAGCATGGCCCCACATCTTGGCAAGCTGCTGTCCGGCAGCACCTGGATGATCCCCTGCCAGGCATTCAAAAGGTGACGATGCACGGCAACGCCCTTGACTCGCTCTTCCTACATGGGAGAGGGTGGCTGGTCTGGTTCTGCGGCCGGTCTGGTTGCAAGGTTGATCCTGTTGCTCGCCGCATGCCGCCGATGTCCGGCCTCGAGTCCCGCATGCACGTCAGGTCCACCGAGGGGCTGTCCCGCGTTGCACCCCCCCTCATTCCATAAAGAGTGCAAAAAATACGCCTCACACGCCTTTCCGGTGTTTCTGCGATGCTGAGTTCCTTCCACAGAAGGGAAGCGTCCACCTTCCCAAAAACGGACGCGCGAGCGGGCTGGACGCAGGCCCCTGACTGGTTCGAGCCCAGTCACCCGCACCTTCCGAGGCGACCCACCGGTCGCCTCTTTACAGAATTGGTCCTGCTGCGGGTGGCGTGGGCGGCGGCCCTAAGCGGGGAGCCCAGGCCTGGGCTGAGGAGAGGCGGGTGCTGGTCTTCTCTGCCTCTGCCCTCCGGCTCTGCGCCGCCATCCTCTCACCCCTCAGGCGTCTGGCCCGTCTCTTCTCATCGTGACTGACCTGCTGTGGACTCGTGGACCCTGCACGCCCTCCCCCTCCTGCCCTCTCTGCAGAGTCGCTGCGCAGTGTGTCCACCCTGCCGCCGCCCACACCAGCCGGCGAAACATGAACCCCGAGACACTGCCGCGAACCCCAGCATCGCGGCGCTCAGGGGACGGACTGCCCTCAGGCCGAAGGGGCATACTACCCTTGCCGGTTTCTGCTCTGGGTCACGCGACTGGTCAGGGGGCTGAGCTGCCCCTGCACACAGTCGCCGGCTGCGTTTCATGTCCTGCATGCGCGGCGCAAGGACTTGCTCCAGAATTTACACGTGCCGGTGAATCTGGTTCCAGACACGCGGTCCTGGCGCCGGGCCGGTCTGAGCCTGTGATTCCGGTTGAGGCGGGCCGGCTGTTCGGTGTGTTCCCGGATCTGCTCCTGCACTTCATCGTCTTGTGGGGACCAGCGTCCCGTCGATTGCCTGGGGCCTCTGGCACACGCCAGGCTGTGCTGGGGCGCCCTGGCCGGTGAGCTGTTCAACCGGGGGACGTTCGTGTGTCGGCGCAAGGAACGGCTGGCGGATCACCAGTGTGGGGGAGGGGTGTCAGGAAGCGGGGGTGACCGTGAGCAGCCCGGGTTGCTAACGGCCGAGCGTCACTGCTTTGGCTTCTCTGGGTGCGGCGGTCAGCCAGGCGGTCCGGTCTTTGGTCAGCAGCAGGGCTGGCATCCGGTTGTGCACGTCCCTCAGGTCGTCTGTCGGCGGCCGGGTGATGACCGTGCAACTGACCAGAGGACTGTCCGGCGAGTCCTGCTGGCTCCAGAGGCCCGCGGCCAGCAGGGGCCGGTCGTCGGGGCGGGCAATGCGGACCTTGCTTCCGTTCGGCCACTTAAATAAGACGTTCAGGGGGAGCACGCAGCGCCCACCGGACCCGAACGCTTCCCTGAAGGACGTGCTGCGCTTGACGGTCCCGATGCGGGCGTTGAAGGCGGTGTACTTCCTGGCCGCCTTCAGGTTCGATCAGGCTCCACTGGCCGCTCCTGAGGCTTCAGGTGTCTGTGCGGGTGAGGAGGGCCGCCTGGTCGGTGGGGCGCACTTCGCTCTGTTCGGGCCAGGCAGCGTCGATCTGGAAGGTGTTACGCAGGGTGTGGTGCATGAGGTCGGTGAGGGTGAGTTTAATGCGTCCGCACATATGTGAAGCTTCCTTTCGAGTGGGCTCAGGAATTACGTTTTCAGCTTAATTCCCCCACACGAGGTCCAGGCAGGCGCCGCCCGGAGGTTACGGCGCCCCTGAACGCTCCTGATCCGCCACTGGCCTCCAGCCCACCTGCATGTCCTGCACAGGCCGGTCAAACAGGCCCGGCCCACGGCATCCAAACAACTGGTCCCAGTCCGCTGGATCCAGCGCCTTGCGCAGCCGCGTGGCGTAGTTCTGCACCAGGGCCGCCTGGTAGTGCTTCACGTCGTAGTCATGCCCGTCAGGGTCGGTCATCACCGTGAGCCCCTGCCCCTCACGCACGTACAGATCAAGCCGGTCGCCCACCCTGAAGGGCAGCCCGGTCTGCCAGGCCGCTTCCAGGTGCGCTTCCTTGCGCTTCTCCCGCGTCTGGGCGTAAGCCTCACGAGTCTTCCCGAGCCGGACGCGCGTGCTGACGTCGGCATTGGTGCAGGCCCGGCTGGAGAGCTGACCCATCACCTCCAGGAACGCCGCCTGCACTGCGGGCACATCCCCGCGCAGCAAGGCGTTCAGCGCCGTGCGCAGGAAGCTCGTGCCGTAACGCTCCGACCGGCTGGACTCGAACGACGCCCCGCTGACGTCGAGCGTACCGTCATACCGCAGCAGCACGTAATTCTTGACCTGGTGGCTGAGCATCGCCCGGGCGCGGCCGTCAAACTCCAGCGTGATGCTGTCCGGGAGCGTGGCGGAAACGGCTGCGATCAATCCGCGTTCCGCCTGCTCCCCAATGGGCTCCCGTGTACTGAAGTACACCCCGTCGGTGTCCGACTCGATAAGCTGCACGCCGCGGGCCTCCAGGGCCGCCGTGACCTGCTGCAGGAGCGCCCGCCCCCGGGCGGTCACCTGATCGGCAGCCCCGCGGTCACCCATCCGGGCGAGCCGGCCCGCTCCCAGGTAGCCGTACGCCGCATTCACGATCAGCTTCATCGCGTCCTGCATGGCGTGATGCTCGCGCCGCTCCGCTTCACTCAGCGCCTCATTTCTGGCCTGCCGTTTGTGTTCCAGCCGCTGGGTGGTCAGGTCACTCACGATGCGGTTGAAGATTCCCAGTTCATCCTGCCGCGGCCCGATCCCCTCCGCACGGATGATGCTGGGGTACATACTCGCCACGTCCGCTTTCACAACGTGGTTCAGGACGCCCTCAGCATGCAGTTGCACGTGCCCGCCCCGGTGCGGCTCAGGGTGTCCCTTCTCTGATGCAGGGAACGGCCGGGCCGCCTCGTAATACGCGCGGATCAGCATAGGTTCGAGCACGCCCTTGGCCGGGCCTGCGTGGGTCAGCCGGTGGTACGGCCGGGGCGTCAGGCGCGCCAGGGCAAAGCTCGGCGCAAGCACGATCCGCGCCAGTGCGTCCACCTCCTGCACGTCCTGAAGCGCGTACTGCCGCACCAGCTTCGGGTGGTCGCGGTAGGTGCTGACGATCTCGGCCCCTTCGAGGTACACCCGGTCCTCCGGGGCAATCCCGTAATGCCGCGCGACCGCCTTAAGGCCACTTGACGGCAGGTGGAGCCGGCGCACGGCGTCGAGCGTATCCAGCACCTCCCGGCCCGGGCAGGCCCACAGGGGCGTGCGGCTTCCGTCGTCCACCGTCCAGGGTAGGCCGTCCCCAGCACGTCCAAGCCGGAAGGGAATGCCGAGTTTGCGGGCGCGGGCCGTGATGAACGGCAGGTCGAAGCCGTGAATGAAGTGGTTCTCGATCACGTCCGGATCCCGGTCCTGGACAAGCTGGAGGAACGCCTCGATCATCTCCCCTTCCCGGGCCGCCTGCCGGGCCTCAAGGAGGGTCTCCAGGCCGCGGTTGTCGCGCACGGCAATCAGAAAGATGCGGCCCTCGTCCGGGCTGAGCGAGGTGGTTTCCAGATCGAACTGCAGCCGGACCGGATCGTCGAACGTCAGGTTCTGGTGGTAGGTCTGGCCGGTGGAAATCAGGTACTGCTCCACGTACCCGAGCCGGACATAGCCGCTGAGATCACCCAGCGACGGCCGGACACTCAAGCTGCGGGACATCATGGCGCCCCGCAGGATCTCGTTCTCGAGCTGCCGTGGGCTGGGTCCGCTCAGGAGGTACCGGTAGGCGCGCTCATCAATACGGCCGTCCGGAGCGAGATCCTGGGCGTGATAGGGGGCCTGCGCCGGGGCAGGGTCCGCAGTCACATTGAGCTGGTCGCGCAGGTGTTGAAGGTCGCTCAGATGCCGGGCGTACACCCAACCGCGTTGCCGGGTGGTGTCCATGAACAGTGCCGCTGTCTGCGGGTCGCGCCGCCAGACGTTCACGCTTCCATCGGCCCCGGCATGAACGGACACGATTCCGGGCCGGGATGCGGCGCCAGCAGTGAGTTCGGCAGGGGGCAGATGCATGCCGCGCATTATGCCGGCCTCAGAACAGTTGCCTGAACCACCCGCAGGTTTTTACCCTGCACAGCAACGAACACTTTCCCGTTCCGCCCCCATGGCCCCAGGACATCGGGAAAGAGTTTCCTGAGCCTGCCGGTGGCGCCTGTCGTCATTCCGTTTGGCGCTCCCCTAATGGGCGCGGACGAGGTGAGCATGAGGCCCGCGACCATGAGCGCGTCTTGGTACCGAAGTACGGAACGTGGCTGCAATGGGCGGGCGTGGGTGAGTTCAAGCGCGGCGGCTTTCTGATTTTCAAACCTCTCAAGCCGTGGCCGCGTAGATTCCAGAGCTCAACCGCGTCACCCTGGGCGGCGCCTGGTCGTACCGGCCCTCTCTGCCCAAGCGGCTGATCGGCCTGCCGGGCGACCGGGTGGGCGTTCAGGCGGGAGAGGTCACAGCAAACGGCGTGCCGCTGTATTCCCGCTGGACCACCGCCTCCGCCTCCTGGCAGGTACAGGGGATGTTGAGATACGGGCAGTGACCTGAAGAACGCCTCCCCAGAGAGGGCGTGCTCGGCGATGCGCCGGTAATGACAGTGCCAGCCGGGCATTACTGCGTGATGGGGGACAACCGCATCGCACGTGGCAGCGAGGACTCCAGAGCCTTCGGGACGATCCCGCAGCGGGAGGTTGTGGGCCGTGCGGCCGCTGATGTGCTGGGAACGGCGCCGCCATGACGGCGGCTGCGTTCAGCGGGGCGAAAGTCCGCAATGTGCAGGTGCTGGTGCGCCCCGCCCCCGGCCTCCACCGGGGGTGACATCCGGCGATCTTTTCGTTCGCGCCGGGGAGTCCGTGGCGAACAGAAGCCCGGCCTCCACGCGGGCCCGACGCCCCTGGTCTTGACAGATATGCTCACGTGCAGGGCCCGCGTCTCCCTTTTCGCTGGGCTGGTGTCTGCACTGAACGGGTGACTGGCCGGCCTCCCACCGATGAACGCGCCGTCACGGCGCGTCATTCCGAGCTGAGTGCCCAGGAACAGCGGGACATACTGCTGCCCCAGCCCGGCATTCAAAAGGTCTCGCAGCAACCTTAAACCCGTCTTTAAGAACGCCCGCGAAGACGGCATCGACCTGTCCGATTCCCGGCAGCCTTCCAGGAATGGAACAGGTCGGCACGCATGGATTCTGCGAATTCACCGGGTTTTGGAAGGCTCATGTGCTCTTCGGAGACGGGGTAATGATTTCAAGGTGGCTGAGTGTCCACCGCCCCGTTGCCATCATGGACTCCTGGGTCCCTGAGGCCGTCAGACTACTGAGCGGGCATGGCTACAACGTGGAGTTATGGAACCAAGGGGCAGCTCGAATGCGTCAAGGTACGGATTCAACATCAAAAAAGCCCCAAGGTTGAGGTCACGGCTGCTGCCATCGGGCGTCAGTACTTTCTTCGCGGCACAGCGGCAAATCCTGCCGGCCCCGGGTGCGGAACTCGTGATGAAAGTGTTGTATCCCTGGTGGCGACCGGCCGAACGGTACCTTCCGGACCTCGTAGAAGAAAGAGGCAGGGAAGCTCCCGCTGGGGTCAACCCAGCGTGTCGAATATGAATTCACCGTGCTTGCCACGCACGAAAAAGGCGCCCCACTCCGTGTTGACGGTGCCAGCGTAGTAGCGCAGCTCAATCTCCTCCCGCGTGACGTCGACGGACGCCAGAAAGTCTTCATAACTCGGATCGGTCTGCACAGCCCTGGCCGCGGCATCAAGTTCCACGATCCTGGACAGCACCGCCTCTGCCGTCTGCACGATGTCTGGCGCGACGGCGCCGCCGGTCGCGTTCAGGTACACGTCGAAATCAACGTGCTCCGTCTTGATGGAGGCGAGCGCTTTTTGAGACGCACGCGAGCCGTGATCGGCGTGCGAGCAGTGCTGCACGCTCAGGCCCGCCTCCCGAAACATGCGGAGGTGGTCGGCTGGGGTCTACGGAGAGGTTGACAACGCATAGGTGGTCGTGATTTCGACCTCCGTTCTGGCTCAGTTGTAAAGAGCGTGGTCTGTGACATCAAGGCCCGCCGTCATCCAGTTTCCGCTGGCCGCGGTCTCCACCGCGAGGTCATGGCGCTCGGTCACGCGTTCGAGAAACATCATGAGGGATGGCTGAAGGAGAAAACGGTCCCCTTCAGGCACTCTGGGCTCAGCCATGCCGTGCCAGAGGGTGTCGTCCAGGTCGAGAACAAGCAACGGGCGATGCGCTGACAGGGTCTGTATGCCTGATCCTGCCACAAGTGCTCTGGCACAGCTTGTCGTCCGGCAGATCATTCTTATCCCATTGGCATACGCGCTTGAGCGCCGGTCGGCCCGAGGATGGACTTTTTGCTCATCACACCAAACCGAACAGGTGCTCGGCCTCGTCAAACCCGTAGAAGCTGCCCTGCATGGCCTCAGACGTGCCTGACTCCTGAAGTTCCCGGGCGATCCGGGCCGTGAGGCCCAGCGTGGCGAGCATGACGCTCTGCCCCAGGCTGACCCGCGTGGCGCCCGCATCCAGCAGGGTCCCCACGGACGGCGCGCCTGGAAACGCCATCACCGCCACTGCCCCGCCCAGTTCGGAGACCAGCAGCCGGATCGTCGCTGGGTCCGTCACGAGCGGCACAAAGACACTGTCCGCGCCAGCACTCAGGTACGCCCGGCCGCGCCTGACCGTCTCGGCGAGGCGCTCGGCCTCACTCGCCCCGAACCCAGAGATGTAGGTGTCCGTGCGGGCATTCAGGTACACCGGCACCCCTGTGGCGTCCGCGGCCGTTCGGGCGGCCTCCAGACGACGCTGCTGATCCTCCAGTGCGTAGAGAGGCTGGTGAGCCGAGCCCGTCGCGTCCTCCAGGTTCAGGCCGACTGCGCCTGCCGCGGTAAAGTCCGTGACGCTTCGGGCCACGTCGGCGGGTGCATCCCCGTATCCCGCCTCGATATCGGCATTGACCGGCAGCCCCACGGCGCTGACGATGGCGGCCACTTCCCGGCACATTTCCTCCCGGCTCAGGGACTGGCCGTCCTGCCGGCCGCGGGCGTAGGCGATCCCGGCACTGGTGGTGCCGATCGCGGGAAAGCCGGCCGCCTGGAAGAGTCGGGCGCTGGCGCTGTCCCAGGCGTTGGGCAGCAGGAAGCCGCGCTCAGCCTGATGCAGCTGCTGGAAGCGTTGAGCCAGGGACGCAGGGATCGACAGAGGGGTGATGGTCATGAAACGTCTCCTGGTGGGTCTGGACGTAGCGCCAGAGGTGGAACGTGGCGAGGCTGCGGTGCGGCGAGAAGCGGGCCATCAGGGTGGTGGTCTGATCCCGGTCTGGCCGGGCGTGCAGGCCGAAGAATTCCTGAAGGGCCGTGGCCAGGGCCGTATCACCCAGCGGAACACAATCCTGGAAACCGAAGACACGCATCATTACGTAATTCGCTGACCACGGGCCGAGCCCGCTCAGGGCAAGCAGGGAGCGTTCAGCGCGGGTCGCCGTGCCGGCGGCCAGGGCGGGCAGAGAAAGTCTGCCCTGCGCCACCAGCCGGGCGGCATTTAGGAGGTACCCGGCCCGGGCGCGGGTCAGGCCCATGCCCACCAGGTCGGCTTCGTTCAAGGCAGCGACGGCATCAGCGGTTGGGGGCGCGAACAGTCCGCCAGGAAGTGGCTCCCCAGTGCGTTCGGTGATGCGCCGGCGAAGCGTGCAGGCAAAGCTGAACTTCACCTGCTGTCCCACGACCGACCAGAGCAGGCCGTCGAAATGATCGGCGACCAATGGCATCCGGAGGCCACGGCCGCCGTCCAGCAGGGAGGCGAGGTCGGGCGTGGAAGCAAGGTGCGTCTCGAAGCGGCTGGGATCGGTGTGGAGACCCAGTCGCTTCACGAGGGTCCCGTGCAACTGCGCCCAGTCCAGGCTTAAAGGCTTCGCTGGGAAGATCGGGGTGCAGCGGGCGGTGCCAGGTGAAAACTCCACCTGCACGGCAATGGGGCCAGACGGGAGGCGCAAGGCCGCCGCGTAGACCTGGCCCTCGACCCGTTCGGTGAGGCTCGACGGATCCCGGCCCAGATCACGCAGGATGGCGGTCGTGGGATAGCCCTGTGGAAGGTTCAGGTGGATGGCCCCGGCCTGCGGGAGGCGCCGGTAGGCCTGAGGCGTCAGGGCGCTCATACGGCGAAACTGCTTGCCAAAAGCGGAGAGGCTCTCGAAGCCGACTTCAAAGGCGATCTTGGCAACCGAGGGGGACGTGGTCAGGAGCAGGTGCTGTGCGTGCCTGACCCGCTGCCGGGTGAGCCATTCCACGGGCGTGGTGTGCAGGTGGACGCGGAACAGGTCGTGCACCTTACTGGGGCTGACGTCCGCTGCCCGGGCCAGCTCGGCCACGTTCCGCACGGCCGCAGGCGAGCGTGCCATCAGGGCGGCAAGGGCGTCGACGCGGGCTTCGTCACTGTGAACGCCCGCGTAGAAGTCGTCGGGCTTACAGCGCAGGCAGGGTCTCAGGCCAGCATGGCGCGCCTGAACGGGGGAGAAGTGGAAGACGACGTTCTCGGGTTTGGGCTTCCGGGCCCGGCAGGACGGGAGGCAGTAGATGCCGGTACTGAGGACACCAGTGATGAAACGGCCGTCATAGGCGCGGTCGGCGGCGAGCATGCGGTCGAGCATCAGCTCACGGTGAAGGGGCGCAGCCATGCAGGTATTGTCCCCGCGTGCCGGGTGGACATCTACCGGATTCATGGCTGGGTTTTTTGCCCCGAAATGACGCCTTGGGGTGAAGCCGGCTGCTGTGGGCACCGCAGGGTCCTGGGCGGGCAGCGGGTGCGCGAACACAGCTCTGCCACCTGGTCGGTCCGCAGCCACGCTGCGCTCACTACGCCGGATCTTCACCCACGGGCGCGAGGCGGCCCGCTGGTCTCGGGGACTGGGCAGCCGAGCGCGCCTCGAGACTCGGCGCAGGGTGTGCCGCTGGGAAGGTCACTGCTGCGCCGCCCGCCTCGTGCTGGCCGCGTGATGCCGCGCCATGCGGGCCTGGCGGAGGGTGCCGTGGTCCGGCGCGCCGAGCAGGTGGATCAGGGCAGAGACGTTGCCGTCCAGGTGGGTGCGGGCCAGCGCCCTCAGGGTGGGTCAGGGATCGTGGGCGGGGCCGCGGCGGGTGCAGACGCTCTCCTTTGGGATGCAGTTTTCTTCACTGATGGTACGAGAAAACCATTCAGTGCGTCACCATCGGCTGAGCGGCGGGACCGGCCTTCAGTGTCGTCAGTAGCCCGAACAGCAGTAAATCCGCGTGACCATCATGCTGGTGTGGCCCCGCCAGGCCAGTCGCTGCCGGTTCCAGGGCCTGATGCCGGCGGCTGGTCCCCACGCCGCTTCCGGCACACGGGCCAGGCGCAGTCACGGGCCCCTCCGGTTACGCCCGCTGCAGCAGGATCGCGTCCGTGCCCAGCGACGTGAGGCGCAGGTACAGTTCCACGTCAGTTCTTGGCGTCCTCTCCAGCAGGGTCCGGACTTTGGGGTCCAGGGTCTGCGGGTTGCCGCAGATGGCGTCCAGGGTGGGGTGACGAGAAAACACGGACGCCGCCTTCCTGCCGCGCCAGGTGCACTACGCCCAATGAACTTCGGGAAGCCTTGCTGCCCTCGCACCTGGGGAACTCACACAAGGTGGAAATCAGGGGTCTGCGGCGGTATCAACCTCACCATCCTAAATCTACGTCTACGCTGATATCAATAGAATGAATTCGTGCCCTTCTTACGCCTGCTGGACCAGCCACACCTGGACTTGGACAGCGGCGGGCGGTTGGAGTTGCCCGTCACCCGTCCAGCGCTGCTGCTGCTTTACCTGGCCTGCCGAGGAGAATGGGTATCGCGCAGTACGCTGGCGTCGCTCTTTCACCCGGAAACAGACGAGAGTACGGCGCGGCGCAACCTGCGGGTCCTCATCAACCGGGCGCGTGCATTGTCGTGGAGTCGTGGTGTCGAGGTCGAGCAGAACCGTATACGGTGGTTGATCCCCAGCGACCTGCAGCGATTTCAAGCAGCCCTCAGGGAAGGCGATTGGGCTGAGGCCCTGACGTGGTATAAGCAACCCTTGCTATCCGACTTGGGCGTCAAGCTCAGTGCTGAATTAGAGGACTGGCTGGACCTGGAGCGCCACACGCTGGAAGCGGCTTGGCGCGAAGCGGTGATGCAGCGAGCGAAAGTGCTGGAAGAAGGGCGTCCAGATCAGGCAGCTGAGTTGCTGAGTCGATTGATTGACGTCGATCTCCTGGATGAACCCGCCGTTCAGGCCGCCGCGCGCGCTGCTTATTTGGCTGGGCGCCGCAGTGACGGCCTTGTGCTCCTCCAGCGCTTTACCGCTGAGGCGGAACGGGCCGGGCTGACGCCTCTGCCGGAAACTCAGGCGCTGGAGGGCACGTTGCGCCAGGCGGAGGGGGACGGAGCGCCCCTTCTGGCGCCGGTGCAGCAGATTCCACTGGTTGTTCGCCGCCCCCCTCGCCTCATTGGAAGACAACTGGAACTCGCGCGGGTGCGGGCATCAAGTGCCTCGCTGGTGCTTGTGGCGGGAGAGCCCGGGGTCGGTAAGAGCCGCCTGGCAGCGGAGATCGCTCCTTACGCCGTGAAAGTGTCCTGCCGAGAAGGCCTGGAAGGCTTGCCCTATCACCCGGTTGCGGAGGTTCTCCGCGCCCACCTTTCGGACCTGCCTGACCTCGGCTCGTACCGGGACGACCTGGCGCGGTTGCTTCCCGAGTTGCTGGACAGCCCTCCACCTCCGCCAGATCCTGTGACAGGCAAAGCCCGGCTGCACGAGGCACTGACCAGAGCCCTGGAGCACCTCGGGAACGGGAGTCCAGAAGCGTTTCCCCTCCTCGTGGAGGACCTGCAGTGGGCGGATCCGGCCACCCTGGAACTTCTCGTGCACCTGGTTCACCGCCGCCGGGTGAGGTTGCTCGTGACTTACCGTCCACATGAGGTCAAGGAAGCGATTCAAGAAGCGCTGAGCACACTGAAGACCAGCACGGCGGTCGAAACGCTGACCTTAACGCCCTTTACAGAAGCGGACGTTCATGCCCTGCTGTGTGATCTGGGCGGGGAAGGAGGTGCGCAGTCCGCTTCGGAATGGGCAGCCTGGTTGTACCGCCGAGCTGGAGGGAATGCTTTCTTCACCCTGGAAACTCTCCGGGCGCTTTTTGAGGCGGGTGTGCTGCGCGTCGGGAGCAACGGTTGGCGAACACTTCCGGAATGGGGGCAGCGAGCAGCCGAAATAAAGGTCACCGGGGCGGTGAGCGAATTGGTGCGTCGGCGTGCCAACCGCCTGACGCCCGGCGCACGGAAGGTCCTGGAGGTAGGCAGCGTGTTGGGAGACGCCAGGCACGTGCCGACGCTCGCAGCCTTCACGGGTTTAGAGGAGGTCAACGTCGAGGAGGCGCTCGCTGAAGCGGAAGAGGCGGGAATGCTGAGAGACGGAGATTTTACGCATGATCTCATTTTGCAGGGACTGACGACCACACTCTCCGCACCCCGCCGACGCCACATCCATGCGAAGGCGCTGGTGGTGCTGCAGTCGGCTCCGCCCGCGGTCCTCGCCCGCCACGCGCTTCTCGCGGGGAAAGGCAGCCTCGCCGCGCAGTATGGTCTGGCCGCAGCGGGAGAGGCTTTACGCCTGTTCGCCACCCGCGACGCCATTCACCTGTACCGTACGGCGCTGGAAGCGCTTACTGATGGGGACAGACCGGACCTGCGCCTCGCGTTGCTGGAGGGGCTGGGAGACGCCTTGGTGGTCGCGGGCGAGGAATGGAACGCTGAACTCTGCTATGGAGAAGGTCTTCCCCTGGCCGTCATGCCTGAGGACCGCGCGAGATTATGGCGCAAGACGGCCCAGGCCCAGCGACAGGCGCGGCAACCCGCAGAAGCTTGGGCAGCTCTGGCTGAGGCCAGGCAAGTTCTTGGCCTGCTCTTCCCTGACCGTCCTGCGGTCTGGTGGCACGAGCATGCCGAGCGGCTGTTGGAAGAGACGAACCTTCACTACGACGCCGGTGAGATTGAACCTCTGGGACGGAAGCTGGAGGCGGCGCGCGCGGCAGTTGCTGCTCACCCACATCCGGGCCTCGAAGCTCGACTGTGGCGGGCCCAGATGCTCTACGCCCACCGCCGGGACCGGTACCGGGTCGACCAGAATACCCTGGCGGACGCCTACCGGACCCTCGAAGCTGCTCAGCGCGCCGGGGACCCGCATCTGGAGGCGGAAACCCTGTTTGGTCTGGCGTTCGCACTTCTCTGGCACGGCACGTATGACGAAGCCATCCGAACGGCTGAGGCGTGCGTGCGGCAGGCTCAGCAGGCGGAAGACAAGGCCAAGGCCGTCCGGGCGCTCACTTACCTGGCTGTAGCGCAGCGCCTCGCAGGTCACGTCAGGGATGTTCAGCGGACCGCGACACAGGCGCTCACGCTCGCCTCAGGTCAGGGCAGCCGCAGCTATGTAGAGATGGCGCACGGAAACCTGGCCTGGGTGGCGTGCCGTCAGGGGAACATGGATGAAGCCGAACAGCATTGTTTGAGGGGGCTGGCAGTCTGGGGAGAAACACCCGGCCTTCATCCTTTTGCCTGGGTGCTGCGTTTGCCTTGGACAGCGATTCTCTTTCAGTCAGGCCGTTTGAATGAGGCTGTGCAGCAGACTTTCTCCCTGCTGCATCCCGCGTGCGCCCGCCTGCCTGACCCGCTGGAAGCCGCGTTGCAGCGGACAGCGACGCAAAAGACGGAGGAAACTCTGGTGGACGCTCTGGCCCTCGCTGAATTGCACGGTTATGCCTGACGCTCAGGGCATGACCATCATGGCCGCCGTCTCCCAGCTCCTGGCGTTCGTCAACCAGTTGAACTTGGGGAGCCCTGCTGACCCGACAGGCACCATGCGACGCACACCAGCGGCTTTCGCCGTGTCCGTCATAAACCCATTCCAGAAATGAAGACGAGTGACTCTGGTCTCAGGAATCAGGGTTCAGCTGACGGGGCAACTCTGCAGAGTCGTAGTACAGCCGCGTTTCTCGAATCAAGCCTTCCTCAATGCGGTACACCGCAATCAGGTGGAGGTGCACGTCCCGTCCTGTGGCCGGCATGCCGAGCTGAGGCCCCGAATGCGTACCAAGAAATGAAAATTCGAGGATGGCCGTTGAACCGTTCACCATCATGGTCACGGGTTTCACACTCACGTTGCGGAACGCGCCCCCGTAAAAAACGGAGAGGTACGCCAGAATGGCCTCTCGTCCCTGGACCGGCTGTGGCTGCGTCATATCGCACAGGACGGCATCCACCGCATACAGATGTGCGGCGTGGCCGACCAGGAGTTCGTTCAGGACGTCCTGCGTGGTGCGGGCTGACACAGGGGCATCTGACGTGCTGGTGTACATGTTCATGGCGTCCTCCAGGAGGCGGTGCGCGATCTCCAATATGGCCCTCGGCGCTCGATTGATCGGGCTCCTCAGGGGTACGTCGCCGGGCTCGTTTTTCGTTGCCCAACATGAGCTGAGATCCTTCCGTGAGTGCGGGGGTCCTGGAGGTCAAGCGACTGTGCTTTTCTCCAGGCTGTTGAGTTCTGAGCGTCAAGACCTACATTTCACCCTCCTCAGTCGTGAGCTTTGACCTCTTCGGGGGAACAGAAGGGCGGCGGGGGGTCATTTCCAGTCAGCTGACTTGCCCGGCGGGCGATGGTGATGGGGTTGAGGAAGCGACCGGATTGCAGGCCACCAGCAGACAGATTCCATACCTCAGCATCCAGTCCTTCACCATGGCTTCCTCCTGGGGTCTACCCTGAGTTCGACACTACAAACGAGGCGTTTCATAGACGTTTCACCCCAGCGGTCAGGTCTCGCACTGCCTCCGGTACAGTTGACGTCCCTTCAGCGGATGACAGCCCCAGCAGGTGACAACTTCACTTCCAGCTGCTCATGGAAGGGAAAAGGGTGCGTCAGCAGTTCAATAGAAATCCTGAATTGCTCGGGTTTCCAGCGCGGTGCAGCGACGAGAAGTTGAGCGCCATGCCGGGCCAGACTCACAGCCTGACGACCATGTTCGAGGACGGGGATCGGTTGGCTCTGGTCCAGGCCGGCCCCGAGTCACAGGCAGAACATCCAGGCCAAGGTCACCAGTCCGAACAGCGGTCGTCGACGGACAGCATCTATGATGCCTGTCCGTTCCAGGTAGAAACCCCTCGACTTGAAGCTGCTAAAAAAGTGCATTCCACCGGCCACCGAAATTTGTACAGCTTCCACGTTTTCCGGGCGCTGAAATCGGTCCCAATCTCTGTACCGGACATCTTCTACTGATCGTTGCGTAAGTGTGGAGCATCTCTGTGTGACCGTGCCTCTCTGGTGACCCAGCCGCCTCACCCGTCGTCAATTGGAAGAACGACGCCTCGCCGCTCAACCTGTGCTGAACGACCCCAGTCGCACGACCCGCGACTGGGCGCACCAGTGTGGGGTCGCGGCAACTACCATCCGAGCCTGGCGTGCCCGGCTCAGACGGAACGGCGAGGACGCGCTGCGCGCGTCCCGCGCCACCGGCCGGGCGCGAGAAGCTCACGGCCGCACAGCAGGACGAGATCGGCGTGATGCTTGATGGTGATGCCCGATCACACGGCTTCGAGACCAGCGGGTGGAGCACACCCAACATTCGGCACGTCATCGGTGTGACGTACGGCATCTGGCTCGATGGCGCGCACCTGTCGCGAAAACTGAAACGCTGGGGGTTCTCGTATCAGCGGCCCGCCGTGCGGGCCGTGGAGCGCAATGAAGATGACAGTGCCAGCTGGGTGCGCGTCCACCGGGACGCGCTGGGAAAAAAAAGTCCGTGAAGGGGCCACGCTCGTGTTCCTGGACGAGAGCGGCTTCAGCCTGAAGACGACGAAGGTTCGCACGTGAGGGCGCTGCGGCCAGACCCCTATCATCCCGACCAAACTTCGCTGGGACCACCTGTCCGTGATCGGCGCCATCACCACGGGAGGACAGTTTCTGCATCACACGCACCGCGGCGCGGTGCGGTCAGCGCAGGTCGTCGACTTTCTTGGGCATGTCTTGCGCCACGTGGCCGGTGAAGTCGTGGTGGTGCTGGACCGGGCGATGATCCACCGGTCAAAAGCCGTTCAGGCGTTCGTGCTCCTGCACGAACGCCTGTCGCTGGTCTATCTCCCACCTTATGCGCCGGAACTGAATCCGATGGAATTGATCTGGGCGGATCTCAAGCGAAACGTGGTGGGGAACTTCTGCGCGCTCTCGGTGGCAGCGTTGAAACAGCGCTTGACGGTCGGATGGCAGCGGATCCGGCGCAAAGGGTTGCCGCTTGCCTTCATCCGGGGCACGCCCTTCACCGCGTCGTTACTGATTTAAGCAGGAATCAGTAAAGTGCGTCTGAAAAGGGTCAGGGCGAGTGTTTGGCGAGTCGACGCACCTTGAGCCGGATCATGACCTCATAGACCAAGTTCTCTGCGGTTTCCACCAGCGCCTCATCGTCTTTGGCCATCCTTCGTGATTGCCCGAGCCACGCGAACGTCCGCTCGACCACCCAGCGACGCTTCAGCACCACGAAACCTTTCGGCACCTCCACGGGTCGTGGAGGTGCGTCTTTAGGCGCCCAGGTGCCTTGCCAACCAGACCAGGGATGTTTGACGACTTCCATGGTCCAGCCCAGATGCAGCTTGATGTCAGCAGCGAGCTTTCCGGTGTATCCGGCATCGGCCCACAGATGCCTCATGCGTGGAAAGACGTTTGGCAGATCGCGCAGGAGCAGGATCGCACCGGTGCGATCCTGAATGTCTGCTTCGTGCACCTTGATCGCCATCACCAGCCCCAGGGTGTCGACGAGCAGGTGACGCTTGCGGCCACTGACGTTCTTGCCGCCGTCATAGCCGCGGGGTCCACCGACTTCGGTCGTTTTCACCGATTGGCTGTCCATGATCGCGGCGCTGGGGGTCGCTGCGCGACCCTCACGCTGACGGACCAACGCCCGAAGGACCGTGTGGAGGGCCTCCCAGACGCCTCGCAGGCGCCATAGACGGTGAGGGAGGTAAATCATGAGGCATCGCTCGCCAGGCAATCCCGCCTCGCAGCACGTAAAAGATCCCGTCCAGGATCTCCCGGAGCGACCACTTCCGTGGACGGCCAACGGAAGACTCTGGAGGAAGAAGGGGAAAAAGGACGTTCCACTCTGCCTCGGTCAGATCGTTAGGGTACGCAGCTCGGTTCATCGGCGCACCACCTCCGCCCTCCACCGTGCACGCATGCTGGCTCTGGGAAAACCTGCGCCAGCACGTTTTTCAGACGCACTTTAGAGCATTTGTCATAAGAGATGTTTTTTGAAGGCTGCCAAGAACCACCCGTGGATATCGGGCCCAGACACGGTCTTCAGTGCGTCCGCAATCCCTTGCATCAGGCTCTTCACCGTACGACGGGCCTCCCCCCGCAGCCGAGCCTTGAGCTGCGAGAACAACCACTCAATCGGGTTGAAATCGGGGCTGTAGGGCGGCAAATACAAGAGGTGGCACCCGACCTCCTCGACGAGCGTCCGAATGGACGCTCGATGATGTGAAGAGCGATTGTCCATGATGACCACCTGCCCGGCACGCAACAGTGGGCACAATTCCTGAGCCACATAGAACTCGAAGCACTCGCCCGTCACTGCACCGTCAAGAACAAAGGGGGCCAGTGGCCCAGCCAGACTCAAGGCGCACATCAGGGTGTAGTTCCGGCCATGATTGCGTGGGACCACGCCCACTGCCCGCTCCTGACGTGACGCGCGGGCATACCCGCGCGTCATGGCCGTGTTGACGCCACGCTCGTCGACCAACACCAGGTGATCAGGGCGTTCCAGAAGGGGCCGGAGATCTTTCAGGAACGCCCTCCGGCGTTCCTCACTGCGTTCTCTGGCGACCATCGTTTTTTTTATGGGTGATGTGATGACGTTGGAAGACCCGGTCTACCGTTTTGTAACTCACTCGTACCCCGGTACTGGCTTCCAACATGTCGGCGTGCTCCTGTAAGGTCGCGTCACGGTGGGTTTCGAGCTGGGCCAGCAGCTGCATTTCGTGATCAGCCGTCACCGTACGGTGAGGCCCCGTTGGTCGCGCAACCACGTGCAGGGTCCCTGCCCGGTGCCGTGCCAGATACCGCTTGACAGTGGACACATGCACGGAGAAATGTCGTGCGGCTTCGTCGGGGGAAGCGCCTCCCTCGACCAGCGCCACAATGCGCGTGCGCAACTCGATGGCGTAACCTCGGACCCCAGCTGAGTTCATGCTTCTATTCTGTCAAATGCTCTAGTTGAGGACGCACTGGACAACGAATTCCCGAAGGTGTGATCGGTCGCGCACCGGCATGTCGAACGGGGGGTTTTGGGCGTGTAAGCAACCCCAAACCCGCCGCGCTCCAGCGGACCGAACCCAACCGCCACTTCAAAGTCTGCGTGTCGCGCCGGAAGAAGGGCACGCTGCAGCGTGCCGTGGACGCGATCTTCGCGATGGTGTCCGCCTGGAGCGTGAACCAGAGTGAGCTCTGCGCCGATCGTCCAGGCGTCAGTTCCATTCACGCGAAGAAACGCCGGGTAGAACGAGGGTACCGGAAGCCCCAGCTGACTGAACCCGTCTTTCCGGCGTGTCTGCTGGCCTTGGGGCCCGCCGGGAAACGACTGCTCAGCATGAACCGCGGCAGGGGGTCTGCGCGTTCGTGCCGAGGTGACGCAACTGCCGCATGGTGCTCAGCGGTGGGCGCGGGCTCCGGGCTCAGAGCCAGACCATGACACGGCCAGCCCATCCGGCCAGCACCCGCACACCCAGGAGCAAGTCGGCTTCGTCTGTGTCCTCCAGTGGCGTGTGAGACAGGCCGCCGCGGGAGCGGACGAAGAGCATTGCGATGGGAATGCCCCGTCTCGCCATAGAGGAAGCATCATGGATGGCGCCGCTGGGGAGCCGGCAGGCGTTCCCCGTCAAGTTCCGGATGGTTTCTTCACACAGGAGAATCAACTGAGGATCGAAAGGAACGGGGGCGATGGTCCACAGTGGCTGAATCTCCACGCTGCAGCCCCCCGAGGCCGCCACCGCTCCGGCAAGGTCGTGAACCCGCGCGGCCATCGCTGTCAGGGCCTCGGCGTCGAGACAGCGTTGTTCAAGCGTGAGCACGCACTCTTCCACGACACAGTTGACAACCCCGGGGCGGGTCACCACGCGTCCTGCAGTGCACACGCCGCCCAGCGTGATGGAGGCCGCGTAGATCTCCTGCGTAAAGCGGGCGGCAGCCAGAAACGCGTCCTGGCGAAGGGCCATGGGGGTGGTGCCGGAGTGGGCCGCCTGGCCCCGGAAGGTCAGGGTGAACCGCTGGACGCCCATGATGCCCAGCACGGCCCCCAGCGGCTGATCGAGAGCTTCGAGGACGGGACCCTGCTCGATATGCAGTTCGAGGTAGGCCGCCACCCGGTCCAGTTCGGCCTGGGCCTGGGACAGAGTGCCGAGGTGTAGGCCCGTAGTGGCGAGCGCCTCAGTCAGGCGAATGCCGTCCGCGTCGCGCAGGTCTGCCAGTCCCGCGTGTTCTAACGTGCCTGCGGCGGCGCTTGAACCGAACAGACTGCGGCCAAAGCGCGCCCCTTCCTCGTCAGCCCAGAGGCTGCTGAACACACCATTTCACGCGCCAGTCGCGGCTTGAAGGCACTCTGTGTGCTGTAAGGGCCGTCCTGAGGAGTTGATACACTCCTGACATGACCACTCAAACGCGCGCGGTCAGAGTCGGCCAGATTCTCGTCTACGGCCTGGGCGCTGGAATTGTCACTGGCCTCCTATGCGTACTGGTCGGTGCCCTCCTCGCTGGGGGCTGACCCGTGCGGGTGCCGCAGCAGCCCTCGGCTGGGGTGGCCTGATTCTGACGTTCCTGGCCGGCGCGATCATTTATTCGCAGTATGGGCAGGCCGGCATCGAGGCGAGCATGCGCGCCCGTCTGGGTGAGGGGTATCGCGCGCCGGGTCTGCCGTGGGAGCAGATTCTCACCGCATTATTCGGCGGGGGCCTGCTGTTTCTCGGCCAACTTGCATTGAACTGAAGGCTGGTTGTCCAGGAGATGTAGGAGGAACCGCCCTCAAGTAATGCGGTCCATTTTATTGATAGCAGCATAAGTTGGAATCCATCAGTTGTCGTGGCAGTTCGACATACCGAACCCGCTGCCAGGCCGTCACGAGTTTCGATTTCAGTACGCTGATCGAACGGGCACAGAAATTTCCCAGCACAGTGCGTTTCACATATGCTCACACCAGCTCGATCGGGTTCAACTCCGGTGCGTAGGGCGGCAAAAACATCAGCGACAGGCGTTCGTGGGACTACACGAACGCCTGTGTGGCACTGGCCCGATGAATCCCCGCATTGTCCAGCACCACCACGATCTCCCCCTGGACGTGGCGCAGGAGATGCTGGAAGAATCGGATGACGTTCCCACTGCGAATCGCCCCAGACGTCGTGTGCTGGAAGAATCGCCCATCTGACGTGATCGCTCCAATCGTTGACCGCTTCTCCCAATTGGCCGAGGGCGTGACGCCCCTGGTCGACCACGTGCGCCTTCGCACGCCTTTCAGCGAGAACCCGACCTCATCCAGATACACCAGGGTCGCGCCCTCAGCGACCTTTTTTTCCCAACTCCGGTGCGACCTGTTCTTTCCAGGACGCGATCCGGAGTTCGTTGCGCTCTGCTGCCCGCCCATCCGGCATCTGGGGTGTGAACCCCAACTGGCGAAGGATTTTCCGGACATGGTCGGGGTGGTACCACACGTCAAAGTGCCGCCCGATCAGATCCGTCACTCGCCTGGTGCTCCACGTCTGGTCAGGGAAACCATGGTGGACCGCACCCTCCTGCGGGAGGGTGCGGTCCTGGTCGAGCTGGGTGACGGTGAGTCGAGAGGGGCGTCCAGTGGTCACGGTTGCCTGAAGGCTGCCCGTGCGCTTCAGGCGCTTCTTCCAATTGCTGACGGTGTGCACGGAGACACCAAAGTGCTGAGCAATCTCCCGTTGAGCATGCTGACCGCCTTGAAGCCAGGGGGTCGCGGCCAGTCGGCGTTCTTCCAGCTGGGCACGGGAGTACTCGGATGGATGCCATTCGGCCACGCCTTCAGCTTATCAGCACATACTTACGCCGCCATCAATAATCGTAGTCCGTTGACTGTGGGCATATTTGATGTCCTGGACAATGTTTACGTGGCATAGAGTGGAAGTGGACTGCCCCGCCCGACCTGCTGAAGGAGCCGCCAGAGTGGCCGAGGAGGTCGCATGGTCGTGTACGCGCACCAAGCTCGCCACATCCACACAAAGGGCTCCAACCACAGCCTGACTTGCCGTAAGAGCAAGCTCCAACCAGGCGGGTGCGATGCACCCGCCTGATGCACGTTTGCATCGGCATCTCCAAGCGATTGATCGTTCCACCAGTGTAGGAAACAGAAGGCCGCGCACACCAGACTCCAATGCCGTCTCAAGGCCAGATCAGATCTGGCCTGGCAGTGGGTCCACCCCAGATGCTGCTTGACTTCGCGATACGCCTGCTCGATACGGGGACGCCGCGCATAGAGCAGCGCGACTTCGAGGGAGGAGGCTGGAGGCGTGGACACCCGCATCGGGGACACATCCTGGTCGCGCTCACGCAGATTGGTGATCAGGTATTGGGTGGTGTCGGCTGGGAGTGACACCGGAACCGGTGTCACAACCACTTGGCGCAACGCGCGACCAGGACCAGAGGGGCCCCCAGCCAGTTCGGCACGCCAGAACAGCCGTTCATCTCCATTCGCGAAGGTCCGGGTGAACGGATGCCAGTCGGATGGCGCTGCATGCAGCGCCATCTCCTCGACGCCACCGGGCTCACCTTGCTCGTGCCACCAGGCGTACGAACGGGGCAACGTCATGACAAAGGGGATTGATTCCTTGAGGAGGTAGGTCAGGAAGAACTCGTTACGCCCGTACAGGCAATCTGCGACCACCGCGCGGAACGGCCAGTCATGCCGCACCGCTTCAATCAGCTCAGCGGCCAACTGAGGTTTGGTTCGGAAGGCTGGATCGCTGCTCTGGCGTGGGAAGTGATGCGCAGGCGTATAGGGCCGCAAAAGCAAGGGAAAGTACGCCTGTGAGGTCTCGTACAACACATGAACGGTGACGATCCCTGAATCTACCTTGCCCAGGCTGCCCAGAGACTGCCGGCCCACGTGCGCGGTGTGCGTGCCGTACTTGCGGTCTCCGGTCTCGTCGATGACTAGCACCGCATCTTCAGAAGGCGCGGTGCCCTTCACCGTACGCATGAGGACTACCCGCGCCTGATGCAGCGCATCCGGGTTCCAGGTGCTTTCCGAAAGAAACCACTGCAGTCGCTGGGCCGCTTTATGGTGACTCCCGGCCTTGCCGGGTTCCGTGTTGGCCAGTCCAGTCGCGGTCTTATGCCGCTCGGTGCCGATCAGCAAGCCTTGTAGGTATACACGCAGCGCTTCGCGCTGCGTCGGTCGGGTAAAGACATGGTCCAGCTGGGCGCAGTACCGGTCCAGTGGATCGGCCACCAGAACATCTGTATCCATGCTCCAGTGTGCATCTTCTACGAGTCAACGGAGTCCCAATGAGGAGTATTGTTCCTGGAGATGATTGAGTTGTAGCTCTAGCTCACCCGAACCACCGTGGTCTGCTGTGCCTGTTCGCGGCCCATCACGCCTTCGAGAATTCATCGTCCAGCACGCCATTGACTTTAAGATGTCCGTTACAGAGCACGCAACCTCTAGTTCTGCTCCGTCACGCGTTGCCTCCGATGATGCGCTTATTGGGAGTCCGTTGACTGTGAGGATCTTTGATATCGTGAACAAGTTCTACGCGGCAGACGTTAGCAATGGACATCCTTGTCCAACCTCCTGAGGGGCGTTCGGTCACCTTTAAGGGCATGCGCGTAAAATGTAACTGGAGTTATAAAATGAATACCGGCCCTAATCTTCCATTAACTTTTTGTCAAACCTGACCTTTCTTCTGTCTGCTTCTGCGCCGCAGAGTTCTGCCAGACGGTTAGCCAGTTTCCATTGTGAGATGAGCGACGACTGTAGACGAGTCAATTGCTGTTCTCTGTAGTGTGAATGGATCACTTGATTGGTAAGGCTGAGCGCGAAGCGCGCTGTGCTAAAGAGCGGCTGCTGATCCTCCTGGCGTGGTGGGTTTAAGGGTGCGCGCTGAACCCTGCGTGGATTCCGATGGAGAGCCACAGCAGCGGCCGAAGCTGACCCGCTTGGGTGGTGTGCGTTCAGCTTCGGCCGGGGTTGACGCTGTGACCTGGGCAGGGAGAGGGAAGGCCACCCAGACGGTTCATCACGCTGATGCATAGGCTAAAGCACGACGAAAAAAGAAGCGAAGAGCACGGGAATGTGATAGCTCCGCATTGTGCCAGGACAGCGGATCTGCCGCTGTACCGCTGCCACCACCCTTGTGAGACGATATGGAAGTTACTGTGCAGGAGACTTCCCCCGGCGCAAGTGGTGAATTCCACCGCCGCGTGGCTAGGTCTGGTGCACCCTTGCTCCGAAGGTTTACTGCTGTCGCTGCCGCTCTGCTCCTAAGCTCAGCTGATGCCGCGTCGTACTGCGACAGCCTCTACATCTACTGCATCACCGTTCCACTTGCTCTGTATGGACAGGCTGAAGCGGACGCTGATGCCGGACAAACGTTCCTGAACCGCTCCGCCACCGGGACTCTTGCGGTCTGAGGTGCCTGGAGTGGCGTCCCAGACCTGCCCACCTTCGAAGACGCCTATCGCAAGGCCAGGCGAGGCTGAGCTGCTGCTCCAGGACGCCCTGAACGGGGTGTGATGTACACCGTCCGCAAACCGGATTTTCTTGTGGTCAGCGGCGTCTAAGGTGAGCAGGTGTTCTACCGCCGCACCATCCGCTAAGTCAAGAACAGTTCGATGGCCACCTCCCTTCTGCAGTACCGCGACGGGGATAAGACAGAGGAGAAGTTATCGGCACTCTCTCGGCCAATTTCAAGATGACACCTTAACGCCGCGCACCCGCGGCCCTGCCTGCGTGCACTGCAGATGCCTTTGAAGGAGGAAGAGTGCTTTGGGCCCTTCCCTAGACATCCAAGTGGTCGTCGCCTGCTGTCCATCAGCTGCAGGCGACGGAGACCAGGACTGGCCGACGCTACTGTAAGGTCACCTGGTACGCCGCGCGAACGGCTGAAGATGTTCGTCACCGCCTAGCTCTCACGGTTCTACGGGATTGGAAGAGTTGAGACCACAATTTATCAAGCAAGGGGACACAATGACTCGTTACTCATACGCGGATGGCTCTACGTGTTCAGTACGTTCCGCTACGTACACGAACTGAAAGCTCTTGTCCCTTGCGAATGAACGCGCAGGGTCACTGGTGGTTGGGCGGGGGCTTCTCTCTTGCTTCAGGTGGAGCGCCTCTGAGTGAAGGAGTGGTGAAATGGAGCAAGCTTAGGGATGGAGAGGGGGAGTACAGGAAAAGAATTCCTCCATAACTCCGGTTATATAAAGTGTGATTCCCGGCCATTTCTGGGCCATCACAACGATGAAGGCTCAGCGCCCTACGGCAGAATGACACCAGGGTTTTTCTGTTGTAAACTAAATCGAAGGATTCAAGGAGACGCATGAGCAAAGACAACCCGAAGGAAACCTCCGCGCCATCAGACGCGAAAGAACGCACCAAAGCCATCGAGATGGCCATGAGCCAGATCGAGAAGGCGTTCGGCAAGGGCAGCATCATGAAGCTCGGCGCCGAAAGCAAACTGGACATCCAGTCGATCAGCACCGGCAGCCTCAGTCTCGACGTCGCCCTCGGGGTGGGCGGCATTCCCAAAGGCCGCGTCACCGAGATCTACGGCCCGGAATCCGGCGGCAAGACTACCCTGGCCCTGTCAATCATCGCGCAGTCCCAGAAGGCCGGCGGCACCTGCGCGTTCATTGACGCCGAGCACGCCCTGGACCCCGTGTACGCACGGGCGCTGGGCGTCAATACCGACGAACTGCTCGTCTCGCAGCCGGACAACGGCGAGCAGGCCCTGGAAATCATGGAACTGCTCGTCCGCAGCGGCGCCATTGACATTGTCGTGGTGGACTCCGTCGCGGCGCTGACGCCGCGCGCGGAGATCGAAGGCGAGATGGGCGACAGCCTCCCTGGCCTCCAGGCAAGATTGATGAGTCAGGCGCTGCGTAAACTCACCGCGATCCTGGGCAAGACGAACACCGCGGCGATCTTCATCAACCAGGTGCGTGAGAAGATCGGCGTGATGTACGGCAACCCCGAAACCACCACCGGGGGCCGCGCCCTGAAGTTCTACGCCAGCGTGCGCCTCGACGTGCGTAAAATCGGTCAGGGCGTGAAGGTCGGCAACGAAACCGTCGCGAACACCGTGAAGGTCAAGACGGTGAAGAACAAAGTCGCGCCGCCCTTCAAGGAAGTGGAGCTTACGCTGTACTTCGGGCAGGGCTTCGATCAGTTCAACGACCTGCTGGGGCTCGCAGCGGAGTACGAGATCGTCAAGAAGGCCGGGTCATTCTACTCGTACGGCGATGACCGTATCGGACAGGGCAAGGAGAAGGCCGTCGAGTGGCTCAAGGAGCACCCCGAAGCGACCGATGAGATCCGGGCGCTGGTCGTGGCAGCCATCAAGAACAAGGGCGCGCCGGACAGTGTCGTGAAGGCCGTTTCCCCCACGAGTGACGCAGCGGATTGATCGCAGCGGCACGGTGACGCGCAGCTCCCAGCGAATTTCGCCGGGGGCTGCGTCGTTGTGGAGAGAAACACGTGGATCAGCGCCGCAACAGACTGAATCTGGAGCAGCGAGGTCCATACTGGGTGCTGGACGTGGCCCTGTGCGCTCAGGGCAGCCTGGCGCGGGACGCTCACGAAGACCACACCCTGCCTGAAGAGCCGCCGCTGAGCGAGGACGACGTACTGCGGATTCTGGGCCGCGGCGCGCTCGGCAACCACCTCTGCGTGGGGCAGGAGGCGCAGACGCACGGCTGGTACCGGTACCCGGCGCAGCGAGACCTGATGGCCTTCACCACGTTTGGTACCTGCGAGGCTCTGGACGAGTGGCTTCGCGCGTACGCCGTCCCTGGAGAGGACGCGCCTCCTTGTGGCGCGCGTGCCCACTGACTCCTGAAAGTGGACCCCGCGCAGGCGTGGTTGCCGCTGGCTCGGCTGGATCTTTCATACCAAATACCCTAAAATTATGCCATCAGCAGAATACTGACCGCTCGTAATTATCTCATCAGAATCCAGAGGAGATCCACCATGGCGAAAACAGCCACCCGCCCCGCCCCGGCCACCGCCACCTTCCAGGCCCTCCTGAACACCGCCGCCACGACCGCCAACGTCGCCGTCATCACCGCCGGGAACGACCAGAACGACATCGACGCCACCCTCACCGACCTGCTCCGCCAGGCCCACGACCGCTGGGGCTACGGCCTGCACCACCTCCAGCACACCGCCCACTGGACCGGCGACACCATCGAACTGCGCGAAGGCCACCGCACCATCACCGACCTCACCGCCGACCCCGCCCGCATCGCCGCCGCCTACGCGACCCTCGCCGCCCCCGACGAACACAACCTCAGCAGCTGGGCTGTCCTCTCCGAAGGCCACCGCACCTCCATCAAAAACAAAACCCAACTTCAGACCCTCATCGAAGACGCCCGCGACTTCGAGACCACCTGGACCGCCGACAAACACGGCCTCCACTACCGCGTCTGGCGCGCCGACACCATTGAAGGCGAAAGCCTCACCGTCGAATACGCCCGCCCCACCGACGCCACCCAACTCCTCAGCGACGCCGCCTGGGACCTCATCACCCGCATCAAGGACCGCGCCCTGCAACGCGAACTGATGCAGCGCAGCGAACAAGGCGGCATGCTCACCGCTTTCCTCGGCGCCCGCCACAAAGACGCCGCGGCGAACCTCGCTGCGCTGCCCGAAGCGCACTTCACCATCCAGGCGAACGTCGGCCGCCTCACCGGCCGTGACGCCCGCTCCTTCGACGCGTACCGCGCCCTGCAGCGCGCCGTCGCCGATACCCTCGTCACCCTTCAGGAACAGGCCGTCAAGCAGGTGGCCCTCACCCTGGGCGGTGCCCTCACCTGACACGTGATCCGCCGCAACCAGCAGGCCATCCACACCGACCGGGCGCAGACCGGCATCCACGGCACGGACCACCTGCACCTCAAAACCACCCGCGCGGGCCCCGTCACCCTGCTGACCTTCCCTGACCAGTACCCCACCGGTCAACGCGCCCCCCGCCTGATCAGCACTGCCCTTCACGCCCACGGCGGCGCCTGGGTTCAGCACGGGCAGCCTGGCCGTCCCCACCGCGTCGAATTCCTCTCCGGCCCCACCACCGCCCGCGCCGCCACGATCACCGCATTCAACACAACGTTCGAGGCGTTCGCCGACGCCCTGAGCAGCGTCACCCCACCCCCGCTGGGTCGTCACCCCCTCAGCCTTCACCACCCCGGCGGGGCTGTTCTCCGCTTCAACCAGCGTGGCGTCAGCCGCACCCGCACCATCCACGGCACCACCCACACCGTGCACGTGAACAGCAGCAGAGTCCGCACCTTCGGACAACCCCACGTGGACTGCGCCACGCAGGCTGTCCACGCCATCCTCGCCGACGGCACCACCCAGCACTACCTCGCGGCCCTCCGTACCATCCGCCACCAACACACCCTCAGCCTCGCCTGACCTTACGCCGGAACGGGGTGTCCGTTCTGGCGTTGGCTGTGTCAGGTTGAAGGAGGCCTCATCCAGGTGCAGGGGCGCGACCGGGCCGGTGAATCCATGAAAGGCGGCCTGAATGATCCGAGTGGCTTCCCGTCGGGCGTCCAAGCGGCGGACTGATGAATCAGGTGCGGGCAGCGCACCAAGATAGTCCGTACTGCACGCCGTACTGGGGGGCTCCTGAGGTAGCGGTTGTCGGTATGCTGCGGCGCTGTGGTACGCAATGGCAACCACCTTCTCACGTATCCACACCATGAGCCGCGCACCTCAATTCGCCTGAATGACCGGAACTCAGATCAGGGGAGGCGCTGCCTCCCCCGATCAGCTCGTATCCCAACTGCGCAAGTTGGCTGGACGGATCAGGTACTGCACAATGTCACCCACGCACGCCACTTGTACCCGTAGACGTCACCTTGTGTTCCATAGCCCCACCAGCCTCCGGGGAACGCACACCGCTTGCTCCGTTTGGGTCGGTAGTGCTCCAAGGATGACTTTCAGCACCTGACCCTCTCGATGCGAGGGACGAGCACACTGGAGATCATCATGGGGAAACAGCGAAAAACCTGGAGCACCGACGTCAAAGAAGCCATCGTCCTCAGCGTGCTGCGGGGCGAACTCGGAGTCGCGGAGGCAGCCCGTCAGCATGGAGCCAACGAGAGCCTGATCCACACCTGGAAAACACAGTTTCTGGAGGCGGGCCGTGCCCGCCTCTCTGGTGACCGACCAGACCAGGGCGTGACCATCCTGGAACGGGAGAATGACCGTCTCAAACGCATCGTGGCCGAAAAGGAACTGGAGCTCGATATTGCGCGAAAAGTGCGACGGCTCTGACGCTGGACGAGCTGATCGTTCTCTGGCAGAGCCGGCCGCACCTCAGCCTGCGGCGTTTTGCCCAGTACGCCAGCGTGCCGTACTGGCGGATGCGGGACCATCAGCACAGCGCGCCCGCGCGCTGTGCCAAGCAGCAGCACCGTGACGCACTGTACGAGAAGGTACGCCAGGCGGCGTTGCAGCATCCAACGTCTGGATACCGGCTGCTGTATCAGGAACTCAAAGCTCAGGGCGAAGAGATTGGCCTGCACAAGATCCGTGTCGCACTCGGCGAATTGCACCTTCACCCACCGCTGCCTCGAAAGACCCGGAAACCTTCCCCGAAGGTTTCCGCACCACAAGACTGGCCGGAAGGTCGACGGGTGCAGATTGACGCGACACGGCTGTCGCTGCCCGACGGGGTCTGTTGGATTTACTTCGTGCTGGACGTTACCTCGCGGGTGGTGCTGGCCAGCCGGGTGGTACGGAGCCTGTCGATGCACCTCGCCAAACTGACGCTCGACGAGGCGGTCGCCGTGCTGCGTGCTCAGGGCCACCACAAGCGCATCCTGGTCCAGAGTGATGGAGGCAGTGATTTCACCAGTGACCTCTTT
The DNA here is from genome assembly GCF_020229735.1 of Deinococcus taeanensis. Classification (NCBI taxonomy): domain Bacteria; kingdom Thermotogati; phylum Deinococcota; class Deinococci; order Deinococcales; family Deinococcaceae; genus Deinococcus; species Deinococcus taeanensis. The sequence goes on along the minus strand of NZ_CP083458.1, from coordinate 138,581 downwards.
CAACAGGGCTGTTTGATGTACGGCAACTGGGTGCGCTGCAAAGTGTCTCAGCCGGGAGGAACCGGTATCCTCGAACGCCTCAACCGGACCTACAAATACCAGTTCGCCTTCCGCCAGGACTGGCAGTCCATGGCCGATGTCCGGGCCGCCATGCCGGACTTTCACCGCTGGTACAACCACGAGCGCCGTCATTCGGCGCTCGGCTACGCCACGCCTTGGTCTACACTCACCTTATCGGCGAATGCTCGCAACGCCGCTTGAAGTCAAACCTGGAGCATTACCGGTCTGCATCCAGGCAATGGCATGGAATCGACGATCACTTCTGCTAAGGGCTGTGACGGCGTGGCCACCACTTCAAGTCGTTCGAGCAACCGTTGTCCCCGGGTATACGCCTGCGTGTAGGAGGGAAGATCGACACGATCTTCCCTCCGGATGTTCCACCAGAAAGACGGGAACGGATGTATGAACACCAAGCGGCTGAGCAACAGGGCGACCACCAGCGCGTCGCTCAACTTTTGGTGTGAACACTTTTTGAGATCACTGAAGTGCCGTTTGGCCCAGCGGTGAAGATGACGGATGACGGCTCGTCGGCCTAACCTGTGATGCAGACGGTATTGCTCGATACCGTCTCCATTTTTTGCTATCTGACAGCCGCTAATCAAGTCATGAGGTGAGCCCTAAACGAGGTACGTGACTGACGGCACCCGCAGGTGCCCGTGTGGTTGCTATTGGTCCATGTTCACTTCCAGACTGGCCTGAAGGACGCCGAGGTGGGTCAACTGTGATTGTGCAGCAAGAAGTCCTGCAAGTCAGGTTGTGGTGTATCGGGGCTGGTGTCCCTCATGATGGGCTCCATGACTCAACCGCCGCCCGTGACGTCCAGCTGGCTCACTTCATTCAAAACGTGGCTGCTTCAAGGTCAGAGAGAAGAGCATGAGGGGTTCTACGAAGAAGAACCGCAGGCGCACCACCACACGCAGCCCTGGTGGAAAGCTATGTGCCTGACCGGCGTGGACTACTTCAGCACCCTGGGCTACCAGCCGGGCATTGCGGCGCTCGCCGCGATCTCTGCCGGGTCCCTGGCCCTCTCGCCTGTCGCGACCCTCGTGCTGGTGCTGGTGACCCTGTTCGGGGCGCTGCCGATGTACCGCCGGGTGGCGCAGGAAAGTCCGCATGGTGACGGCAGCATCAGCATGCTTGAGCGTCTCCTGACCCGCTGGCAGAGTAAGAGTCTGGTGTTGGTCCTGCTGGGTTTCGTCGCCACCGGGTTTTTCATCACCATCACCCTCTCAGCCGCGGACGCCGCGGCGCACATTGTTGAAAACCCGTTTCTTACCCACTACGCCGAAGGGTGGAATGTGCCCATCACGCTGCTGCTGATCTTTCTCCTGGGCGCGGTGTTTCTGAAAGGCTTCGGGGAGGCCATCGGCATCGCGGTGGCCCTGGTGGTGCTGTACCTCGGCCTGAACGCGGTTGTGATTGCCGACGCCTTCCGGCAAGTGCTCGCCACGCCGAGCCTGCTGGCGAACTGGACGCAGTCGCTGTCCGGAAGTTACAGCAACCCGCTCGCCCTAATTGGCGCGGCGCTGCTGGTCTTTCCCCGCCTCGCGCTGGGCCTGTCGGGCTTTGAGACCGGGGTCGTCGTGATGCCGCTCGTCAAGGGCGATGCCAGCGACACCGAGGAAAATCCTGCCGGGCGCATCCGCAACACCCGCACCCTCCTGACGGCCGCCGCGCTGATCATGAGTGTGATGCTGATCGGGTCCTCGTTCGCCACGACCCTGCTGATTTCCCCGGAGGCGTTCAAGCCGGGGGGGGAGGCGTCGGGCCGGGCGCTGGCCTACCTGGCGCACGAGCGGCTGGGTGAGGTGTTCGGCACCGTGTATGACCTCAGCACGATCCTGATTCTGTGGTTTGCCGGGTCGTCCGCCATGGCGGGGCTGCTGAACATCGTGCCCCGCTACCTGCCCCGCTACGGCATGGCGCCGGCGTGGGCCCGCATGAACCGGCCGCTGGTGCTGATCTTCACGGCCGTCAGTGTGCTGCTCACCGTGATCTTCCGCGCCGACGTCAACGCCCAGGCCGCGGCGTACGCCACGGGCGTGCTGGTCCTGATCGGCAGCGCGTCGGTGGCCGTGACGCTCTCCGCCGTCCGCCGCAAGGCCCGCGGTCAGGTCATCGGCTTCGGGCTGGTCAGTCTGATTTTCGCTTACACCCTGCTTGTCACGTTCCTTGATGACCTCAGTGGCCTGCGCCTTGGCCTGCTGTTCATCCTCGCGATTGTGGTCGTCTCGATTCTGTCCCGCATTGGCCGCGCCACCGAACTGCGCGCTGAACGCATCGAGCTCGACCCCGCGGCGCGCGCCATCCTGGATGAAGCCTCGCGTTCCGGCGACCTGCGGTTCATTGCCAATCAACTCGACGCTGGCGACGCCGCCGAGTACACCGACAAGGAACAGACCGTCCGGGCCGAGACGCATCTGCCGTCCGGCGAACCGTGCCTGTTTCTGGAGGTTACTGTGGCTGACCCCAGTGAGTTCAGTGACGTGCTGGACGTCCGGGGTTTTGAGATTCACGGGTACCGGGTGCTGCGCATCGAGTCAAGCGCCGTGCCGAACGCCATTGCGGCGTTCCTGCTGTACCTGCGCGACACGTACGGGCAGCGTCCCCACGTGTACTTCGAGTGGATTGAAGGCAGTCCTGTGGCCGCCGCGGGCCGCTTCCTGCTCCTGGGCGAAGGGGACGTGCCCCCTCTGACCCGTGAGATTCTGCGCCGCGCGGAACCCATCCGCGAGCGGCGCCCGGTGGTGCACGTCGGCGGGTAACCTGGACCGCGCCCCCGGCCGGCCAGCCCCCTGCTTCCCCTTGGCGTTACGGGAGTGCGCCTCTGGGATGGAGAGCACCGCTGGCGGGTGGTGAACTCACGCTGCAACCGACCTGGCACCGGATCTCCGCCGAAACGATCGCCCCGGCGGACCGGTGACTGACAGAACGCGTCTTTCATGGAGGCAGCGACCGGGGACTGGGGTCACGTCCCATCACCCTTTCCAAGGAGGGCTGCCATGAAGCCAGATCGTGAGAAGCCAGCAAACACCGCTCTGAATTCGGCTGCCGACCGAGCGGGGCACTCGACGGATCGTTGGGGACTGTCTCCATCCCTACGACTCCTGGGGCGCCTGCCCCTTGTGGCACAGCCTCAAAGTGCCGTCCCTGGATGCAGTCTGTGATGCTGGGGCCTGACGGCCGATGACAGCGTGGCCTGACGGGCTGCACCGGATCGGCGGAATTCACCACATGTCAACGCAGCCTTGCGGGTCTGGCCAGCCCCTCTGTCGCGTCGCACCGTGGCGTTCAGGCGTCGCCAGTCGCAGTTGAACCCGTCGTGTGACTCTTCCGTCGTCACCGCGACATGACCGGAAACCCTCGACCGGGCCTTAGGCTAAAGGCATGACACAACACGATCAGGCCGGGCCGCCCGGCGAGGTGGTCTACCGCCGCGGCGGCCTCGACGAGAGCCGGCACCAGATTCACGTGGCCGTGGTGACCCCGGACGGACAGGTGATCGCAACATGCGGTGACCCCGCACTCGTCACCTTCCCGCGCAGCACGAGCAAACCGGTGCAGGCCCTGCCTCTGGCCCAGGCCGCCCCGGACCTGCCGGCCGATGAGCTGGCTATCGCCTGCGCCAGCCACGCCGGCACCCCCGCCCACCTGGCGGTGGTGACGCGCCTGCTGGCCCGTTCGGGCAGCAGCGTGACCGACCTGCACTGCGGCGCGCACCCGCCCTTCGACGCCCAGGCCGCCGCCGAACTGATCCGCACCGCTCAGCCGCCCACCCCGCTGCACCACAACTGCTCCGGGAAACACGCCGGCATGCTGCTCAGCTGCGTCCTGCACGGGTGGCCGCGCGAGGGCTACGAGGCGCCCGATCACCCCCTGCAGGTGCGGATCCGCCAGGCCCACGCCGAGCTGGCGGGCGTCGAGTTGAGCGAGGTCCGGGCCGGTACCGACGGGTGCAGCGTGCCGGCGTTTGCGCTGCCGCTGAGCAGCATGGCCCGGGTCTTCGCCCGCCTGGCCGACCCCGGCAGCGACCCCGCCCTGGGCCGGATCTTTGCCGCCATGACTGACCATCCCGACCTGATCGCCGGCCCCGGTCGGCTCGACACCACCCTGATGCCGCTGGTGGATGGACTGGTCACCAAAATGGGCGCCGAGGGCTTTTTCGGTCTGGGCATGCGCGACAGTGCACGCGGTCCCGTGGGCGTCGCCTTCAAAATCGTGGACGGCGGAGAGCGGGCCCGGCCCTACGTGGCCCTGGCGGTGCTCGACGCGCTTGGCGTGTCCCTCACCCCGGCGTTGCAGGCGCTGGCGCCGGTCGCTCAGCACAACTGGGCCGGGCGGGAGGTCGGTGAGGTGCAGCTCAGGCTGCCCTGGACCTGGCACGCCTGACGCCTGGGGCTGAGGGCATGTTTTGCAGCGACCTGAGTGCCCTTGCTCCGATTGTCCCGGCTTTTGTGATGGGCCGCGTCCCTCAGGGCGTCCTCTTTTCTGACCTCGGCTGTATCTGCGGTGACCATGGCGGTCACTGGAGGTTCATTCAGCGCCAATTGAAGTTCCTCCGGCGCCTGCCCGTTGAGGCGGTCCGGAGGGCCAGGGCGGGGGGCGGCGGCGGGGAAGGGGCAAGGGGCGGCGCCCGGAGGGGCCGGGCCTTGGCTGTGAATCCTGCTGTCCGTCACCTGACGATCACCTTCTGAAGGTTGCCTTGTTGGATGCCTCGCAGCCCTATGACCCCATCTGCCCCACCCAGGTTGAACCTCAGCGCGGCAGGTGACCGTCCGGGAGAAGGAAGTCCCTCAGGGCCGCCATGATCCGGCTGAGGTGGGCGAGGGACGCCGGGGTATCGCCGGGCACAGTGAACGCGTGCCCGGCGCCGGGCAGGACCAGCAGCTGCACGCCGGCCGCCTGCAGGGCCTCCAGGTGCGCTGGGTGGTGATGAGGGTCTTCGGTGCCGATCACGACCAGCGACCGGCGTGCGCAATGCATGATCTGCGCGGTAACGTCCGGCCGGTTCAGCAGCGGCGTGAGCCACACCAGTCGGGCGTCCCCGGGAAGAAAACCCCCCTCCTCAAGGACGAACGTCAGGCCGGCCGTCCCGAGCGATTTCGCCACGATGCACAGCGCCCGGTAGGGGCGCGCTGTCCACGCGGCCTGCAGGGCGGCGGTGACGTCCTCGCGCAGCCACTGCCGCGCCTGGTCGTCTGGCAGCGCCTGGAACTCAGGGGTGTTGTAGCGGGTGTCCAGCGCGAAGGTGTCGAATCCCAGGTCGTGCAGCGTGGCGGCAGCGTAGTGCAGGCTTGGGCCGCGCAGGCCGTACCCCATGCCGGGCAGGAGGACCGCGAGCTTGTCCGGGTGGGGTTGCTGGACGAACTCGTGGGGCAAGGGTTCCTGGCGGTATCCCAGGACGTCTGGACGGACCACGCGTTCGGTCATATCTGTCAGAGTACGGAACAGTGCCCGGTCGCAGCACCTCACATGCGTGGGTCCGGCGGCGCCGGCTTGATGCCGGGCACGTCCGCACCTGACGTCACGCAGTTCAGTGGGTGAACTGGTCAGGGCGGAGGTGGCACGTCCGGTTGAGTCAGTGCACGGTCCGGTACGTCGGTCCGCCGGCGGTCGCCCGCACCTCGATGTGGGCCGTGGCTGTGTTGTTGAACTGGAACGTCAACGCACTCTGCTGGGCGGGCAGGCCGAGCACGTGTGCGAGGAGGTACTGCGCGAAATCCTGGTGCGTGATGAGCGCCATGACGTCAGCGTCTCCGTCCGTAGCCTGCAGGTGGGCCAGGACGGCCGCCGCCCGCGCGGTGAAGTGCGCGTCCGCCCAGGGTTCGCAGCCACCGTCCCAGGCGCGGCCGGTCAGGTCCTGGGGCCACTGGAGCGCAGGGCAGTCCAGCAGAAGAGACGCATGGTCGCGGCCGGGCACCGGCGTGAACCCACCGGCGGGACCGCTGCTCAGACCGCCACACTCGTACGCCTGGGTTACTCCATGCACGTTCAGGCCAAGCGTCTGTGCCAGAGGTGCGGCGGTCTGCACCGCCCGGGTGGTCAGGCTGGTCAGGAGGTGGGTGATCCGACTGCAGAACGGATCGCGAAAGGCCCAGTCGGCCAGGCGAGCGGCCTGCTCGCGGCCCAGGTCCGTGAGGGGCGGATCAGGCAGCCTGCCGGAGTAGTCGCCTGGAGCGTGGGCCAGTGCATTGTTGCAGGACTGCCCGTGGCGGATCAGCAGCAGGTGCATGTCGGGGAGTGTACAGGCTGCCCTGTCGCATCGTGGAGCGTCCGTGAAGGCAGCCCGCGGGGGCAGGCGTGAATTCTGCAGGCTGCCACGGGAGGGCCACTTCCTGGCGCGAGCCCAGAGGCAAGGTTTGAGTCAATAATCCCTCGTAGAGAGCTGGGCAGCGGACGCCTCACGGTGGTTTTACGGTGCGTGGTCAAGACATGAGGCCAGCTTGAGCGGCCTCGCCTTTACCTTGACGCCCACCCGGCGTTAGCTCTGTGGGCGTCAAGGTGGGCTTGTCCAGGTCTGCATTCGGCATCCAAAAGATTCGACACCAACTTGGATTAGTGTCAAAAAAGCACAGGCCGTCAGGTCATGCGGGATCTCTCAGGAGACCGTTCAGGGCTCCCCACACCGCACAATCCAAAAATGACGTTCTGCACGATGTAAAAAGCACCTTCCTCACAGGAAGGCCAGGAAGGCCCCTCCAACCGCACGCGAGGGGTAGAACACCGGGCGATTTAATTTTTTTGCTACCCGGGCGACCTTTCTGCCAGTCAACACCTCAGAGTGAAAACTAACTTCCAGAATTTTTTGTGTTTCAACAGCAGCGGCACAGGAAAACCTCTACCGCAGGCTCAGCAACTTCGTGAAGCGCTCTGGTGAGTTCCACCCAGCAACACCTGCCGGGAGGCGGTCAGGTCACACCACGCCGCAGAAGGCCGCGCAGGCATAGGAACTGTCTTATGCACCCCCGGCAGCAGTCTTTGCCGCTTGGGTGAGTGCCGTGCGACACTGGCAGTCATGACGCCTGACCCTTCTGCGCCGGGCGCGCACCCTCCACCGGAAATTCCGAGCCTTGATGAGCAGTTGGAAGCGCACATCAACGCGCGAGAGCTGTCATTCGAGCCTGATGAAGGTCCTTGGGTCGCTTCGACGATTGGTCTGCTGGAATATTTCTCAGGGCGCGGGCACTCGAGGTGGAGCGACTCGGAACTGAGTCAGGGGCTGCTCGCTGCCGCCCGGGCCAGCCTGCGCCATTGGGGCACGCCTCTGTTCGGCCCCCTTGGGTTTCTCGCGGGCGGCAGAGTGCCAGGACCTGAAGAGGTTCATTTCCTGATCCGGGGAACTGAAGTACGGAGCGTGCATCTTGCGCTGAGCCGGCGCGGCTGGGTGGATGCCCCTGAGGTGCCTGACATTCGGTACGTTGAGCCTCAACTGCTGCACCTGATGAGCAGCGTTCTGTACACGCACCGGCCGGGGGCATTCCGCTTCCCCGAGGTCTGGGTGGTACGCGCATTGAGCATGGCACGCTTGGTGTCTCCTCGCTGGATCTGGCGCAGACGCTGGATGACCGCGAGACCATCCTGCATTGCCTCCTGGAATCCTGACCTGAAGGGACCCGGTCAGCTCAGCCCAACCCGTGCGCGCCGCGCCGGCCTTGTTCCGTGATGCTTCCCCGGGGGGCCAACACCTTGAGGAACAACCGGGTGCATGGGTGCCGGTCGCCGTGTGCCACTTTCCAGAAGACACGCGCTCTTGATCCTGCCTCTTTGGCAGGGGCCACCGAACTCCCGCACGCTGGCCGACCGGTCTCCCCTGAGGCTCGGAGGAGACACACCTGAAGGCGAGGGTACGGCACAGGCCTCCCTCTCTCCGAGCTGCCCTCCGGCCCCCAACCTGGAACCCAGGCCGTTCACGCTTGGGAGTCTCTCTTGCCCACGGCACGCTCGCGGCCGGCACGGGGGGCCCTCCGCTGCGGCTTGGCGTTCACTTCGGTCAGGACCAGCCTCACGGCGTGCTCCAGTTGCGGGCTGCGCTCCTGACCGGCAGGCTCCGTGGTGAGCTTGACTTTCACCACGGGCGCGACGTCGCGGCTATCAGGGACGGCGCTGCTGTTCCTCTGGGACGCCTGTGACCTGACCGGACGCAGACGCTGCGCTGAACGGGCGGGTTCAGGGGGAGGGGGTCGGGGTGGTGGTGCTGGCCCGAATGAGGATTTCGGGTTTCAGGACGTGCGGCTGAGGTGTGGTGTCCGGCGATTCGATTGCCTCGAGGAGGGTGGCGAGGCTGAGGGCGCCGAGCGTGGCGAAGTCCTGCCGGACGGTCGTCAGGGGCGGATGGAAGAAGCGGCTTTCAGGAATGTCGTCAAAGCCGACGATGGACACGTCCCGGGGCACCGAGACGCCGCGTTCGTGCAGCGCCCACAACGCGCCGAGGGCCATCTGGTCGTTGCCCACGAGAAGGCCGGTGAAGGAGGTGCGGGCCGCAAGGAGTTCCTGGGTCAGGCCAAAGCCACTGGCCGCCGTCCAGTCTCCTTCCAGCACCGTGACGGGGCGCAGTCCGGCTTCGTTCAACGCTTCAGTCCAGCCGTCGAGCCGCAGGCGCGCGTCGTGCCACCGCTGGGGGCCGCAGAGCAGGGCGATTCGCTCGTGGCCCAATGCGATCAGATGCTGCGCGGCCAGGTGCCCTCCGGCTTTCTGATCGATGGTCGCGCCGGACAGGCTGCCGGCATCCGGGGCGTCGACCAGGACGAATGGGATGGCCCCGCATACGGCGCGGATGCGGTCGGTGTCCACGCCTTTGAGAGGCGTGATCATGATGATGCCGTCGACGTTCTGCCGGCGGAGATCGAGCAGGGCGCGCTCGATTTCCGCTTCCCTGAGTTCGGGGATGCTGGCGAGCGTGACGCTGTACCCCCGGTTACGCGCGGCCTGCTCAATGTTGAGCATCATCTGCGCTGGGCCGTAGTACAGCAGGCCGAAACCGACAATACCCAGGGTGCTGGTGCGCTGCGTGACGAGTGTCCGGGCCGCCAGGTTGGGCTGGTAGTGGAGGGTGTGAATGGCCTGCTGCACTTTCTGGCGCGTGCTGGGCGCCACACTGGGGTGCTCGTTCATCACCCTGGAGACCGTCTGGTGAGACACGCCCGCGTGCCGGGCAACGTCGTGGATCGTGACGCGCGAAGAGGGAACGGATGGGGGCATGGTTTCTCCTGTTATCGCTCACATCTTAGGAGGATGACCCCGGATGTTCAAGGCAAGAGGCGTCGACCATAGCCCTTGACCTGCCTGGACAGCACACGCAGAGGGCGTGGCGGTGCGGCGCTGCATTCAGAGGGGAGGCGCATTGCCGTGTAAGGGGCTCGGTTCGGTTTGTTCCAGCCGTTCAGACGTGGGCGGTTCTGGCCCAGCACCACGGACGGGCTGCGTGCCGGAAGGTGTGTCTGTTGACAAATGATCAGAAGTCGCCTTACGCTGTGATCGTTCACATCTGCACAATCTCAGACCCTGGCGGACCCGTAAACCGCAAACCCCGTCCTTCCCTTGAGAGGAGAAAGGTGGAGTCGCACAGCCATCTCCCGGATGCGCTGCCGCCACACCATGACCCTCAGTTGTGTGCCTGGAGGCCCATATGAAGATTCAAACTGTCCTGCTGTCCACCGTCGCCGCCACCCTGACCCTGGCGCTCGCGCAGGGAGGCGCGCTGCCCAAACTGGCAGTCAAGCCGACCTACCGCGTGTGCTTCAACCAGTCGGAAATGGACAACCCGTGGCGCCTCGCCCAGACCAAGTCCATGCAGGACGAAGCCAAACGCCTGGGCTGGACGCTCATTTTCACGAATGCCAACGGCTCCGCCGCCAAACAGGTCTCGGACGTCCGCTCCTGCATCGCCCAGCGCGTGGACGCCATTTTCCTCACACCCCGCGAACAGAAACCGCTGACGCCCATCGTGCTCGAAGCCAAGCGGGCCGGCATTCCGCTGTTCGTCATCGACCGGACAGTCGATGAGACCGTCGCCAAACCCGGCCAGGACTTCGTGGCGTTCATCGGCTCGGACTTCTACGACGAAGGCCGCCGCGCCGCAGAGTGGCTGGTCAAGCAGACAAAAGGCCAGGCGAAAATCATCGAACTGCAGGGCTCGACAGGCTCTTCGCCCGCCATCGACCGGCAAAAGGGCTTTGCCGACTACATCAGGAAATACCCTGGAATCAAGATTGTCGCGTCCCAGACCGGCAATTTCACCCGCGACGAGGGCCGCAAAGTCATGGAAGCCCTGATTCAGGCCCATCCAGAAGCGACCGCTGTCTACGCTCACAACGACGAGATGGCGCTCGGGGCCATCACGGCCCTGGAAACAGCGGGCCGCAAACCCGGCAAAGACATCACCCTGGTCAGCATCGACGGCCAGAAATCCGCGCTGAACGCCATTATTGCCGGCAAGCTCGGTGCGACCGTCGAATGCAACCCGCGCTTCGGGGTCAAAGCGTTCCAGACACTCAAGGACTACGCCGCCGGGAAGAAGATCGCCCCACGACTGGTGAACGAGGACCGCTTCTTCGACGTCACCAACGCCAGGCAGATGCTTAACTCCGCCTTCTGACCGGAGCGCAACTGGCAACAGCACAGGCTGACAGGATCACCACCACAGGCCGGTGATCCGGGCCACAGCGGGGTCAGGTGTGCTGGGCAGGCACCTGACCCCCACTCTCACGAGGCACCATGACTGAAGACGTTCTCCTCCACATGACCGGAATCACCAAGGCGTTCGGCGGCGTGCCAGCCCTGAGAGGCGCGCACCTGACGGTCAGGCGAGGCGCCGTTCACGCCCTGATCGGGCAGAACGGCGCCGGAAAGTCCACCCTTCTCAAAGTGCTGACCGGCGCCTACCGCAAGGATGACGGCAACGTCCTCTTCGGCGGTCAGCCGGTCGCATTCACGTCCCCCAAACAGGCCCAGCAGGCGGGCATCGCCACGATCTACCAGGAGGTGAACCTGGTGCGCCTCCAGACGGTCGCCGAGAACGTGCTGCTGGGCCACGAACCCCGGCGGTACGGCATGATCGACTGGACAGCCATGAACGCCCAGGCCCGCCGGCAGCTGGACCGGATCGGCGTGCACGTGGACGTGACCCGGCCGCTGTCCAGTTACAGCCTCGCCATCCAGCAGATGGTGGCGATCGCGCGGGCCCTCGCCCTGAACGCGAAACTGGTCGTGATGGATGAACCGACGTCGTCACTCGATGAACGCGAAGTCGACACCCTGTTCGGGGTCATCCGGCAGCTCAGCGCGCAGGGCGTGTCCGTCATTTTCGTGTCCCACCGGCTGGACGAGCTGTACGCCGCCTGCAGCGACATCACCGTGCTGCGCGACGGGCAGACCATCTATGAGGGACCGCTCACCCTGACCAAGGTGCAACTGATCTCCAGCATGATCGGCCGGAACCCGCAGGACGTCGCCACGCAGGGCCAGACCGGGTTCGTCCGGCACCAGCACAAAGGGGACGTGCTGCTTGAAACACAGGCGCTTCAACAAGGACGGCACGTCCAGGACGTGAACCTGCAGGTCCGCTCCCAGGAGGTCGTCGGCATGGCCGGCCTGCTGGGGTCCGGGCGCACCGAAACCGTCCGCGCCCTGTTCGGCGCTGAGCCGGCGCAGTCCGGCCAGATTCGCTACAAGGGCCGCGCCGTGCACTGGAGGAGCCCCCAGGATTCCATCCGTGACGGCCTGGCTTTCTGCGGAGAGGACCGCAAGCACGACGGCATCATTCCCGACTGGTCGGTGCGTGAGAACCTCACGCTGGCGCTGCTGCCCCGCCTGACCAAAGCAGGAATCGTCAACCGCGCCGAACAGCAGAGGGTGGTCGAGCAGTTTGCAGGGCGCCTGAACGTCCGCTGCGCCAGTTACGACCAGCCGATCCGCGAGCTGTCCGGCGGCAACCAGCAGAAGGTCCTGCTCGCCCGGTGGCTGTGCATGAAACCTGACCTCCTGATCCTGGATGAGCCGACACGCGGCATCGACGTGGGCGCCAAAGCTGAAATTCAAAACCTGATCAGCGAACTGGCAGACGACGGCCTGAGCGTCCTGATGATCTCCTCCGACCTTGAGGAACTGATTGAAGGCTGTCACCGCGTCACGGTGCTGCGCGACGGCCGCTCGGTGGCGCACCTGACCGAAGGGGAACTCAGTGAACAGAGCATCCTGAGTGCCATGGCCCACGGCCTGACAGCTGAACCTTCACTCCACAACAGCGTCGCAGGCTCTCGAGCCACACCAGGAGGCGCCCATGACGGCCGTGAACTCTAAACTTCCCGCTTCGCGACGAGCGCCGCTGCTGACACAACACAGCGCCTTGTTCGCCCTCCTGGGCCTGCTGCTGTTCAACGTCATCACAACGCCGAACTTCCTCACGCTGAACGTCCTGAACCTCAACATGACCCAGACGGCCACCATCCTGATCGTCGCCGTGGGCATGACGTTCGTGATCGCCACAGGCGGGATCGACCTGTCCGTCGGGTCGATCATGGCCATCAGCGGCGCCCTTGCTCCGCTCCTCTTCATCAGCAGTGGCCTGCCGCCCCACCTGGGCGTGCCGCTGGGCGTTCTCCTGCCCATCCTGGCGGCCGGCGCGTGCGGCGCCTTCAACGGGTTCCTGGTCACGCGCTTCCAGATTCAGCCCATCATCGCCACGCTGGTGCTGTTCATCGCAGGCCGGGGCATCGCGCAGGTCATCAGTGGGGGGCAGCTGATCAATTTCCCTGACGACCGGTTCAGGTTCCTGGGTTCAGGCGCACTCTTCGGCGTCAACATCCAGGTGTTCCTGATGCTGATCATCGTCGCAGTCGCCCTCTGGGTCATCCGGACCACCCTGTTCGGCCGTCAGGTGATCGCGGTGGGCGGAAACGCCGAAGCGGCCCGCTTGGCCGGCGTGCCGGTCATGAGAACCAAGGTGGCCGTGTACACCCTCAGCGGCATGCTCGCCGGTCTGGCCGGCCTGATCTCCATCGCCGTCAACAACTCGTCGGACGCCAACCTGGTCGGCCAGAACATGGAACTCGACGCCATCGCCGCGGTGGCGGTGGGCGGCACCGCCCTGAGCGGCGGGAAGGTCTCACTGACCGGAACGCTGATCGGCGCGCTGTTCATCCAGCTGCTGCGCTACACGCTCCTCGTCAAAGGCGTCCCCGATTCCGCCGCGCTGATCGTCAAAGCCGCCATTATCGTCATTGCCGTCGCGCTGCAGCACCGCCGGAGGAAGTGAGTATGGCCCTCGCCCACCGCAGTCCTGGTACATCCTTCTGGACCCACCTCAAGCCCTTCCTGAGCCAGGGCGCGCTGATCGCCCTCGTGCTGCTCGTGACGTTCGCGGCCTGGCGCTACGACGGGTTCCTCTCGGCCTACAACATCAGCAGTTTCTTCCGGTACAACTCGATGTTCATGCTGATCGCTATCGGCATGACGTTCGTGATCGTGACCGGCGGCATCGACCTGTCCGTGGGCAGCGTCGCGGCCCTGGCAAGTGTCGTCGCGGCCCTGGCCAGCCCGCATGGCCTGCTGGCCGGCCTGCTGGCCGGCGCGCTGGCCGGCGCGGCCGTGGGGCTGCTCAACGGCCTGGTCATCACGCGCCTGCGGGTGGAACCGTTCGTGGCGACCCTCGGAACGTTTCTCGGTGCCCGCGGTCTCGCCCAGCTGGCCTCCAGGCAGACGGCCGTGTCCGTGGATCAGGCAGGCGCCTTCACGAAACTCGGCCAGGGGGACCTGCTGGGCGTTCCGGTGCCACTGGTGATCACCCTGGTGGCGCTGGGACTCGGCGTCGTTCTGCTGCGCTTCACCCGCTTCGGCCGTTACGCGCTGTGCACCGGCGACAACGAAGACGCCGCCCGCCTGATGGGATTCAATGTTGATCAGGTGAAACTGGGGGTGTACGTGGTCTCCGGTCTGCTGGCCGGACTCGCCGGCGTGATTCTGGCCTCGCAGTTCGGCGCGGGCCAGCCCGTCGAAGGTGTGGGCTGGGAACTGACCGCCATCGCCGGCGTGGTGGTGGGCGGCACACTCCTGACCGGCGGACGAGGCTCCCTGGGCAACAGCATGATCGGCGTCATCCTGCTCGGCCTGATCTTCAACGTGCTGAACTTCGAGAACGGCAAAGGGGTCATCTCAATCGACGTGTTCTGGCAGAACGTGATTCGCGGTGTGTTCCTGTTGATTGTGGTGGTCCTGCAATCCAGCCGGGTGGCCCGCCAGGACCACCCGGGATGATGCGGCCCACACAGTGGACGCTTTCACGGCACAGACCCAGGAGAGTGATTTCAAGTCTGCTGGAGTTTGCCCTGACGAGAGGCGTCGGTGACTGAAAGCAGGCAGCTCAGACTGTTCTCCAGAGCAATCACCGACAGGCCACGCTGACCCACGCATCCTCATCATCCAGCCGACGGCTGGCCCGCCCCGCGCCTTCCACAGGCCTGGGGAGTGGGCCAGCTCCCGCCGCCCGCCCACCAGACGTCAACGGCCTTCAGGTGGCATTCACGCCAGAGGCCGCTGCACCCGGTACGATCACCGCGCGCCCCCGTCACCGGGCGCATGGAAGCGCAGCGGCTCCGTTTAGCGCCGCGTCACCCCAGGAGGCATACCAAGCATGCCCAGCAAACTTGAACAACTGCGGGACCTGTCCGTCGTGGTGGCCGACACCGGCGACCTGAGTGCCATCGAGCGGTACCGGCCGCAGGACTGCACCACCAACCCGTCCCTGATCCTCAAGGCCGCCCAGCAGCCGGAATCTGCCGGGCTGGTGCGCGAGGTAATCGAGCAGGCCGCCCGCGCCGGCGAGGACGTCGAGCGCATTCTCGACCGGCTCGCCGTGCGCTTCGGCGTGGAACTCACCCGGCTCGTTCCGGGCCTGGTCAGCACCGAAGTGGACGCGAGCCTGTCGTTTGACCGGGACGCCATGGTCACCAAAGCCCGGGACTTCATCGCCATGTACGAAGCCCAGGGCGTGGGCCGCGAGCGGGTGCTGATCAAGCTCGCCACCACATGGGAAGGCGTACGGGCCGCGGAGATCCTGGAGCGCGAAGGCATCCGCTGCAACCTGACGCTGGTATTCAGCCTGGAGCAGGCCGTCGCCGCGGCGCAGGCCGGGGCGTTCCTGATCTCTCCGTTCGTGGGGCGGATCACCGACTGGTACAAGAAGGCCGAAGGCAAGGACAGCTACCCTTTAGAAGAGGATCCCGGAGTGCAAAGCGTGCGGCGGATCTACGCCCACTTCAAGTCACAGGGGTACGCGACCGTCGTGATGGGCGCGTCATTCCGCAGCGCCGCGCAGGTTGAAGCGCTCGCCGGGTGCGACCGGCTGACGGTCAGTCCGGCGCTGCTGGGGGAGCTCGAGGCCGACCAGGGCTCCCTGACGCGGGCGTTGACGCCAGGTGAGGCGGCCACTGGCAAGGAAGAGCCACTGAGCGAAGGCGCGTTCCGTTGGGCGTTGATCGAAAATCAGATGGCCGGGGAGAAACTCAACGAAGGCATCCGGCAGTTTCACCTTGACGCCCTCAAGCTTCGCCGCATGGTTGAGGAGCAGCTCCGGACCCTAGGCAAGCAGCCGGCCGACTGAGCACCAAGACCGCCGCACGTGACGTGAGCCGCCGTCAGGGTCTGCGCCAGCACGTAGAGAAGGGCAGGGGCTCACTGAGTCAACCCCGGCCCTTCTCTGCCTGTTTTCCTGAGCTATAGAGGTGCCCTCACGGGGCGTCCTTGCTCCCGCGCGGCTCTGACGCCGCTCCAGGATGATGGTGGTCAGGCGCCGTCCTCCATTGCCTGGAAGTGAACCACGGAGACCGGTCCAGAAGCGCCAGCCCAACGCCGCTCAACGCACGCCCCAGAGAACTGGGGGAGACGGCTGCTCCGTTATCATTCCCGATATTCAAACCAGCTCAAAACATGCTGGCGCGTGTTTTCCCGGCGTGAGGTAGGGTACCAGACTGGGTGCCCCCATCACCCACGTCGGTGACTCACAGCGGCCTTCAAGTTCTGGCCGGCCGCGCCTGTGCTGAACGTGTGCCGGTGCTCCAGAATGGCGTTCCTTCGTCCAGGTGTCATCTCCGCTGGGGGCCAGGAGCTCACGGTCAGCTCTGCGGCGTTCCCCCCGGAGCGAGCTGAGCCGCAGGTTCCTGTCGCTCATGGCCCCCCTGCCCTGTTGAGTCACTATGTATTAGGGGGGCCGCGTGCCCCACGAAAGCCCAGGCGTTTACCGGAGGTTGTGGGCGCGGGCCCAATTGATGATGGCCCTGTTGGCAGCGTCCGCCTTCTCAAAAATGGCTGCGTGCGCCGCTCCAGGAATCAGGACCAGCTGACTGCCGGCCACGTTCTGCATGATCTTCATGCTGAATTCCGGAGGGTATACGGTGTCCTCCACGCCTTCCAGAATCAGGGTAGGCACCGTGATGGTCTTCAGCGTCAGCACCGAGTCCGGCCGGGTGGCCAGCACGGTCGCACCAGCGACGTCGGCCTCCACGCTGGCCTGCTTCACGATGTTCGAGAGGAACGCGCCGTCGGCAGGGCGATTCATGCGTGTCATCCCGGTCAGCATGTCCTTGAGGAGTTCCGGGGCGAGGGACTGCGGCCCGAAGGTGCTGGCTTTCTGGGCCATGCCCTTCCAGACGTGCTGCTCGACGATACCGGCCGGGTTGGCGATCGTATCGATCAGGATCATGCCCAGGAACCGTTCCGGCGCGCGGCGCCACATTTCGAAGGTGATCGGGCCACCCATGCTCATCCCGCCGATGATGGCTTTGGGAACGTTCAGGCGGTCCATGACCGTGAGAGCGTCACTCGCGTAGGTCTCCAGGCTGCCGGGGGCAGTGGCAGGGGCGGTACTCTGGCCATACCCGCGGTGGTCAATGGTGATGACCCGGTAGCCGGCCGCCGCCAGAGCGTTACGGTTACGCGCAAACAGCTCGCCCGACAGCGGGTACCCGTGCAGCAGGAGCATGGGCGTACCGGCGCCCTGGGACACGTAGTGAATCCGGGCGCCGTTCACGTCCAGCAGACCCTCTGTGCGTCCGCTGTCGGTTCCACCGGCCTGCGCGGCGCCCGTGCTGAGTGCGGCCAGGAGGGCCAGGGTTATCCTTGTTTTCATTGTGCCTCCCTGGAGGCGGCGCGGACGCCGCCCCCACTGAAACCTCTCGAACTGCCCACCGAGCCTAAACGCAGGAACCGTCCGGTGATTGCAGGCTCACTTCACGGCGGCTTGCCAATGACCGTGCAGAACCTTAATCCTGGCGTCAGCTGGAGCACGTGCTGCCTTAACTTCTCTGCTCCCCCCACTGAAGGGGGTCAGTGGCTCAGGCCTGCACAGGCTGCACGGCCTCGTGCAGGATCGTAAGGCCGCAGCGCACCCGACGTCCTGGAGGGCAGCGTGGACGCCAGGGAGGGGCTGAATGGGTGGCCTGAGCCGAGCGAATGCAACCATGGTCTGACCGCTCTCCCTGTTGAGCTGGGCTCCGGGCAGTGATCTGCCGGGCGCTGAGCTGGAATGTTGCATCTGCCCTGCCACGCCTCGGGCTGCACGGCAGCCTGGCCGTCTCACCGCTGGGTCTCCCTGCAGACCTGAGAACAAGGGATCATTGTGCATCGCCCAGCATGGAGGGACCCGCCACTCCTGAAAGGAGCATGCTCGCCTGGTTCAGGGAGAATACGCGCTTGTCGCAAGTTCCTCAAGCGCTCCAGCATCCTCCTGGGATGAAGGTGCTCCGAAGGGCCGGCACAGAGGCGACGTCGTGATGGACCGTGGGCCGTCAGGAGCCAGCTGTCTGTAACTTTCACCTGCAACGAGCAACCTCAGGCAGAGGGGGCTGGTGGCTTACATGTGTACGGGTTTCGCCCACGCGTCAGATACAGTGGCCCCATTCCAGCTGTTCCCGGAGGTTCATATGGTCACATTCCCTTTCGCTGCGTTTTCCCATGCCGCTCTCTGGGTTGCCGAAAACCGTCGCCTGATTGACTGACCGGTTCTTGGCAGCCTGCCTGACCCGAGGCTGCCCATGACTTCATTTGTACTTCAGTCCCCTACCCTCTGCACCCTCATCGATCTGTACGCGCTTCATTCCGATCCCGCCGAGGGCATCGCGCGGCTCCCCGCCCTTCAGCAACGCATTGAGGCTGGTCAACTGCCACTGGAGAACATCCTGATTCTCCGTTCGGGGCGTGGCGTTGCCGGCACTGCACTGATCCCCGTGGCGGAGCAGGTGCCTGTGTTTCCCCGGATTCTTCGAGGGGCACCTCCCGCTGCTTTGACGCTTCTCGCCAGGGCAATTCGGGAGAAAACGAGTCCGGAACGTGTACTGGTGCTGCAGGATGACCTTGCGCCCTTGAGTGTGGCCGCCATGCAGGTGGCAGGCTGGACCCTCGACAGCACCGAGTACGTGTATGAGACGAACCTGCTCCCGCGCCGCCACGGGCTTCACGCAGGCGTGCTTGAAGGCGGCATGGCCCTCCTGGCCGACCCCCGGGTTCAACCGCTGCTGCAGGCGCTGGGAAGAAACGCTCTTGACCTGCAGAAACATTATCGTGAAGACTGGACCTTCGTTGCCCTTCTGGAAAAGGACGTCCTCGTGGCCCTGGGAAGCTACGGCACCGCGAAGCCAGGATATGGAGGCACGGACATGATCGGTGTGCATCCCACCAGGCGCGGACAAGGTTTCGGCACCCGGTTGCATGCCCATATGCTGTCGCGCCTGACGGCCCGTCATGCCCGGCACGGGGGCATCACCTCCGCTGACAACGTGGCGATGCAGCAGATTTTCCACCGGAATGGCAGTCAACGCGTTGCCGTCCAGATGTATTTCAGACCCGCCTGAAGGCCGGGCTTGCCAACCTGACCTGATGGACTGTCACACCGCAGGTCAGCGCTGACAGCCTATTGGGAGCGCATCGCTCCCTGCCGCCCGGGAACGAAGCGTCGCGGTGGTGTCGGTACCGGATGGGAATGAGCAGAGGGAAGCAGGCTGCCTTCAGGGTTCGAAGGTGGACTCGAACTTGAACCGGTCACTCCGGACCCAGTACATCACGTAGCTCACCCGTTTCTCCCCGCTGAAGGTCGTGCGGCGCATCAGCAGGGCGGCCGAACCTGGCCTCACCTGCAGCAGCTCGGCCTCCTCTGAGCGGAGGTTCACCGCTTCCAGGTACTGCTCGACCCGGGTGAGCGGCACTTCGGCGCGCCGGGCCAGCAGGTCGTGCACGCTCACCCGGCTCAGGTCGTAGGACAGCAGGTCCGGCAGGGCCTGGGCATCGATGTAGCGCTTTTCGATCACGATAGGGAGATCCCCGTCCCAGCGGAGGCGGTGCACGAAGCCGAAGTCGTCCCCAACCGAGAGGTTCAGCACGCCGGCAATCTCGGGGGTGGCCGGGAACAGCCCGGCCGCGATCACCTGGGTGCGTTTGTTGGGATGCGCCGACCAGTCGGCGAACGGCGACACCGGGAACCCGCCCTGCTGGAACCGTTTCCCGGTGGAGAACGTGCCGGCGCCCTGAACGCGGTACACGTACCCTTCGCGTTCCAGTTCATCAATGGCGCGCCGGACTGTCATGCGCGAAACATCGAATTGACGCGCGAGTTCCGGCTCACTGGGCAGCGCGTGGCCGTCCAGGTCTTCACTGCCCAGCAGGCGTTCTTTCAACGAAGCTTTGATGGCTGGGTACTTGGACATGACTCAGCATGCTACAGGGCATGGGGCACGTGAGTGATGATGACCGCCTGGGACTGGCCGTGAGACCAGGTGTCAAGCACAGCCCACAGGCGACAAACGGCGCCACCTGCAGGCGTTCGTCCAGAGGAACAACGGACACGATTCACGTGCAAGCAGGCTTTCAGGCGTCCGGCTCCCAGGGCAGGGAGCAGTGATCGGCTCCATCCCGTCTGCCCAGGCGCTAAAACCCAGGGCGCGTGGAGGTCTGCCCAACAGCCGGGTGCAGGAACAGTGCGGCGCAGCACCTCCTTTTTCACGGTGGGGACAGACCTGACGCCAGGAATGCCGCCACATCCGAACCCCCAGGCAGGTTACTGACGCCGGTCCCTCGGGCTGTTCAGGGGTGCGGACCGACCCTGACCTCCAGGCGAGGCACAGACCCTCCGCCACCCAACACCGGCAGGTTCACAGGTTGGTGTGACGGTTCAGCAGCGCAGCGCCGCAGCGGGCGCCAGCACGGATGTGCCTGCGGCCCTTGCTTCATGGCAGCCTCCGAGTTCCATACTGGGAACGTGCTTAGCAAGCCGTCACCTTCGGATCTCCAGCGGGCCCTGGACGACCAGGAGACCCGCCTGTTCCCCTGGGGTCCCCGCACCGTGCTCGCCACGCTAGCGGCCCTCGGGGGGCACTGCCACCCGGTGTTCCTGCGCCTGCGCTGGCGCGCCACGTGTGGTACGCCCTGTCCGATGGGGTCCGCACCGGCGACCGCGCCTGTGTGGAACTGGCGGTGCGCTTTCTCGAAGCGGACCTCGACGCCTCGTACAGTGGCTACGCCCGGTCCCGGATTGCCCGCGCCCTGCGCCGCGCGGCCCTCACGCCCGACCAGACCGCGCGGCTGCGAGCACTCTTCTGGACCCTGCTTGAAACCGGCCGGATGCGGACGGATTTCCGCGACAGTCTCCGGTTGTGGACGGTGCTGGCCACCCCGGAGGACCACACGCGACTTCAGCGCTACCTTCAAACCACCCTGCACCTCCGGCCGGTCTGGCGCGACCGCCTCACCCGCCTGGCCGCAGCGGCAGACACCGGCGCTCCGGCCTGACCAGATGGCGCCCTGACGCAGCGGCGAGCCGCCGCGGGCCTTGAGCACCGTCCTGTCTTCACAACCTGCTGGACCCGGTCCGCTGTTCAGACCCGGCCTGACCGCGGGAGTCGCCTGAGTGCCGCCCGCGATGCTGAGCGTGCCCTACCTCCTCAACCTCATCTGCGCGCTCACCTCAGGAGACTCCTGCGCCCCCGACTGCTCGCGTTCGCCGCTTTAGTCCTTCCAACCGCCGCCGTCTTCCGCGGCTTTATCGTCGCCCAGGGAGACAGCCGGCTGTTCCACCGCAGTCATCCGGTGATCATCGCCCGGAACGGCGACTGCCGTGCCGTCCCGATGACGAACGACGGCACTGCCCACGTGAAGGACTTCGCGCTCATGGTGCCCAGCCCCGCGATGCCCAGACGCGAGAACATCCGCACCGGCGACCCGGCGTGGTGAAGAAACTCGATGCCTACAGCGCGCCCCTCCTGACTCCTAGACTGCGCACATCATGACGACCCGACCAAGCTCTGACACTCTGAGTGTGGACGCCGCCATCAACCAGCTGGGGCTGGGGGCCTTTCAGTGGCGGCTGCTGCTCATCTGCGGCCTCACATGGGCGGCGGACGCCATGGAAGTGCTGTTGATGGGGTTCGCCCTTCCCGGCATCAGTGCTTCGTTTGGCTTTCCTGCCGGCGCGTCCCAGGCAAAGTGGCTGCTCAGCGCCACGTTTGCCGGGATGTTCCTGGGCGCGTGGTTCTGGGGCTGGGTTGCCGACCGCCTGGGCCGGCGCACCGTCTTTCTGACCACCGTGTCGCTGGGGGTGGTGTTCGGCCTACTCGGCGCCTTCGCACCGGGGCTGACGTGGCTGGTGGCGGCCCGCTTTCTGACCGGCTTTGCCATCGGCGGGACGCTGCCGGTGGACTACTCGATGATGGCCGAGTTCGTGCCGACCGCCTGGCGCGGGCGGTTTCTGGTGTACCTCGAAAGTTTCTGGGCACTGGGCACCGTGCTCGTCGCGGCGCTGGCCTGGGGTCTGAGCAGCCTGATGCCGCCCGGCGAGGCCTGGCGCTGGCTGCTGGGCCTCGCTGCCCTGCCGGGGCTGTTCGGCCTGCTGGCCCGACTGGGGGTGCCCGACTCTCCGCGCTCGCTGCTCGTGCGGGGTCAGGGCGCCGCAGCCCGGGAAGCGCTTGAACGGGTCGCGCGTCTCAATGGCCGCGCCCTGCCGCCGCAGCCCCTGGCCGTGCCGGTCGCGGCGGCGCACGTCCACCCCACCCAGCTGTTCTCGGGAAGCACCGGCCGGCGGACCCTGCTGCTTGCTGCCGTCTGGTTCGGCCTGAGCCTGGGGTACTACGGAATTTTCTCCTGGCTGCCCAGTTTCCTCCGGGCGCAGGGACTTGAACTCGGGGCGGTCTACCGCACGACGCTGCTGCTCGCCCTGGCGCAGGTGCCGGGGTATGTGCTGGCGGCCGTGCTGGTCGAGCGGATCGGGCGCCGCGCGACCCTGGTGGGGTACCTTGTGGCCAGCGCCGCAGGTGCGTACCTGTTCCTGGGCGCGGGCTCGCCGGGGCTGGTCCTGGCGACCTCGGCGCTGCTCTCCTTCGCGCTGCTGGGAGCCTGGGGCGCCCTGTACGCGTACACGCCGGAACTGTATCCGACGCCGCTGCGCACCACCGGGATGGGCTTTGTGAGTGGCATGGCGCGTCTGGCGAGCGTGCTGTCACCTTCGCTGGGCGCCCTGCTCCTTACCGGGCAACTGCCGGTGGCGCTGACGCTGTTCGCCGGGTGCTTCCTGCTCGCCGCGCTGTGCGCCTGGGCCATTGGGGTCGAAACGCGAGGGCAGGACCTCCAGGACAGGGTCGAGGCGGCCCATTGAGGCCGACTGAACCCAGCTGGGCAGGGGTTCGGAGCCGCCGAGGGACGCGTGTGTTGGTTCAGGTCATGCGCCGTCCGGCTTGCGAGGGGCGGGTCCACCCGGGTACATAACGGGTCGCCGGAAGGTCCTCAAGGTCGGTGTGGGGTCCGGAGGTCGGGTCTGCAACGTCCCCTTGACTTTTCGCGTCTCCCCTTCGCGAGCTCATTTCCGTAGAGAGGGGGAAAAGCTGAAGCTGCCACCCAGGCCCTGCTGACTGGACAGACGGGGCCACACGCGGTTCGTGGAGGATCGCCGCCTCACGTTCAGGCGGGCCATCCTTCGCAGTGGGGACGACACCCGGGGTCCTGGGCGAGCCACGCCTGACCAGGGAACAGGCGGACGACCACCGGAATCGCGTCACCGGGCGAGCATCAGTCAGCCATGCGCACAGAAGGTGCCCTCTGATGGACCACCTGATGTGGCAGATTGCCCACTGCGGGCGACCCCTGCATACCGCGCCTGCCTGAGCATCAGGAACCCACGCCCAGGCAGGATGCCGGCAGGGCTGAGTTCAGTACCGCGGCAGACCCGCCAGACCACCGAATTCCCGGACCAGGCGCTGCGCGTGGTCACCGTGGACGCGGCGAACTTCAATGGCCGTACAGGTCAATCAGGTCCGGGATGAGATCCTCGAGCGTCACGCGTTCCATCACGCTGTCGTCAAGCGGACTGTGGGGCACGTCCTTGCGGCCCGTGAAGTACGGCACGTCGCGGTTGTTGCGGTACACGTGAAGCTGCGCTCCGTCCTCGGAAATCACCAGCTGGTACAGGCGCGCCTGCTGCAGCATCTCCAGAACCTGCTCTATCTCCATTACGCCGCGCTCCTGAATCTCAGCGAGCAGCGCCTGCTCCGTCTGCTCGCGGTGAGCGGCGAGCATCGGCTGGATCTTCTCCAGGATCTCCGCCGGGTTCACCCAGCCGGCACCGCCGGTCAAGTTCGTCTCCCCTATCAGCTCGAACGGCGCCTTCTGCGGCAGTTCCGCCTTGAATTCGGCGAGGCGCTGCACCGGTCCCACCAGGATCAGCTGCCGGACGTCACGCTGCGTCATCAGTTCGGTCAGTTCCGACACGATGCGGCTGTAGAACCGTTGCTGCATGGCCGCCTCGCGGTTCTCGAACAGGTCGGTGCCACTGTCGCTGCGTGGGCCGCTGCCAGGCTGACTGCGGCCGGCGCCCGCCACCATGGTGTCCCAGCGGTCTCCATCATCCAGGCGAACGTTGTCTTTGCGCCGCACCTCGGTCAGTTCGTTCTGCTGCAGAAGAAACAGCCTCGCCCACTCGCGGTCCACGGCGAGAACCGCGGCGGTGGGCAGCCAGTCCATGATGCTCGCCACCAGTGATTTGAGGGGCCGGCCGTAATGCACGCACTCAGGAAGGTCCGCCTGGATCTCGTGCCGTTCGAACAGGTCCGCACCGAACTCCCGGGCGAGAGGCACTCTCCCGGACTGCTACTCCAGGGCAAGGTCAGGCTGGAAGGTGGCGACGACCGGCGCGTGATCCGAAGGGCGCTCGTACTGGCGCGGTCCGGTCTCGACCCGACACGCCTCGCACTGTGCCGCCAGGACTTCAGACACCAGAATGTGATCGATGCGCAACCCCCAGTTGCGTGGGAAGCCCAGCCGCCCGTACGGCCACCAGCTGAACACGCGCTCAGGTTGAACATGCAGCCGGAACGCGTCCTGCAGGCCCAGGTTCAGCAGGTCGCCAAATGCGGCGCGTTCCGCCTCACTGACAAGGACCTGGCCTGCCCAGCGCGCCGGGTTGTGCACGTCCCGGTCCTCGGGCGCCACGTTGAAATCACCCAGCGCGATCAGTCGCCTGTGGACGCGCAGCTCGGCGCGCAACCACTCCCGCACAGCGGCCAGCCACTCGAGTTTGTAAGCGTACTTCTCCGACCCGACCGCCTGCCCGTTCGGCACGTAGAGGCACACGACGCGCGTGTCACCCACCGTGGCGGCCAGCACGCGCCGCTGCGGATCAGGGAACCCGGGAATGTCTGCCTGGACGTCACGCAGCGGCGACCGGGCGAGCAGAGCCACGCCGTTGTACGTTTTCTGCCCGGAAAATGCCGCGCTGTAGCCCAGCGCGGCCAGGTCCGCGGCGGGAAAGCGGTGATCCTCGAGTTTCGTTTCCTGCAGGGCCAGCACGTCAGGTTGCGTGGCCTCAAGCCAAGTCAGGACCTGCGGGAGGCGCACGTTCAGGGAATTGACGTTCCAGGTGGCAACGTTCACCGGAACGCCCCGGTGAGGCAGAGCGCGGCGTGCATGGGTTCATGATGCCACGGGCTGCCCGGCACGCCCGGACACGGTGTGACACGCCCGCCAGAGGGTGAACGCGACTGTGCAGTCTCCACCGAACATTCCACCGGACGCTGCCGGGTGCCGGACACTCCCTCTTCCGTGTGACGGGCGGGCGGCAGCGGCGCGGCACGCTGACACCGGTGAGCCGGGACGTGACGGCGGACCTGCCGCGGTTCTGCGCGGGACCACCCCGTCTACCCCGCCTTTACCCTGATCGGTCGATCATCGGGCCGTGCCGTCGCGCCCCGAGGCGGCACGCCGACCTGCGCAGACTCGCGAACCGTGACCGCGTGACCGTCTGAGGGGCGCTTCGATTGCCGGCAGCTCACCGACGGCACCCGGGCTCCCACGCTGCAAACCGCGCTGCTCCTGGACTTCGACCAGTTCAAACGCCTGAACGAGATGAACGGACACGCCACCGGGGACTCCTGGTGGCGGCGCAGGTCTTTCAGAAGGCTGTTCGCCCCTCGGACCGGGCGTGCCGGATTGGCGGGGGTTCGCCGTGCTGCTCAAGCGGTGCGTTCAGCACGCCGTGAGTCAGGTGGAGGAACGCGCCCGGCACCGTGCAACCAGGGGAATGTTCAGGCGGAGTGGACCGGGGAAACCATTACCGTGTCGTGCGGCCTGATAGACCTGGGCGCCGAACGGAATGCCACACTGAGGGCCGCCTTCCACCCGCGCGAAAAGTGCGTCTCTCACACGGATCCTGACCTTCTTTGGTCTGGCCGGTGACCCGGCCGCTGCGCCCCGCAGGCGGGCTGAGCCGTGATTTGTTCCCCAGCGCCTTGGTCAATGGGCGCAGATGCGTCATGATAAGGGAACGGCTGGCGTTTCCCGCCCGCACTCCTGCCCTTACGCACCTCGTGCTTCCGCCCCTGCGGAGGCCTCTCAAGGATGATTGAACTGTGACTGACAAGCAACACAACTGGCAGGCCCTGCTCCAGGGCCGCACCCCCACGCCCGTGCAGGCGCAGGCCATTCCTGCGCTGCTGCGCGGTGAGGACGTGGTCACCACCGCCCGCACCGGCAGCGGAAAAACCCTCGCGTTCCTGATTCCCGCCGCGGCCCGCGGTCTGGGCCGCGCCGTGCGCGGCATGCAGCCGGAAGTGCTGATCATCACGCCCACCCGCGAACTGGCCGTGCAGGTCCGGGACGTGGCACGTGAACTGAACCTCAGCGCTGGGCGCATCACGGGCGGCATCACGCCGCAGGCGACGCGCGCTGAAGCGACCGGCAAAGGGGTCATCGTCGGCACCCCCGGGCGCCTGAAGGACCTGATCACCAAACGTGAACTGAACCTCAGCCGCGTGCAGTACGTCGTTCTGGATGAAGCGGACGAACTGCTGTCCCTGGGCTTCCTGCGGGACGTGGGCGACATTCTGCGCGCCGCGCAGGCCCAGGCCCGCACGCGCCCGCAGGTGGCCATGGCGTCCGCGACGTTCCCCGCGGAGCTGCGCAGCGTCGCCGAGCAGTTCATGAACCGCCCCACCCGCATCGACGTGAACGTGCCCGGTGCGCCCGCCGTGCCGCAGGACGTGCTGGCCGGCGCGTCGGACGCCACGCACCTTCTGGTGCACACCACCCGGGATGACCTGCTGGACACCGTGGCTGAGCACGTCCGCACGGCACTCGCCGCGCCTGGGGGCTGCGTGGTGCTGTTCAGCCGCACCAAACACCTTGTGAAGCGGCGCGCGCAGAAACTCACGACCCTGCTGCCCCACGAGGTGGTCGCGCCGCTGGAAGGCAACATGGACCAGAAGAAGCGTGAGCGGACCATGACGCTGCTGCGCGAAGGCCAGTCGCGCATCCTGATCGCCACCGATATCGCCGGGCGGGGCATTGACCTGCCGGAAGTGCGCCTGGTGGTTCACCTGGACGTGGCCTCCACAGCGGAGGATCATGTGCACCGCTCCGGGCGCACCGCGCGTGCCGGACAGCCCGGCACGAACCTCGTGCTGCTGACGCCCGAGCAGCGGCAGCTGTGGCAGAGCGTGCGGCGCAAACTGCCGCAGGCCTTGCAGCCGCCCGTCACGCCGGAAGAGAAGCAGATTGATCCGGCCATTCAGGAAACGCAGGGGCGCAAGCAGACGCCGCGCCCCCCGCAGCAGGCCACGCGCGGTGGTCCGGCCGGATCCACGGCGAACGCGCAACGCCGCCGCAGGTAGGCACCAGGGCAGAAGGGAGGCCTGGACCCATAAGGTCCAGGCCTCCCTTCTGCCCTGGCCCGCGTGGCACCTGCACTGCGCGCCCACCCGCTTGCCTGCGGCCCCTCAGGAAACCTTTGGGCGCGTCCGGTTAAAGTGGCCCGGACGCGGAGGGCTCTGCCTGACTCTGGCGGCGTTGTGACGTGCTGAACAGGGCCTTGGCACACGAGGTCCACCTCCGTTTATGGGGCCTGGAGGGAACTCACCCCTCTGCTTCTCTTTTGCAGGTGCCCTTCGCTAAGATCGGCCATGGCCGACCACCCGAGGCTCACGTGACGCTTCAGTCCTACACGGCCGACGCGCTGACACAGGCGCGCACCTGGAGCGGCCTGCACGACGATGAACTCCGCCGGCGCGCTGTGAAGGCCGCGGGGGAGAAGAACCACGAGGAACTGGTTTCCCTCACCCGCGCGTACCTCACGCATGAGGGCGCCAGTGGCCTGCTCACCAGCCTGCGCACGGTGGAGGCGTACACGCTGGGCGTCCGGCAGTTTCTGGAGTACGCCTCGAATCAGGCTGTGAATCTTCTGCGGCCTGGCCGGCGCGACGCGTCCGGGTACGTGGCCTTCATGCTGGACGCCGGCCGGCAACCGGCGGGCGTTCAGCTGAAGGTGGCGGCCGCCAGCTGCCTGTACCGCGCGCTGCGCTGGGCGGGGGCCACGGACGCCGACCCGTTCAAGGACGTCCGGATTCCGAAGGACCGCACGCCGGGGCTCGTGAAACGCCCGCCGTACACCGAAGATGAGCTGGCGGACGTGCTGGATCACGCTGACGTGCACGTGAAGTTCCTGCTGTTCGTTACGGCGCACGCCGGGCTGAGAATCAGTGAGGCGCTGGCCCTCACCTGGGATGACCTGGATGAAGCGGCGCGGCGGGTGCACGTCCGCAGCGGGAAAGGCCGCAAGGCGCGGGTGGTGGCCATGAGCACCAGCCTGGCGCGGGCCACCCGGCACTACCGGGGCCTGTACGCGCCGGGCGGGCCGGGTCACATGGACGGGAAACGCACCACGGCGCAGGATCATGTGTTCCGGTACGCTTCGCCCATGACGGCGCGCTACCACCTGGAGAAGGCGTTCAGGGCGGCGGGCGTGAAGTTCCGCGGCTTTCACCCGGGCCGGAAGTACGCCGGGACGCGCTTGCTTCAGCAGGTGAAGGATTTCGGCCGGGTCGCGGCGCACCTGGGGCACGAGAGCATCGACACGACCCGCAGGGGGTACGCTCAGCTGGCGACGGATGACCTGAAGGACGACCTTGCTGGGTGGTAGGGCCGGTGGACTCCGGCCGGCGCCTGACGACTGGTCCTTGTCGTGAAGGGGGACAGGGTCAGCGCTACAGCTTCGCGCTGCCCCTTCAAGGGTAACGGGAGTCGCCGCCGTGACGCTGGGGAGGCGTGACCACCAGCCCGCCTGAGGCGGTTCCTGCCTGGGCCGACCGGCGCGAGGATGCCAATGGTGAGCGCCCAGGGGGGCAGCAGCTCATTTTCCCTGTTGGTAGACTGCGACTATGCCCAGCATCGGACCAATTGAACTGATCGTGCTGCTGATCGTTTTCGCTGTGCTGCTGGGAGGCACATTCCTGGCGGTTCGGCTGATCAGCCGTGCCTGGAAGGCTGGGCCGTCTCAGCAGGTGCGCGACCTCGAAGAGCGCGTAAAGGACCTGGAACGCCGGTCCTGAAGACACTGGCTTCTCGTAACACCCGCGTTGTCAATGCTCTTTCCCCTGGACACAGACGCTCAGAAAGGAAAAAAGGGCGGCGCGCTGTTCATGGGTCTGGCGCGGCCCGGCACGTCCGGGCCGCGCCCCGCTTAACGGGGATGCGCGCAGCGCCTGATGCGGGTCTCCCATGAAGGATCGTTGTCTGCGGCTGGGGCCGCTTAATTGTTCCTGCGCTTCCTCACTGATCTTCACCGGAAGTTAATATACGGTGATGCCCGACCTGTCCGCGAACGCCCTGGACGTGCTGAACGACCTGCCTCTGCCGGTGTTCATCACTGACGCGCGCGGGCTGGTGCTGTTCAGCAATCAGGCGCTCGCCAACACCACCGGGCAGCGCGGGCCGGACCTGCAGGGGGCCAGCCTGAGCACCGTGATTCACCCGGATGACCTGAGCGCCGCCCAGGCGGTGTGGGGCCGCGCCGCCGCGGAGGACCGCCCGGATGAGCGGGAGATTCGGCTGCGGCTCGCCGACGGCACGTACGTGTGGTTCTGTATGCGCAGCCGCGCCCGGCCGGGCGGCGCGGGCTCCGCGACAGTCCTGAGCACCTGTCATGACATTCACGCGCTGAAAGTGGCAGAAACCCGCGCGCAGCAGCTTCAGGACCTGACGGCCAGCCTGGCGGACGCGCGTGACACCGGGGGCGTGCTCGCCCTCCTGCCCAAGGCCGCGCAGGTGCTGGGCGCCACGCGGGCCGTCCTGAGCCTCCTGCCGGATCACCGCGCCGCCGGGGGACTGACCCGCACCTTTGGCCTGCCGGACCTGCCGGCCACCCTGACGCAGACCCTGCTGGCCGACGTGACTGGCGGGCCGGGCGGCGAGGGTTCCTCCCCCGCGCCGGCACTGGCGGACCGTCTGCCGGGCGCAGGGCACCACCTGATGGTGCAGCCGCTGGGGGCTGCGGGAGTGCCGCTGGGGGTGCTGGCCGTGGCGATTCCGGGGGCCGCGCCCCCCGGCCCGGCGGAGCGGACGCTGGGCCTGACTGTGGCCGGCGTGCTGGCCCAGTCGCTGCGCCGCGCGCGGCAGCATGAGGCGGAGGAAGCCGCGCGGCAGCACGAGCGGGCGCTGCTGGACGCCGCACCCACCCTGATGTGGACGTCCCGGCCCCAGGAGGACGTGGCGCGCTTCAACCGGGCGTGGGCGGAGTACACAGGGCTGAACGTGGAGCTCAAGCATGGCGCGCTGGAGCGCGCGGTGCACCCGCAGGACCTGGGCGCCCTGCGGGACGCGGCGCGGCGCGTCCTCGCCGGGCTGCCGTACAGCGGCGAGCTGCGCCTGCGGCGCGCCGACGGCGCGTACCGGTGGCATCACGTGAGCCTGCGCCCCCTCGGTCCGGACGAGTGGCTGGGCGTGGCGACCGACATGCACGAGCAGCACGAGGCCGAACAGCGCCTGCACCTCACGCTGGAAGCCAGCGGCCTGGGTGTCTGGACGCTGGATCTGTCGACCGGGACCGTGCAGCGCTCCCCGGAGACGCAGCGGATGCTGGGCTTCGAGACCACTGTGGATACCACCGACACCTTCTACGACCGGGTGCATCCGGACGACCGGGCTGAGGTTCAGGAGACCTTCACCCGGGCGATCGCCGGTGAGGGCCCGGCGTCGTTCCGGGTAGATCACCGGTTTCTGCGGGGCGACGGCACCAGCATCTGGGTGGAGCAGCTTGTGCGCGTGGAACGCAACGAGCAGGGTCAGGCGCTAAGGCTGCTGGGCGTCACGGCCGACATCACCGCCCGGAAGCAGACCGAGACGCGGCTGCGGCTGCTCGCCGGGGCGGGTGAAACGCTCGCCGAGAACCTGAACCTCCCGGAAACCCTGTCGCGCCTGACCTCCCTGGCCGTGCCGGGCCTCGCGGACTGGTGCGCGGTGTACCTGCCGCAGCCGGACGGAACGCTGCACCCTGCCGCGTACACGCACCGTGACGTGGAGAAGCAGCGGCTGGCCGAGAAGTATCTGGCGCTGTTCCCGCAGCGGGCGGATGATTTCGGCGGCGTGGCCCGGGCGTACCGTGAGAACAAAGCGGTCGTGCTGCCCAGCGTGAGTGACGACCTGCTCGACGCGCTGCCCATCACGGACCGGCAGCGGACGCTCCTGAAGGCGATGGCGTTCGGGTCGGCGCTGATCGTGCCGCTCGCCGCCCACGGGCGGGTGCTGGGCGTCCTGAGTCTCATGCTGCACCGCGGCGGCCGCGCCTTCGGGCCGGAGGACGTGCCGTTTGTGCAGGAACTCGCGCGGCGCGCGGCGCTGGCCCTGGAGAACGCCCGCCTGTACGCCCAGGCGCAGTCCCTGAACGCTGAACTGGAGGCGCGCGTCGGCGAGCGAACTGCGGCCCTTGAGGCACGCAACCGGACGCTGGAGTCGTTTGCGGATCTGTCGCGGGATCTGAGCCTGGAACTGGACCCCGACGCGCTGGTCGGGCGCGCGCAGGAGATCCTGGTGTCCCTGCTGACCGGCGGCGCCAGCACGTACTACGAACCCGGCGCCGGCACCTGGACGCTGCGCTCAAGCCGCGGCGAGTTCCGCAACCCGGCGCTGCTGCCTGCCCTGCGTGCTGGCCTGCCGCGCGGCGCCACCCCCAACCTGGACCGGCCGCTTGACACGCAGCAGCCGTACTACCAGCGCCGGTACGATCCGGCCAGCGTGCCAGTCGCCCGCGAGCTGCTCAAGGAGGTCGGGGCGACGGCCAGCCTCCCCGTCATGGTGGGCGGTGAGCCGCGCGGGGTGCTGGTCGTCGGGACGTACGAGCCGCGCGCGTGGGCGCCCGAGGAACGCGCCATGCTGGAAACCACGGCCCGCGCCCTGGGCCTGGCGCTGGAACGCAGTGACGCGCTGCGCGAACGCCAGCAGGAACGGACGTTCCTGGCGGGCATCCTGCAGAACCTGGCCGAGGGGATCGTCGCCTGTGACGCGCGCGGGCACCTCACGCTGTTCAACGAGGCGTCCCGCACGCTGCACGGCCAGCCCCTGGCTCCCCTGCCGCCCGAGGCGTGGGCGGCGCACTACCACCTGTACCGCCCGGACGGCGTAACGCCGCTGCCGCTCGCCGAGATTCCGCTGTACCGGGCCTACCAGGGGGAGCAGGTGCAGGATGCGGAGATCGTGATTCGCCCGGAGGGCGGGGAGGCGCGCCTGGTGCTGAGCTTCGGCAGTCCCGTGACAGGCAGCCGTGGGGAACGGCTGGGGGCGGTGGTCGTCCTGCGTGACGTGACTGAACAGGACGCGTCGGAGCGTGCGCTGCGGGACGCGAACGAGCACCTGCAACGCTCGAACCAGGAACTGGAGCAGTTTGCGTACATTGCCAGTCACGACCTGCAGACCCCGACGCGGGCCGTGACGAGCTTCGCGGAACTGCTCCAGAACCGGTACGGCCCTCAGCTGGACGACCGCGCCCTGGTGTACCTGCAGCAGATTATCCGCGGCGGGCGGCGCATGAAACGGCTTGTGGATGACCTGCTGGCGTTCTCCCGGGTGAACACGCAGCAGGGGGCCCTGACGCCCGTCAGCAGCGAGGGCGTGCTGCGTGCTGCGCTGGAGGTGCTCGGTCCGGACCTCGAGGCCGCCGCGGGCGTGGTGACGCACGGACCGCTGCCGGTGATTCTGGGCGACCAGGACCAGCTGACGCGGCTGCTGGTGAACCTGATCGGGAACGCCGTGAAGTACCGCCGCCCGGGCACGCCGCCCCGCGTGCACCTGACCGCCGACCCGGACGGCACCTTCTGGCGCTTCGCGGTGCAGGACAACGGCGTCGGGATCGGCGAGGCATACCTGGACCGCATTTTCGAGCCGTTCCAGCGGCTGCACGCGCAGGACGACATTGAAGGCAGCGGCCTCGGACTGCCTGTCAGCCGGAAGATTGTGGAACGGCACGGTGGTCGGCTCTGGGTGACGAGCGCGCCGGGGGAGGGCAGCACGTTCTTCTTCACGCTGCCCGGCGCCGCGCACCGGCCGGTCATGACCCGGTGACGCGCCGGCCGGACGCGCCGGACAAGGGCGGCGGCCGGCCCCCACATCACTGGAGGGCCGGCCGGATTCAGACGGCGCGTCCGGGCAAGCGGTACGTGCCGCGCGCCCTGAGGATCAGTTGAGGGGGCGGGTGCCTGCCGGCAGGGTGCCGCCGGCCACCAGGGCTGCCGCTGCGTCCTGCAGGGCCGTGAGAGCGACGCGCTGCGTGAACGGCCCGGTGGAGACGCGCGCCACACCCAGCGCCTGAAGGTCGTTCACGGGCAGGCTCACGCCGGGCACGCTGATCACCGTGAGTTTCTGCGGGCCGAACGCGGCGGCCACCTCGCGAATTTCCTCACGGTCGATCAGGCCCGGCACGAACACCACCGGGGCGCCCGCCGCGAGGAACGCCTGACCGCGGCGGATGACTTCGGCCAGCACCTGCGTGCGGGCAGTGCCGGGCGCGGCGCGCACGGCCGCGTCGGTGCGGGCGTTGAGCACGAAAGGAATTCCAGCCGCGTGTCCGGCGGCCATGACCGCCTCGACCGCGGCGACTGCCTCGTCCAGCGGTTTCATGGCGTCTTCGAGGTTGCCGCCGACCACGCCGATCTCGATGGCACGCCGGGCGGTGTCGCCGGCGTTGCCGTAGCCAGCCTCGAAATCCATGGTGACAGGCACGTTCACGGCCTGCACGATGCGGCGCACCATATCGAGGTGCAGGTCGAGCGGGATGACTTCCCCGTCAGGGTAGCCGAAGGTGGACGCGATGGAGTGACTGGCCGTGGCGAGCGCCTGCACGCCGGGCACTGCCGCGACCACCTGCGCGGACACGACGTCCCAGACGTTCGCGAGAACCAGGATGTCGGGGGCGGCGTGCAGGTCCAGCAGGGTGCGGGCGCGGGTGGCGAGGTCGGGCGTGGTGATCTGGGTCATGGGGTCTCCTGGGGTCAGGCGGCGCGAAGCGCGGCGACCGAGTGGTGGGCGATGCGGTCAAAGCGGCGGGGATCGGCGGCCGTGCGGGCGAGCAGCATGGCGCCTTCCAGGGTGGCGAGGAAGGTGGCGGCGGTGTCGGCAGGCTCACCACCGTAGTGGAGGTCGCCGCTCTGGCGGCCCTGGTCGAGCGTCTGGGTGAGCCAGCGTTCGTTGAGGTCGAAGAAGGCCCGGAGTTCGGCGCGGACCGGCGCGGGAAGCGTGCAGTCCTCAGCGGCGAGCACGGTGCACAGGCAGATGCGCCCGTCGTCGTGCACGACGGCCCGGTAGGCGGCGACGTACTCGTCGAGCTGCCGCGCCGGTGGGAGGTGCGCGAGACCGCTGAGGACCCCGGACAGCTGCGCGCGGTAGCGCTGCAGCAGGGAGACGCCCAGGTCGGTTTTGGTGGGGTAGTGATAGTGAATGCTGGCGTTGCGGATGCCCAGGTGAGCACCGATGTCCTTGTAGCTCACGGCGTGATACCCGCGTTCCTGCATGAGACGCTGGGCAATGTCCAGAATCTGCGTGCGGGTGTCGGCGGGGTCGGACATAGCAGTAGTATCTACCTACATGTAGGTAGGTGTCAAGGGATAAGCAGTGATTGTTCATCCCAGGCCAGCGCGTCTGCGCCTGCCTCCCGGGCGCCGGGTGCTTACCTGGTCCCCCGCCACTCCCCCCATTCAGGGGAGAGTCCTGCCGCTTGCCAGAAACCTGACAGAAGGCCCCGGCCATCATGAGGCATGGACCTTCCGACGCTCCGGTGGATCACGCGCCTCTGGCCGCTGTTCCTGCTGGCGCTCTGGGGGCTGGCCGCAGCGGCCCCGAGCCTCGTGATCCAGCCGCTCACCTGGAACGTCATCGGTCTGGACAGCAACAACGTCAACGACGGACCCAACATCTTCCCGGTCGGCGCGCGCGTGTGCAACGTCGGCGACGCCACCGCCACCGGCGCCCAGGCGCGCTTTGTGTTCGACGGCGGTACCACCAACAGTTTCGTCGCCCTCCATGGCCTGAGCACGATCACCCTCAAGGACCTGCCCGCCGGGCCCGCCCCGGCCCACCCGAACAAACTGAGCAGCACGCCGGCCAACTGCCAGGACGCCATCTTCAACGTGCAGATCACCCGCAGCGCCAGCGCGTACTCCAGCCTGATCTCCAGTGCCGCGACACCCGCGCAGCGCAACACCCAGCTCTACCACATCGAAGCCACCGCCACCGGCACTGGCGTGGTCTCCACGCCCACCCCCCGCGAATTGTTCGTGGAAAAACTCGTCTCCCAGAACCGCAACTACGTCATCAGCTTCACCGGTCCATCCACCGTCGCTGTGGGGCAGGAAGTCGAACTGACCCTCACCGCGTCCACCGCCACGAACGGGTACGAGCAGATGGAGAACTACCCGATCCTGGTGAACACCGTGTTTCAGATTCTGAACGTCACCAGCACGTACAACTCTCCGGCCGGCGCGATCAACAGCAGCCCCTACGCGGACGCCTGCGGCTGGGAGAACGTCATCAACAGCGTCAACTACCACAACAACGGCGCGTGCATCGGCCCGGCGAACTACGCGGGCGGCAAGGTCGGCGATACCCTCACCACCACCTACCGCGTGCGGATCGTCGGCGGAGGCGTGCAGGGCGTCTTCAACGTCATCTACGACTTCTCCGGCAGTTCCTACCACTACAACAGCGACTACGGCACCAGCCGCAACGGCTTCACCATCACCGCGGTCCGCCCGGACCTCACCCTCACCAAAACCCACACCGGCATCTTCACGGCCGGTCAGCCCGGCAGTTTCACCTTTACCGTCCGGGCCACCGACGCAGACGTGTACGGCACCACCACCGTCACCGACGCCCTCCCCGCCGGCCTGACCCTCCCCGACGGGCCGGTCACCGTCAGTGGCCCGAACGCCAGCAGCTGGGCCTGCACCGCCCTGAACAGCAAGGTGACCTGCACCAGCACGAACACCAGCGCCACCACACCCCTGCTCACCGCGGGGAGCGCCAGTACCTTTACCATCAGTGGCGTCACGGTCGGCAGCGCCGCGTTTCCCAGCACCACCAACACCGCCACGGTCAGCAACCCCAACGAAACCGCGACCGGCAACAACGCCGCGAGCGACCCCGTCAGCGTGAACCTCCCCCCCACCGCCGCCAGCGACGCGGTCACCACCCCCTACGCCACCAGCGTCACCCTGAACGTCCTCGCAAACGACACCGACGCCGCCCCCGGGACGATCAACGCCGCCACGGTTGACCTCGACCCGGGCGTCACCGGGCTTCAGACGAGCCGGACCGTCGCGGGGCAGGGCACGTTCACCGTGAGCAGCGCAGGCGTGGTTACGTTCACGCCCGTCACCGGATTCAGCGGCGTCAGCAGCGTCACGTACACCGTGCAGGACAACCAGGGGGCGCTCAGCAACGCCGCGGCCATCACCGTCACCGTCCGCCCGCTCGCCGTGAACGACACGAACACCACCCCCAGCAACCAGGCCGTCACCACCTCCGTCCTGGGCAACGACGCGGGCAGCGCCCTGAACCCCAGCAGCGTCGTGTTCCCTGCCGCCGGCCAGCCCACCGGCAGCGCCGTCACCAGCAGCGGCAAAATCCTGACCGTGACCGGACAGGGCACGTACACCGTGAATCCCGACGGCACTGTGACCTTCACGCCCGCCACCAACTACACCGGAACGGCCAGCGCCGTCACCTACCAGGTGAGCGACGGCAGCGGCCAGACCGCCACCGCCACGCTGACCGTCACCGTCACCAACCGGCCCCCCACCGCCAGCAACGACAGCGCGATCATCACCGCGCCTGGGCAGCCCATCACCCTCCCGAACGTCACCAGCAACGACACCGACCCGGACGGCACCCTGAACCTCAGCACCCTGACGTTCGTGAACGCCCCCACCGGCGGCACCCTCAGTAACGGCGGGCAGACCCTCACCATCACCGGCCAGGGCACCTGGACCCTCAACCGCTCCACGGGCGCCGTGACCTTCACGCCGCAGTCCGGGTTCGTGACCAACCCCACCCCCGCGCAGTACACCGTCCAGGACAGCCAGGGCGCGACCAGCAACGCGGCGACCATCACCCTGACGGTCAGCAGCGCCGTGGACGTCACCGTCACCAAAGCCGCTCCCGCGTACGCGAAGGCAGCCGAACCCCTGACCTACACCCTGACCGTGAAGGTCAGCGGCGGACCGGCCAGCGCCGTGCAGCTCACCGATCCCCTTCCCGCCGGCGTCACCTTCCAGGCGGCCAGTGACGCGGGCAGCTATGACGCCTCAAGCCGCACCGTCACCTGGGTCCTCGGCGCTCTGCCCACCGGCACCCGCACGGTCACCGTGACCGTGCTGGCCCCCACGGGAGCGCAGCTGACCGCCGACGCCAACGTGCGCACCCTGGTGAACACGGCGTCTGTCACCACCGCCACCCCTGAAGCCGACGCCACGAACAACTCCGCCACCGCGCAGACCTTGATGGTGCACGCCCCGCTGACGAAAACCGTCCGGAACGTCACGCGCGCCACAGCCTTCGGCTCGGCCGGCGGCGGCCTGCCCGGCGAACGCCTCGAGTACTGCATCGCCTTTCTGAACGCGGGCGGCGTTGCCCTGCCCAACTTCGTCCTCGTTGACCCGGTGCCCGCGAATACGCGCGTGGACGTCAATGCCTACGACGCGGCCCGCGCCAACGGCAGCGCCGGAAACGGCATTCAGCTGACGCGCGCCGGGCTGGGCTACCTGAGCAGCGCCCAGGACACGGACGCCGGCAGCCTGAGCAGTGCCGGCGGCACCTTCGGCCAGGGGGTAATGACGGTCCGGCTGGGCACCCTGGCACCCAACGAACAGGGCAACGCCTGTTTTCAGGTGACGATCCGCTGAGCCGAGGCGACACGCGGCCCGGCCTGCACGGGTGCCCCCCGCGCGGCCGCTGCCCAGTCATTCTCCGCTGGGGTAGGTGTCAGGGAGGTCGTCATCGGACGGCTCAGCGCCGGGCAGCGCAGCGCCTGCCGGGTCCAGGGGACGCAGCGCCCGGGTGGTGTCGACGTGAATGAGCGCGTCGTACTGCCGGGCGGGATGCGTTTCCACGTAGTGGCTCCAGCGTTCCGTCTCCGGGCGGTAGATCACCCCGATAAAGCGCTGCAGCATCTCTTCACCCAGCGTGTGGGCGGCGGCGCCGGCGCGGAGATCCAGCCAGTAATGGTCCTGGCCACTCCAGCGCGCGAGGTCGTGCAGGTGGGCTTCCAGGCTGCCGGGCAGGGGCGCACGGACGCGCTTGACGTGACCAGGGGCGTCCCAGTCGTCCGCGGCATACACCTCACCCTGCGCGGTGGTCTGCCCGATGATGACCACCTCACTGCCCCAGCGTTCGCGGGCCAGCTGCCCGAGATTGAGTTCACCGCGCCGGGTACCCATGGCGCTGCCGCGCGCGTCCCCCAGGTGCGAGTTGTGGGCCCAGACCACCACCTTCGCCGCGCGGCCCTGGCTGTCCAGATGGGCGGCCAGGGCGTCCAGCGTCTCGGCCATGTGCGTGTCGCGGATGTTCCAGGAGTCGTCGCGGCCCCGGTACATGGCGCGGTAGTACTGTTCGGCACTGCGGGCCAGCCGGGCGTTCTGCTCGGCGTGGAACAGTTCGTCGCCCGCCATGAGGCCGGCGCTGTCCGGGTCAGCGGCGCGGCGCTGCAGCTCCAGGAGTTGCTGCGTGGCCTGATCCTCACACGGGTCCCACGCGCCGTGCTCAGTCGCGTACCCGTACGCCTGGGGGTTCTCGCCGAACATCTCGAAGCACGCGTAGCGGCTGCGGGCGCGGCGGGCCGCCTCAGGATCCACGCCCTCGAGGTAACTGACAACGGCGTGCATGCTGCGGTGCAGGCTGTACAGGTCCAGGCCGTAGAATCCCGCGGCGCGCTGCGGTTGCGCCGCGTTGAAGGTGCGCAGCCACCGCGCAAACTCCGCGACCTCCTCGTTACGCCACATCCAGCGGGGAAAGCGCGTGAAGTCGCCCAGCGCGCCCCCGACCGGACCGGCCAGCTGACCGCGCACGAAGCGGTTCACGCGGTACGCATCGGGCCAGTCAGCTTCGACGGCCACCGCGGTGAACCCGCGCGTTTCGATGAGGCGCCGGGTGAGAAGGGCGCGGTCACGGTAGAACTCGTGCGTGCCATGAGACGCCTCGCCGATCAGCACAAACCGGGCGTCCCCCACGATTGCCAGGAGGCCGTCCAGAGCGTCAGGCGCGCCGGTCAGGGGATTCAGTTCGGACAGCAGGTCAGGCATGTGGGTCCTCCTTCAGGGCGGCGTGCACCTCGGCGTCGGTCAGCTGCGGAAAGTGCTGGTAGTGCAGCCCGACCGCCCGGAAGGCGGCCGGGGCGTGCAGGCAGACCACATTGTCGGCAAGGGCACGCAGGTCTTCACAGGTGTCCGGCGCGCCGACAGGTACAGCCACCACGACACGCAGCGCGCCGCGTGCGCGCACAGCGAGCACACCGGCGCGCATGGTCGCGCCGGTCGCCACGCCGTCATCGACCAGCAGGACCACAGCGCCGGACACCGCACTCAGCCGGGTCATGCCCTCGTAAAGGGCTTCCCGGCGGGCAAGCTCAGCGGTCTCGGCAGCCTCCACGGCGTGGACAGCGTGAGCCGGCACGCGCAGCTGCGCGATCAGGGCGTCGTTCAGCCAGCGTACGCCGCCCGAAGCCAGCGCGCCCATGGCCACCTCCGGGGCCTGCGGCAGTCCCAGTTTCCGGACGGGGAGGACGGCCATGGGCGCGCGCAGGGTCCGCGCGATCTGCGCAGCGACCGGCACCCCTCCACGCGGCAGGGCGACAATGACGTCTGCAGTCACGCCGCGGCGCTGAAGATGCTGCGCAAGTTGCTGGCCAGCGTCGGCACGGTCGAGAAAGGTGGTCATGAGCTCTCCTGGAGGAAAGGCGACTGTCCGCCCCTCCTTCAGAAGACCTCACCGCGCGGAGTCCCGGATGACAGAACCGTCAAGGTGGGCAGGACACCCTGCGCACTAACCTGAGGACGCCAACAAGACATCCTGAAAGCACCCTGAACCGCTTCACGTCGTGTGCCCGGCTGACCTGCCCGTTCAGGCCCACCCGGCGATGAAGGAAGACCCTTGTCAGAATTGATTCACCTGTCATGGTGGCCTGAGGGAAGCAGGAGTGTGCCTGGAACAGCAGGGCCGCCATGCCGATCCGACGTCCAGACCGTCCGGGCGGCGCGCTGCATGCCTGGGGAGGAAGCACATGACCCGTGACCGCCTTGACCGTATGAATGACCGCATGACCGACGACCACCGCTTGGACGAGCGTGGGGAGCGCGAAACGCGCTTGAATGACCGTCAGGACCGGGGAGGAATGGACGACTGGGGCCGCGGCCGCGCCGACGATGCGTCCAGGCGTCAGGACCTTCACGGCCAGGAGGACAGCATGGGCCTCCGGCACGGCACGCCTGACCACTACGAGTGGAACCGCCGGCCCAGAAGGGACGAGGGCGGCACGGACAGGCACAGCGCACATTCCGGCAATGGGCTCAGCGTGACAGGCGGCAGGTCGGCCTCCACACGCTGATGGCCTGAAGTGCGCCGGGGAGGTGAAGCTGTCCCGTCCCCGGCCGCCCGTGTGGCGCGCTCAGCGGAGCTGCGGGAGGACGTGCTGCCCGAACGCGTCAATGAAGCGCTCCTGGTCACCCCGGCCTCGTGCAGGTACAGACGCTCGAAGCCTAGCGCCTCGTCCTCCTCGGGCGTGCGGACTTCGGACTGGATGAGGTGCCCGAAGGTGTTGGCCCGCCACTGTTCATGGGCGGCGGCGCGGGCGTCCTCCTCACGGGGGGCGGAGGCCACGTGGACCTGCAACAGCATGGGCTTGCCTTCCCCGCCCCCCTCCCGGAAGGCGTCAATGATGGGCCGGAGCTGTTCGGGTGGAGCGGCCACAGTGATCAGACCGTCCGCCCAGCTCCCCACCCAGCGGGCTGTGTCGACGCTGAGGGCCGCGCCGAACACCTGCGGGGACCGGGGAGGCCGGGTGTACAGACGGGCGTCTTCCACGGTGACGTGCTCGCCGTGATACGTGACCGTTTCACCGCGCCCCAGCGCCCGCATGATGTCCACGCATTCACGCAGGCGGGCGTCACGCTGCGCTTTGAGGGGCCAGCGGGTGCCGGTGATGTGCTCGTTGAGGTTCTGCCCCGGGCGCGCACCACAGGCAGACCGGAAACAGCTCGGCGAGGATGGCGGGGTGGTAGCGCTGGCCGGGGGCGCTGACCGCGCCGAAGGTCCATCCAGGGGGGTGGCCTGCAGGGCGCCGCCCAGCCACGCCCATGCGAAGCCCGACTGACCCTGGGTGCGGGTCCGGAGGAGAAAATGGTCGGAGCACATGCCGGCCTGGAAACCGGCGGCGTGGGCAAGCTGCACGAGGCGCAGCAGGTCGCTGGGCCGGAACTGCTCGTGAGACGGGTGAAGGCCGACGGTGGGAGCAGCGGGGTAGGGCAGTGTCATTCGTTCTCCTGGGTGCGCAGCCACCGCGGGCCGTAGGGGTTCAGTGTGAAGGTGCGGGGGTGTTCAGGGAGGGACACGGCGCTTCGGGCGTGCGGCTCTCCGAGATGGCGATGCCGGCGCGGCCCGGAATCAGAGACGGTAGGGCGTCCAGGTGGAAGCCGGGCACGCCCTCACACAACCAGAAGTGCGCCTCTTTGCGCAGTTCGACCTGAACGGGCAGCTGGGCTCTGTTCAGGTGGGTCACGAACAGGGCGGAAGGGGGACAGTCGGACGTGCTGGCCCGCCCGGCCCGGGTCCAGTGACCGGGCTGCGCTGGAGGTGCAGGGGGTGCGGGTCGGCACGGGCGGACTGAAACCAGGGGTGCGGGTCGCTGGTGGGGTTCAGGGCAAGGTCCAGCCGGACCCGCTCACTGAGGTGCACAGCGCCGCCGATCAGGGCGCGGAATTCGTCGAGGGTGCCCAGGGCGGGGCCGCCGGCGCAGGAGTTCGTGAGGTTGTACCCGTTATCTGGCCGTGGGGAGGAGTAGAGGGGTTGCAGCCACAAGGGATCACGCAGGTCTGGCAAGCACGCAGGCCCAGTAGGTCGCCGATGCCGTCGCCGTTGCTGTCGTGCAAGGATCTGAGTCCGCCTTGTAGAGGGGGGCGTTCTCGGGCCAGGGAGGGGCGCGGACGCCCTGGGCGGCGGGGTGGACGGTCATTGTCTGCTGCTGAGCAGGTCAGGTGAGGCGCACCACACAGCTTCCTGAAGGGCATGCGGGGGGACGGGCCCGCTACCATTCGGGCGGGGAAGGCGGCATGCTGACCGGAATGACGAGATCTGGTGACGTGCGTGCCCCGCTGGCCTTTCCGCGGTACCTGCAGGTGCAGCAGGCGCTGCAGGAGATGATTGAGGGCACCGAGTACGCGCCGGGCGATAAGGTGCCCTCGGAGCGGGAGCTGGCTGAGCAGCTGGGCGTGAGCCGCATGACGGTGCGCCGCGCCATGGACAACCTGGTGCGCATGGGGCTGCTGGAGCGCGACAGTACGGCGGGCACGCGGGTCAGTGCGCCGAAGGTGAACCGGCTGCTGAACGACCCGCAGCTGCACAGCATCACGCAGATGGTGACGGCCGAGGGCGGGCAGGCGGGCGGGCGGCTGCTGGAGTTTCAGGTGACGGCGGCGCCCAGTCAGGTGAGTGAACGCCTGGGGGTGCCGGTGGGCAGCGCGGTGGTGATGCTGCGGCGCCTGCGGCTCGTGAATGAGGTGCCGTTCTGCCTGGAGACGAGTTACCTGCCGCACGCGCGGGTGCCGGGGCTGGCGGCGGAGGACCTGATGGGCAACCAGTCGCTGTACCGGGTGCTGCGTGAGCGGTACGGGATTGAGGCGGGGGTGGGTGAGAGTGTGATCAGCGTGGCGCCGGCGACGGTGGCGGAGGGACGGGCGCTGAATCTGGGCGCGGACCAGAGTGTGCTGCTGTACCGGACGCTGGTGCGTGACCCGGCGGGGGTGCCGTTCGAGTACCTGAAGTCGGCCAATCACCCGCAGTTCGTGGTGTTCCGGATCGGCGAGGGCGGGCGGGGCTGAGGGAGTGGGCTTGACTTCCAGGCATGCGGCGCGCACTCTTGGTCTATACCAAGATCCAGCAGGAGACCAGCATGACCACCAGTCAGACCGAACGGCCCGCCGTCACCGCGAGCCCCATCACCCCTGAGCACATCACCGGCGGCCTGCAGGCCGCCCTGCGCACCAAAGACGAAGCCGACCGGCTTGGGCGCGAACTCGCCGGGCAGTTCGACCGGATCTACCTGGTCGGCTGCGGCGCCCCCAACCGCGTCATGCTCACCCTGGAGTACTGGCTGGAGCAGACACACAGCAGCTTTCAGGTCCGCCGGTACTTCCCCGCCGAGCTCATGACCCAGCAGCCCCGCCTCGACGACCGCACGCTGGTCATCCTGGGCTCCAAATCCGGAACCACGCAGGAGACCGTGCAGGCCGCCGAGCGCCTGCGCGGCGCGCCCTGCCGCACGCTGGCCGTCACCAGTACCCCCGATGCGCCCCTGGCCCGCGCCGCACAGCAGGCCCTGTACCTCGGGGACACCGAGCAGGCCCACACCGGCCTCTTTATCGTGCTGCAGGCATTGATCGGCGGCATGATGCACGCCCGCGACGGCTGGCCCCACCAGGCGGCCCTGCTGCGCTCCCTGGACGCCCTGCCCGGCGTGCTTGTGGAGAGTGCCCGGCTGAACGACGACCGCGCCCGCGCAGACGCCCGCACCTACCAGCACGATCACATCCTGTACCACATTGCCGGCGGGCCGATGTTCGCCACCGCCTACGTGTTCGGCGTGTGCATGCTCATGGA
Source organism: Deinococcus taeanensis (assembly GCF_020229735.1). Classification (NCBI taxonomy): domain Bacteria; kingdom Thermotogati; phylum Deinococcota; class Deinococci; order Deinococcales; family Deinococcaceae; genus Deinococcus; species Deinococcus taeanensis. The sequence goes on along the minus strand of NZ_CP083458.1, from coordinate 94,880 downwards.
GATGCAGTGGCTGCACAGCGTGCCCTTCGAAGCCGCCGAGTGGTTCCACGGCCCCTTTGAAATTCTCGACGCCCGGACGCCCGTCATGCTGCTGCTCGGCGAGGACCCCAGCCGCCCCCTGGCCGAGCGCGCCGAAGCGTTCTGCCGCCGCTACACCGACCGCGTGATGGTATACGACACCCGCGACTACCCCATGACGGGCGTCGCACCCGAAATCCGCCCTATCGTCGGTCCGTTTGTGCTGCAGGCCGCCCTGAACCGCTTTGCGGAACACCTCGCCGAACTGCACGGCCATCACCTCGACACCCGCCGCTACATGTGGGTCACCGAGTACTGACATGCGCGCCCTTCTCGGACTGGGCGACAACACCACCGACCTGTACGTCGATCAGGGCGTGATGTACCCCGGCGGAAACACCGTGAACGTCGCGGTGCTCGCCGCCCGCCTGGGCCGGCCCAGCAGTTATCTCGGCGTGCTGGGCAACGACGGACGCGGCCAGCTGATCCTGAACGCCCTGCGGCGTGAAGGCGTGAACATCAGCCGCGCCCGCACCGTCCCCGGAACGACCTCATGGTCCCGCGTCCGGCATCACGGCACCGACCGCGTGTTTGACGGTGATGACGTCGGCGTGTCCCGCCAGTGGACCTTCACACCGGACGACGACAGGTTCATCGGCACGCACCACACGGTGCACACCAGCGTGTACAGCGGCCTGGACGACCACCTGCCCCGCATCCGGGCCGCCGCGCGCCTCCTGTCGTACGACTACTCGACCGCGTGGACGCCCCACACCCTGAGCGCCACGGCGCCGCTGCTGGATGTGGCGTTCCTGTCGGGCGCAGCCCGGAGTCCCGAAGACTGCGTCGCCGCGGCACGCCACCTGAGCGCGCTGGGCACCGGCGTGGTGGTGGTCACCCGAGGCGCCGAGGGCGCCCTGGCCGTCCGCGGGCCGGACGTCTGCCACCAGCCGGCGGCGCCCGCCCAGGTCTCCGACACGCTCGGCGCCGGAGACGCCTTTATCGCCGCGTTCCTGCACCACTGGACCGACACGCCCGACCTGCCCGGCGCGCTGCTGCGGGGCGCGCAGGAAGCCGCGCGCAACTGCGCCACACCCGGCGCTTTCGGGCACGGCGCGCCCCTCACCCCCTGACCCCTGCACGCCCCACCCCGGAGGCCCCATGAACGGAACGCCGCTTCGCCGCTGGACCCTGCTGCTGCTCGCCACCCTCGCCGCCGCGCCGGCCAGCGCCCGCACACTGGCCGAGATCCGGCAGTCCGGGATGCTCCGCCTCGCCACCGAAGGCAACTACCGCCCGTTCAACTACTACCAGGGCAAAACCCTCACCGGCTTCGAGGTGGACCTGGGCAACGCCATCGCCAGACAGCTGGGTGTCAAAGCGCAGTGGAGCACCATCGTCTTTGACAGCCTGCTTATCGGCCTGGCCCAAAACAAGTACGACCTGGTGATTGCCAGTCACGGCATCACCCCCGAACGCCTGAAAGCTGTGGATTTCAGTGCCCCTCACTACTGCAGTGGCGGCGTGCTCGTGACGCTGCCCGGCGGACCCCGCACCACAGCCGACCTGAACGGCAAGGTCGTGTCCCTGGGCGTGAACACTTCGTACCTGCAGTACGCGCAGCGCCTCCCCGGCCTGAAAGGCATCCGGACGCTGCCCACCACCAGCGATCAGCTGACCGCCGTGTTCAACCGCCGCGCAGACGCCATAGTGCTCGACCGGTTCAACGCCATCGACGTGGCCCGCACCCTGCCCGGCAAACTGCAACTGGGGGACGTGATCTTCCCCGAGCGGATCGGCATGGCCGTGCAGAAAGGCAACAGCGGCCTGCTCAGCGCCGTGAACGGGTCACTGGCCCGCCTGCTCGGTGACGGCACCTACGCCAAACTCAGCGGCACGTACTTCGGGCAGGATATCCGCTGCCGCTGACCCTGGTCGCCGCCTGCTCTTGACCGGGGGTACCGGCGGGGGCGCGGCGTTACGCCCGGGGGACTGCGGTCCCGGCACGGACCCGGCGGCGGTAGGTCTGCGGGGTCAGGCCGGTCACCTCACGGAATTTTCGGCTGAAGGCACTGTGATCACTGTACCCGCACTCGTGCGCCACCTGCGCGACGGAAGCGTCCGTGTCACGCAGCAGACGGACGGCGGCGTCCAGGCGGACCCGCAGCAGAAACTGCTTGGGGGAGACGTGGCACACACGGCGCACCAGCCGTTCGAAACTGTCTGCGGACAGGCCTGCCTGCGCGGCCAGCGCCTGCACCTGAAGTGGCTGCGCGAAATGCGTCTGCATAAACGCCAGTGCGTCAGCGACCCGCGCGTACCCCTCGCGGCCTTCGCTGAGGGGCGGCACGTCACGTGACACGCCCGCCACGCCGACCACCGCGCCGTCCGCGCCAAACACCGGCAGTTTGTGCGTCAGGCACCAGATGGGTTCGCCGCGCGGCCCGACGTACAGTTCCAGCACGTCCCTCAGTTCCCGGCCCTCGCGCAGCGTCCGCTCGTCCTGTTCCCGGAACCGCCGTCCCGCCTCCCCTGCAAAAACTTCCGCCGCGGTGCGGCCCAGCACTTCCGCCTTATGCTGCGCCCCGCACCGTTGCCGCAACGTGTCATTCACGCTCACGTACCGGCCCTGGGTGTCTTTCACGTAGAACACCAGACCGGGCACGTCATCAAGCAGCGTCTCTACCGGCCAGCGGCCATCTGGGGTGGGGTGCAGCCAGGCACGCGGGTCGGTGGTACCGGTGGGGGGGGCGCCGCGGCGTACCATGCCGCCTATTATGCGAAACTCCGCACGCCGGGCGCGCCGTTCACTCAAGACAGCGGCCCGCCCTGCTCTCTACCCTGAAGGCATGCGCAGCGCCCCCACCCTGACCCCCACCACCCGCAGCCCCGACTCCCGGGAAGTGACCGGCATGGGTCTGGCGCTGCTGTCGGCCGCGGCGTCCGGCACGCTGGGCCTGTGGGGAAAACTGGCACTGACCCTGCAACTGAGCACGCCCACCCTGCTGAGCTGGCGCTTCGGTCTGACCGCCGCGCTGCTGCTGGCACTGGGCGCCTTCCACGTGCCGCTACGGGAGCGGGTTACGCTTCTGCTGCTGGGCGGACTGTACGCCGCCACGACCGTCGCGTACTTCATGGCCCTGACCCGCATCTCGGCCAGTACGGCCGCGCTGCTGGTGTATGTGGCCCCGGCGTTCGTGATTCTGTACGGCGCGGTGAGCGGCACCCGCCCTGCCCGCGCGCAGCTCGGGGCGCTGGCGTGCACGCTGCTGGGCCTGGGCGTGGTGGTCGGCCTGCCTGGCGCCGCAGACCGTGACGTGCTGGGTCTGTTGCTCGGCGGCCTGTCCGGCGCCGTGTACGGCGCGTACCTGTTTCTCAGCGGTCGCCTGGCCGCCGACTCGGCCCCGCTGAACGTAACGGCGCATGTGGCTGTCGTGAGCGCCGCGACGTTCGCCGCCATGGGGACCGTGAGCGGCAACCTGGGGGTTCCGGTCACGCCCGCCCACTGGGGACTGGTGCTCGCCATGATGCTGATTCCCACGCTGGTGGCCCTGCCGGCCCTGGCGGGCGCCGTGCAGCGGATCGGCGCGGCGCGCGTGAGTCTTCTGGCCAGCACGGACCCGCTGTGGGCGGTACTGTTCGCCACCGTGCTGCTCGGTGAGGTGCTCAGTGGCGCGCAGGTGGTCGGGGGGCTGCTGATTCTCGGTGGTGCGGGGCTGGCGCAGCGGCCGGCGCCCCGAGCGCCGTGAAGTCGCAAGCGGGAGCAGCCTTCGCGCTTGCGCCAGCCAATAGACCGTCAGCCTGACAGCGCCTGAAAAACAGGACTACCGGGCTGACTGTAACGGCCGCTGGGCGTCACGCTGCGGGGTGGGTGGCTACTCCCGGTCCGGGCCGCGCGTGCCGTTCGGGCGTGTCTCCTGAGATTGCCCCGCGACCTGCTCTGGCGTGACTGGCGTCTGGGCCAGGGCGTCACCCTCTTTCTGGTCCACCACCAGTACCTCCCGGGCCAGGGTGATCTCCTGCGAGACCACCTCCGTCCGGGTTTGCTTGAACACCTCAACGCGTTCGCTCACGTAGGGAACCACGCTGATCTGCGCGCGCTCCTCGTACACGAGGAGTTCATACTCCTGGGCGGGTTCGAGGGCCTCACCGTTCACCTCCACCCGGACGTCTCCGGGCGCGGCGGTGATCACGAGCACCTCGCGCTCGAGATTGACGGTGACCGTCTCCTGAGACACGCGGCGCTCCCGGCGCACCTGCACGGTACCCGTAAGTTCACGGATCGTCTGGACGACGGCCCGCTCCTCCCGGAGTTCCAGGATGCCGACGGACTCGCGGCGCTCAGGCAGCAGCTGTTGTTCGGTAGGGTCGTCCATGGCAGCAGACCGTGGGGGAACACTTCCGTGACCCCCCACGTGGTCGCTCAGCGGCGGTCGCCGTCGCGCGAGTCGATAACGTCAGTGGTGGTCGTCTCGGTCGTTTCCATGCGGTCGTTCATGAGGCCGGTGCGGTTCATGTCGGCGCCCTCGACCTGAACGTCGCCGTTCTGGCGGACGTCCAGCACTTCACGGCCGACCGTTTCGGTCACAGTCTGCTGCTCGGTGATGGTGCGCTTGCCCACCTCAATCTCTTCAGTGACGAAGGCCTGTTTGCTGACGTCGGCGCGCTCAGCTTCAAGGTGCACGGTCATCGTCTCCGTATCCTCACCGAGGCGGACGGTGCCGGACACGGGCTGCGCTTCGGTCACGGCGCGGCGCTCAATCACGATTTCCTCGCGCTCGAGGGGCACGGTCACGTTCTCGGTGCGGGTTTCGACATGCTTGCCCACCTGCACCTGCCCGGCGACATAGCGGTCCTTGTTCACCTGCAGGCGCTCTTCGAGCAGTTGCAGCCGCTGGGGCGTCTGGAACATCGTGTCATCCTCGCGGTACCTGTACTCACCGGTGGTGCCGGCCTGCTGTTCGCTGTGGGTCACGCCGCGCAGCACGCGCTCGTCGGCCACCTGGGCGTCGTAGTCATAGGTCTGATCGGCGGTGTACGAGGACATGTCCTTGACCTGATCGCGGGTCAGGGAGTCAAAGTACACGCCGTCATTCTCGATGCGCGCCAGCCCGACGGGCACCATGACTTCCTTGGCAGTGAACCAGCCGCCGGCGTCAACGATGAAGTACCGGATCCGGCCGGATTCGTCGGTGAGCGCTTCACGGATCGTGCCGAGCCGTTCGCCGTTGAGGCCGTAGGCGTGGTGGCCGATCACGTTATACGTGTCACCGAGGTCGTAATTGCGGTCGCGGACGAGTTCGGAAATAGGAATCAGTCGTGCCATGGTGTCCTCCTGTGGAAGTGTGGTGGTAACCCACCTGAACAGGGGAAGTCTGACTGTGGCCGCCATCATATTTTTCCGAAAAGTCTAAAGGAATACGTGCTGGCCGTCATTTCTGAAGGTCCACTCAAGCGCGGGTGTAGGCCGCTTGAAGAACCGGACTGAACCGTACGTGACCGGTGCAACACGCCGGGACCGGCGCAGACCGCAAAAAAAGTCAGTGCGGGAGGCCCCCAGGCGGGCCCCGCGGGGACGGGGCCTGGGTCTGTCCCGGCAACTCTACGTGGCCCGCCTGCCCGCCGCCGGGGAGCCTGCCATATGTAGCTTCCGCCGTTACTGCGCCGAGACGATCAGGGGGCAGGCGAGGCACGGGTGAGAGGTCACGAGCACCTCGTGGCCGTACGCGGCGCGGATGGTGTCCGGCGTGAGGGCCTCGCCGGGCGTGCCGCAGGCCAGCACGCGGCCCTGCGCGAGCAGCAGCGCGCGGTCAGCGTACTGAGCGGCGAGGTTCAGGTCGTGCAGTACGGTCAGAACGCCCACACCACCCGGCAGGAGGCTCCGGGCCACGCGCAGGGCCCCGTGCGCCTGCGCGAGATCGAGACTGGCGGTCGGTTCGTCCAGCAGCAGGACCCGGTCCGCGGTGTCAGGGCCGTGCAGTTGCGCGAGCGCGCGGGCCAGGTGCACGCGCTGCTGCTCACCACCGCTGAGGGTCAGGATGTCGCGGGCCTCGTAGCCGCTCAGCCCCACGCGGGCCAGCGCGTCGCGGGCAATCACCCGGTCGGCGTGCGTTTCCCGGGGGCCGTGAGGGAACCGCCCAAGCAGGACAACGTCCAGCACCTCGTGCGAGAAGGTGAGGGGCGTGTGCTGCGCCACCACCGCGCGCCGCCGTGCCAGTGCGGCGCGGCGCGGCGCTCCGCCGAGCACCTGCACGCCCTGGGCCGCCAGTTCGCCGGTCACGGCGCGCAGCAGGGTGCTTTTCCCGGCGCCGTTCGGACCGAGTACGGCGAGCAGTTCGCCGCGCCGCAGGTGCAGCGTCACGGCGCGCAGCAGGGCCCGGCCGCCGGCGGTGACGGTCAGCGCCTCGACACTTACGGGGGGCGGGCCACTCACAGGGCACTCCGGCCGGTGCGGCGCAGCAGGAACAGGAAGAACGGCGCGCCCAGCAGCGCCGTGATGATCCCGATGGGCAGTTCGGCGGGCGTGACGACCGTGCGGGCCATGAGGTCCGCCAGGACGAGGAGCGTGGCGCCCAGCAGGGCGCTGGCGGGCAGCAGCGTGCGGTGATCCGGGCCGGTTAGGAGACGCAGCAGGTGCGGCACGACCAGACCCACAAAACCGATCGTGCCGGCCACCGCGACGCCCGCCCCGACACTCAGCGCGACCAGGGTGATGATCAGCCACTTGGTGCGGGTGACGGCCACGCCCAGATGGGCGGCCTGCGCCTCACCGAGCGTGAGGGCGTTCAGGGCGCGCGCCGTCAGCGGCAGCAGCGCCGCGCCCGCCAGCACCAGGGGCGCGGCGCTGAGCACGCCGGGCCAGGTGGCGCCGCCGAGTGAGCCCAGCTGCCAGAAGGTGATGGTGCGCAGCTGCTCGTCTGTGGCGAGAAACGTCATGAGGCCGGTGCCGGCGCCGCACAGGGCGTTGATGGCGATGCCGGCCAGCAGCATGGTGGTGACGTCCACCCGGCCGCGGCGCTGCGCGAGGACGCTGATCAGCCCGGTGCAGCCCAGACTGCCGGCGAACGCCGCGGCGGGCAGTGAGTACGCGCCGAACGCGGTGAAGCCCAGCACGACACTCGCGGCGGCGGCGAGGCCCGCGCCGGCAGACAGGCCCAGCAGACCCGGATCGGCCAGCGGATTGCGGAACAGGCCCTGCATGGCCGCCCCGGCGGCGCCGAGGCCCGCGCCGACCAGCGCGCCGAGCGCGACGCGCGGCAGGCGGATGCCGGTAAGCACGGCGGCCTGCTGCGCGTCGAACGTGGCGGGAGCGGGCAGGCCCAGCAGGCTGAGCAGAATACTCAGCACCTGCGCGGGGCTGATGGGCACCGCGCCGCTGCCCACCGCCAGCACGACCGCGCCGAGCAGCGCGGCGGGCAGCACCAGGAGAACCGTGACCGCGTGGCGGCGGACGCCGGGCGCGGCGCGCTCAGCGGCGGGGGCAGCGGCGGTCACCGGCGAAAGTCAGTCTTCCACTGGCGGGCGAGGGCCAGGGCGAACTCTAGGAGGCGCGGGCCGGTCCAGCGGATGGAATCATCCACGGCGTAGATGCGGCGGGCGCGGCCGGCCGTGGTCTGCGCGACGCCCGGCAGCTTCAACGCGCCGCTGACGCCGCCCACGGCCTCCAGGCCGCGGTTCAGGAGAATGATCGCGTCGGGGTTGAGGGTCACGAGCGCTTCGGCGGTGAGGGTGCGGGTGTCGCGGAACGGCGCGGCGTTCACGCCGCCCGCCAGGGTGATCAGGTCGTGCGCGCCGCCGTCAGTGCCGTAGATGCTGGCATCGTTCGGACCGTGGGCGTACAGAAAGATGACTTTCGGCGCGCGGGCCGGGCGGTTGGCCTTCACAGCGGCGAGGGTGGTGTCGAACGAGCGGCTGAGGGCCTGCGCGGCGCCCGGAACGCCGTACACGTCCGCGAGGATGTTCAGGCGCGTGCGCACGCCGTCCAGACCACCCTCGTTGCTGGCAGGCAGCACGAGGACCTTCACGCCGGCGGCGCGCAGCTGCGCGACCACGCCGGAGTTCCTGCCGGCGGCGAAGTTGTCGGCCGTGCCGATAACGAGGTCCGGGTTCAGCGCGATGATGCCCTCGGCGGGCAGCTGCGCCCAGTGGCCCACGCTGGGAATGCGGTTTGGCGGGTAGGTGCCGGTGACGTCGGTGCCGACAATGGTCTGCTGGCGCCCCAGGCGGTAGATGAGTTCCACGGTGGTGGCGTTCAGCGCCACCACGCGCCTGGGCGGGGGAACGGTGACGGTCACGCCGTCGGCGCCGCGGACGGTGGCAGCGTGTGCGGCGCTGTGGGCGGGCAGGGCAAGCAGGGCGGCGCTGACGAGCAGACGGGTGAGGTGCTTCATGGGGTCTCCAGGGGGAACAGGGGGAGTGACGTCAGGGCTGCCAGTAGCCGCTGACGCGGCACTGTGCGGGGCTGAGGCCGTGCCGTTCACGCAGGGCGCGGCGCAGCGTGCGGGCGGTCGGGGTGTCCAGGGCGCCCCACACGGCCGCAAGCGGGTGAGGGAGAGAAAGAGCCGCGTGTGCCAGAACGGCGCCGGGGGCGCCTGTTCGGGTCAGCCAGCGCAGGCGCGTGCCGGGCGGCACGGCTACGTCGTCCAGGGCCCGCTGGTCGTTGGGGTCACCTAGCTCGATCAGCACGGAGGGCGCCGCACGGTCAGCCCAGTGGTCGAGCAGGGCACTCAGGGTGGGCAGGGCCGTTTCATCGCCGAGCAGCAGGACCGGGCCGGCCGCGAAGTCCGGAACGGGCTCGTGGCGGCCCAGGGTGACGTCCACGCGCGTGCCGGCCGTCAGGCGGCGCCCCCAGGCGCTGCCGGGTGTGGCGCCGTGCAGGAACACGTCCACGTCGGCGGTGCCGCGCTGCGGGTCGACGCGCCGGACCGTGTATGCGCGGCTCTCGGTGCCGGGCGCGCCGCTCAGCGCGAAGCGGGCGGCGTAGCCGGGCTGCCAGTCGCTCAGCGTGTCGGGGTCGGTGTGGAAGGTGAGGCGGCGCAGGTGTGGACTGAGGTGCCGGGCCGCCTGGAGGGTCCAGGGCACGGTGCGGGTGCCGGGCCGCGCGCCGAGCTGTGCCCTGGCGTCGGACACGAGGGCCCGCAGGTTCTCGTGCGCGGGCCGGGCCGGGTCCGGGAAGCTGAGGGGGAAGGTCCGGGTGTCCTGGTCGGTCGTTACTTCCAGCTGGAGGCCGTGGGCGTCCAGGGTGAGCAGTTGCGCGGCCCGGGGCGCCGGGGCGGCCGTGAAGGCGCGTGCGATGAGCAGCAGTTCCGGGGCGTGGTCCTCGTTGACGTGGTCGATGATGTCGGTCGGGCTGGGAGGGGCGTGGGTCATGCGGCTCACCTGTGCGGGGCGGTCAGTGGAACTGCCGGGCGTGTGGGGGGACGGTCAGGATCAGGTCGCGGAAGCTCTGAAATTCCTGTGGGGTGAAGGTGACGCCGGTGGGGCCGCACCAGAGTTGTGTGGCGTGCGCGGTGTGCTGCAGGGCCCAGTCGGTGCGGGCCGCGTGGGGGGCGGGTGCCGTGAGCAGGTCGTGCAGATCACGGAATTCGCTGGGGCTCAGGGCGTAGTTCAGGTGGTGCCAGATGACGTGCAGGCTGCCGCAGGTGCAGCGCATGACGCGCCGGGTGGTACTGGGAGCGTGCAGGGGCGTGAAGCCGTGGCACATGGTGGCCTCCTGGGTGCAGGCGGGACGGCGCGTCTGGCGCTGGGCCGGGGCGCGCTCAGGACGGAACGGCTGGGTCGGGCGAACCGACGCGCCGATCCTGCACTAATCCGATTAACTTAGTCAAGTTTAGCTTCGACCTCAAATGGTCATCTTGACTAATTCAATCGGATTTGTCAGATTGCCCCCGGCCGGTCATCCTGCGCCGGTCATCCATGACGCCCTCCCCCACCCCACAGCTTCTCCTGCAGGAACTGCAGGCGCTGCTGCTCACCCTGCACCCTGCCCTCCCGCCCGGCAGCCACCTGTGCGGGGCCGTGACCGGCCAGGCCGTGCTCTGGACCCCCACCACTTCAACGCAGACTGCCCCGCACTGTGCGCCTCCCCCTCCCCCGCTCCGTCTCCCACCCCACGCACCCCAGCGCCGCGTCCAGGACCACCAGGCCGGCCGGCAGTGTGCCGCCCTGGCGCTGCGCCTCGCCGGACACACCGGACCGGCGCCGGACCTGGCCCGCAGCCGCTCCGGCGCACCCACCTGGCCGCCCGGGTACAGCGGCAGCCTGACCCACGCCGGCGGGCTCAGCCTCGCTGTGGCCGGCCCGGCCCCCCTGCTGCTGGGCATTGACCTTGAACCCCTCGGTTCCGCCGCCTTCCCTCCAGAGCGGCTGCTCCGGCACGTGCTGAGCGAAAGTGCATTCAAAGCCCTGAACGCCGCACGCGGCGTTCCGTTCGACCCGGCGCATTTCTCGCCGCTGTGCGCCGCCTCCGGCCGCGCCCTGCTGACCGCGCAGGGCTGGGCGGACCCCCTGCCCGTCACCTGGACCTGCACCCCCTCATTCATCGTGGCCCTCACGGTCCTCCCCTCACCGCTGCTCCCTGCGTCCTGATCTCCGGAGGTCGTCATGACCCTGACCCTGCCTGTTGCGCCCCTCACGCCGTCCACCCCGGCCGTCCCCGCGTGGCACTCACCCAGCCTGACCCTGCACCTCACGCACCCGCACGCACCCCCCCTGACCAGCCCGGCCGACCTGCTCACCTGGCAGCACGGCGCGGCGCCACACGAGCACCTGGTCGGCGCCGTGGGCTTCGGGCCGGACAGTCCCCTGTGCTTTCATCCCGCCGCGCCGGTTCACCCGGCCGCGGACCTGCCCCTCCCCCCGGCGATCCCCCGGCACGTGCTGGCCGCCCGGACGAGCCCCGCTCCCCGCACGTTCGAGGCGAATGTCGCGCAGGCGACCGCCGCCATCCGCTCGGGCGCCCTGCACAAGGTCGTGCTGGCCCGCACGCTGCACCTCACCCTGGACCCCGCACCGGACGTCCGTCACGTGAGCGCGCACCTGCACGCCCTGGCCCCGGACGCGTTCGTGTTTGCCCTGCCGCTGGAACGCGGCGGGGCCACCTGGCTGGTGGGGGCCAGCCCGGAACTGCTGCTGCGCAAACGCGGCCGGCACCTGACCCTGCGCCCACTGGCCGGCACCCGCCCCCGCCACCCGGACCCGGCCCTGGATCTGCGCCGCGGGCACGACCTGCTCCGGTCCGCCAAGGACCGGCACGAGCACGCCCTGATGGTGGACGACCTGCGCCGCACCCTGACGCCCCTGTGCCGCGACCTCACGGTGCCCGAAACGCCGCAGCTCGTGCAGACGGCCGGCCTGTGGCACCTCGCCACCTCCATCCAGGCGGAACTCCGTGACCCGCGCCTGCACGTCCTGGACGTCGTGCAGGCCGTGCACCCCACCCCCGCGGTCTGCGGCGTGCCCCAGGCCGCCGCCCACGCCCTGATCAGGGAACTGGAGCCGGCGCGCGGGCTGTTCGCCGGCGCGGTCGGCTGGTGCGACGGCGCCGGCAACGGCGAGTGGGCCGTGACCATCCGCTGCGCGCAGCTGCGCGGCCCGCAGGCGCACCTGTTCGCCGGCGCGGGCGTGGTGGCCGACTCGAGTCCCGCCGCCGAGCGCGCGGAAACGGCCGCGAAGTTCGGCGTGATGCTGCGCGCCCTGGGCGTGAACCCCGCCGCGCTGGACGGCACGCTGTGACCCCGGACCGCACTGCCGGTGCAGACTTCACGCCCTGGCCGGAAGCGCTGGCGCGCACCTACCGCGCCGCCGGGTACTGGCGGGGCGAAACGTTCAGCGTGTGGCTGCGGCGCCTGAGCGAACGGTACGGTGACCGTCCCGCGCTGCACGGCGCCGAGCGCGGCGCGGCGCGGACCGTCACGTACCGCGACCTGCACGACCGCACGTCCGGGTACGCCGCCGCATTCGCCGCGCGTGGCCTGCGCCGCGGGGACCGCGTGGTGATGCAGCTCCCGAACACCCCCGCGTTCTACGAGGTGCTGATGGGCCTCCTGCGCCTGGGAGTGCAGCCGGTTCTGGCGCTCGCTGCGCACCGCGAGCAGGAACTCCGGTCGTTTGTCGCGCAGACCGCGGCGCGCGCCCTGATCACCGCGGACACACACGCGGGGTTCGATCACCGGACCCTGGCGCGGGCCGTGCAGGCCGCGTACCCGGCGCTGCAGGTCCTCGTGCTGGGCGACGCACAGGACTTCACGCCCCTGGCGCCGCTGGACCCGGCGGCCTGGCCGGACCAGCCCGAACCGGCCGGCGCGGCCGGCACCGTGGCGCTGTTCCAGCTGTCGGGCGGAAGCACCGGCACGCCGAAACTCATTCCCCGCACGCACGACGACTACCTGTACTCGATTCGCGCCAGCGCGGAGCTGTGCAGGCTGGACCCCGGCACGGTGTTCCTGGCGGCGCTGCCCGCCGCGCACAACTTCACCCTGACGTCGCCGGGCGCCCTGGGAACCCTGCACGCAGGCGGGCAGGTGGTCCTGGCCGCCAGTCCCGCACCGGACGAGGCGTTTGCGCTGATGAACGCAAGAGGCGTGACGCATGTGGCGCTCGTGCCGTCGGCGCTGCTGGTGTGGCTGCGCGCCGCGCCCGGCTGGACCTTCCCCGCGCTGCAGGTCGTGCAGGTGGGCGGCGCGCCCCTCAGTGAGAGCGCCGCCCGTCAGGTTCCGCAGGTGTTCGGCGCGGCGCTGCAACAGGTGTTCGGCATGGCCGAGGGCCTCGTGAACTACGTCCGGGCGGGCAGCCCGGACGACGTGACCTTCAGGACGCAGGGCCGCCCGATCAGCCCGCACGACGAGGTGCTGGTCGTGGATGACGAAGACCGGCCCGTGCCGGACGGCAGGCCTGGACACCTCCTGACGCGCGGGCCGTACACCATCCGCGGGTATTTCCGCGCGCCCGACCACAACGCCCGCGCCTTCACCCCGGACGGGTACTACCGCACGGGGGACATCGTGACCCGCCGCCCGGACGGTCACCTGACCGTCACCGGCCGCCACAAGGACCAGATCAACCGCGGCGGGGAGAAGATCGCCGCTGAGGAGATCGAGCACGCCCTGCAGGGCCACCCGCTGGTGTTCCAGGCGGCGCTGGTGGGCGTGCCGGACCCCTGGCTGGGCGAACGCAGCTGCGCGTTCGTGCAGCTGCGTGAACCCACCGGACCGGAGCTGCCGCTGGAGCTGCGCCGCTTCCTGCGCGCGCAGGGCCTCGCGGACTACAAGCTGCCTGACCGGGTGGAGGCGCTGCCCGAGCTGCCCCGCACCCCTTTCGGCAAGATCGACAAACCCGCCCTGCGCGCCCGCCTGAACGCCCGTGAAAGGAGCCTGCCGTGATTCCCCGCCTGAACCCCTATCCCATGCCCACCCCCGAATCCTTTCCCGCCTCGCGCGCGCCGTGGACGCCCGATCCCGCCCGGGCAGCGCTGCTCGTGCACGACCTGCAGGTCTACTTCCTGCAGTTCTATGACGAGACCTGCCCGCCCATCCCGGCGCTGCTGAGCCACGTGGCGCGGCTCACGGCGTGGGCGCGCACCCAGGGCATTCCGGTGGTGTATACCGCGCAGCCCGGCGCGCAGTCGCCGGACGACCGCGCGCTGCTCAGCGACTTCTGGGGCCCGGGCCTGCCGGACGATCCAGCGCTGGTGGCGGTGCACCCGGCGGTGGCGCCGCAGCCGGGCGACACGCTGCTGACCAAGTGGCGCTACAGCGCCTTTCAGCGCACGGCGCTGCGTGAGCACCTGAAGGGGTGGGGCCGGGATCAGCTGCTGATCTGCGGCGTGTACGCGAACATCGGGTGCCTGCTGAGCGCCGCGGACGCGTTCATGCAGGACGTGCAGCCGTTCCTGATCGGTGACGCGCTGGCGGACTTCAGTGAGGCCGAACACCGGCAGGCGCTCGCGTACGGCGCGGCGCGCTGCGCGGCCATCACGCACACGGGCGAGCTCCTGGCGCTGCGCGGGTCATGGACGCCGCAGCGGGTTCAGGCGTCGGTGGCCGCCGCCCTCGGGGTGACACCAGACGCGCTGCGCCCGGACGACGACCTGCTGCTGCTGGGCCTGGACTCCATGCGGCTGATGCTCCTGACCGAGGACTGGCAGCGTGCCGGGCACCGCGTCACGTACGCGGACGTCGCCGCCCGCCCCACCCTGGGTGCCCTGACGGCGCTGCTGTGCGGCGCGGCGGTCCGGTGACGGCCATGCCGCTGCCGCTCACGCAGGCGCAGCTGGGCCTGTGGCACGAGGAGCAGGCCAGTCCCGGCGGCACGCTGCACCACATTGCGGAGGTGCTGACCATCCGCGGGCCGCTGAACACGGCGCTCTTTGAAGAGGCGCTGCGGCGCGCCCTGGCAGACGTCACGGCGCTGCACGTCCGCTTCAGCGAGCAGGGAGGCCGCGCGTGGCAGACGCCCACCGGGGAGGCGCCCCGGCCGCTCCGGCACGTGGACCTGCGGGGCCGCACCGATCCGCCCAGCGAGGCCCGCGTGCAGACGCTCACGCTGCTGGACCGCCCGCTGGGCCTGAGGACGGGCGACCTGTACCGCCACACGCTGTACCGGCTGGACGAACAGGCGTGGCAGTGGGCACTCATCACGCATCACATTGCCCTGGACGGGTACGGCATGACGCAGGTGCTGAACGGCGTGGCCGCCCACTACCGCGCCCTGTCGGGCCTGCACGCGGTGCCCGCGCCGTTCGGGCCGTTGGGTCCCGTGATTGAGGAGGATGAGGCGTATCAGCGGTCCCCCGAGCGGGCCGCGCACGGCACGCAGCTGCGCGCCCTGTACGCGGACCTGCCGTTCGAGGAGGCGCCCCTGCTCACGCTGGGCCTGCGCCGCGGGCACCGCGTGCAGGCCACACTGCCGCCCCCTCTCGTGCGGGCCCTGCGCACGGAGTCGGTTCAGGGCGCCGCGTGGCCGGACGTGCTGTTTGCCGCGAGCGCCGCGTGCTGGCACGCGCACACCGGGGAGCGGACGGTGCTGCTGGCCGCGCCCGTCATGCTTCGCCTGGGCAGCGCCGCAGCGAGGGTGCCCTGCATGCGCATGAACCTGCTGCCCCTGCGGGTGGACGTGCGCCCGGCCGACACCCTGCGCACCCTGACGCGACGGGCCCACGAGGCACGCCAGGCCACGCAGCGCGCCGCCGCGTACCGCTTCGAGCATCTCTGGGCCGACCTGCGCGGCCGCCGCCTGTTCGGGCCGGAGGTCAACGTGATTCCGTACGCCGCTCCGCTGGATTTCGGTCCTGACGTGCAGGTGACGCGGGACACGCCGGCGTCCGGGCCCGTGGAGGACCTCGCGTTCACGTTCGCGGCCTGGGGCGAGTCCCTGAGCGTCACGCTGGACGGCCACCCGGACCTGTACACAGCTGCCCAGCTCAGGATGATTCTGCACCGGTTCACCGCGCTGCTGGCCGCCGGACTGCCGGGCACGGCGACGGTGCCGGCATGAACGGCACGAACTGGGCGGACCGGGTGGCACTCGTGACCGGCGCGGCCCAGGGCATCGGCGCGGCGGTCACCCGGGCACTGGCCGCGCGGGGCGCGCGCGTACTCGCCACGGACGTGCAGGGCATCCCGGACGACCTCAAGGCGCTGCTTGGCGTGAGCGCCGCGCCGCTGGACGTCACCGATCCAGCGGCCGCCGAGCGGGCCGTGACGCTCGCCGAGGACCGTCTGGGCCCCCTGACGGACCTCGTGAACGTGGCGGGAATCCTGCGGCCCGGGCGGCTCACGGACCTCAGCGACGCGGACTGGCACGCCACCATCGCGGTCAATACGACCGGAGTGTTCTTCGTTTCTCGCGCCGCGGCCCGGCGCATGCAGGCCCACAGGCGCGGCGCGATCGTCACGGTCGGCTCAAACGCCGCGCATGTGCCCCGGTCGGGCATGGGCGCGTACGCCGCCAGCAAGGCCGCGGCCACGCACCTGACGCGCTGCCTGGCCCTGGAACTCGCGCCGTACGGCGTGCGCTGCAACCTGATCTCCCCGGGGTCCACAGACACGGCCATGCAGCGCCAGCTGTGGACCGGGCCCGACGCGCCTGCCCGCGTGATTGCCGGCGACCCGGCGCACCACCGGGTGGGGATTCCGCTGGGGCGCCTCGCCACGCCGGAAGACATTGCGCACGCCGCGCTGTTCCTGCTGTCCGATGAAGCCCGGCACATCACCATGCAGCACCTGACCGTCGACGGCGGCGCCACCCTGGGCGCCTGAGCGGCGCGGGTGGCCGGACCGGAAGCGTCAGGCAGGGTTAGTGCGGGGAGTGGGGGCTGCCTCCACCCCCTCGGGTGCGGTTCGCGTTCGGTGAAACGCACGCGGTCACGGTGTCCCGGCGGGAAGCGACCCCGCAGCGTAAAGCCGCGCTGGTCACCTGTGACGTTGCGTGTGGGCGGCGGGGCCGGACAGCGCACACTGGCCGCTGCGCGGCTGATGTAGCGACCGCACCAGCTGGCGCCTGTCTGGGTCAGCGGCTCTGAGGGGCGCGCCGGACGCCGCCCCCGGTCGCGTTTGTGTGATGCAGCGGGCTGGTGCCGAGGCGTGATGGTGGCAATCAGACACCGGGCAATCAGATGGGTGAGCCCACCATCAGGAACGGTGCCACGAACTGCCCTGCCGCCGCAGTGCCGGGCAGATGCCCGCCCCTCCACCTCATGAAGAAAGATTCATCATCCCCAACGATGGCATGAGATTCCCTTCAGGGAACATTTGTGCAGTCTTCAATATTTAAAGGATTGGGGCCTTTAAGCTTAATGCATCCGTTCCACAACTTCTCCCCGGAGGGTCAGATGCAGCGAATTCAAGAGCCCGTAATCTGCCGTTGGGTTCCCGGAACAATGGATCAGGTGCGTCTGTGTGGCGTGCAGGGCGAGCAGATTCTCTCGGCCCGCGAGGTACAGACCTTGTTCGGCCGGCGCGCTCTGGATGAACTGTACCTGACGGGGAGCTCGCATCAGGTGATGGTGCGCCGCGCACCCCTGTGTGCCGCGCGGCTCGCGGACCGCCGCCATGCACCGCGCCTGCAACCCGAGCACAGCCTGAACGTCAGCGTCTAGCGTGCGCAACGCGCGGCGGACGCCCTCTTCTGACCTGGAGGGCGCCCGCCGCGCCTGGGCCGCAGGTTCAGCCGAAACGGCCGGTGACGTACGCCTCCGTCCGCTCATCCCGGGGGGACGTGAACAGCTGCGCCGTCACGCCGTGCTCGACCAGGTCGCCGTTCAGGAAAAAGCTGGTGGTGTCGCTCACGCGGGCGGCCTGGTGCATGTTGTGCGTCACGATGATGATGGTCGTGACCTTCTTCAGGTCTGTCATCAGGTCCTCGATCTTGGCGGTACTCGCCGGATCGAGGGCGCTGGTGGGTTCATCCATCAGCAGGATTTCCGGTTCAACGGCAAGCGCCCGCGCGATGCACAGCCGCTGCTGCTGCCCGCCTGAGAGGCCGGTCGCCGGGGTCTTCAGGCGGTCTTTCACCTCGTCCCACAGGGCCGCGCCGCGCAGGGACCGCTCGGCCACCTCCATCAGGCGCTTCTGGTCGCGCATCCCGGCGAGTTTCAGGCCGGCCACGACATTCTCGAAGACACTCATCGTGGGGAAGGGATTGGGCTTCTGGAACACCATCCCCACACGGCGGCGCATGCTGACCGGATCCACGCCGGGCCCATACACGTCCTGTCCGTCCAGGAGAATGGTGCCCTGCACGCGCGCGCCGGGCGTCAGGTCATGCATGCGGTTGATGGCCCGCAGGAACGTGGTTTTTCCGCAGCCGCTCGGGCCGATGAGAGCGTTGACCGTGCCGCGCTGCACGCGGAGGTTCACGCTGTTCACGGCCTGCTTCTCGCCGTAGTAGATGTTGACATTCTGTGCGTCAAGGATGGGGGTCAAGGTCAGGGCTCCTTTTACTTTCGCCGGCTGGCGCGGCGGGCGAGCAGACTGGTGAGGAAGATCAGGGTGATCAGGAGCAGCGCGCCCGCCTTTGCGAGGCGCTGGTTCTCGTCGTAGGCGCTGGTGGCGCCGCGGTAGATTTCCAGCGGCAGGGCGCTCATGGGTTTGGTGGGGTCCAGATTGATCTGGTTGTTGCCGAATGCCGTGAACAGCAGCGGCGCGGCCTCCCCGGCCACGCGGGCCAGGGCCAGCATCACGCCGGTCACGATGCCGCCGGCTGCGGCCGGCAGCACGATACGCAGCGTCACGAGCCACTTCGGGAGGCCCAGAGCGAGCCCCGCCTCGCGGACGGTGTGCGGCACGAGCTTGAGGACTTCCTCGGTGGTGCGGACCACGATGGGAATCATCAGGAAGCCCAGCGCGACCGCACCCGCCAGGCCGGAGAACCCGAAGTGCAGGACGATCAGGCCGTACGCGACGAGGCCCATCACGATCGCGGGAATGCCGGCGAGGACGTCACTGATCATGCGGATGGTGGGCATCAAGGGGTGCCGGGGGTACTCGGCGAGAAAAATGCCGCCTGCCACGCCCACCACCACCCCGATCACGCTGGCCATGGCGAGCATCTCCACGCTGCCCAGAATGGCGTTGGCGAGCCCGCCCCCGGTCTCCCCTTCCGGGGCCGGCACGCGCGTGAAGAAGTTGACGTTCATGGCCCCGATGCCTTCGCGCAGCAGGTACGCGAAGATCAGGATCAGGGGCGCCACAACGATCAGGGTGGCGAGAAGAATCAGGCCGCCCATCAGCAGGTTCCGGGCGCGCCGGGCCGCGCTGAGCTGGTGGCGGGGCGGCCGGTCGGTGCGGACGGCGCTCATCATTGAATTCCTTTCGGTGTCAGGCGCGCGATGATCAGGCGCGCGACGTAGTTCACGATGACGCTCATGATGAACAGCGTCAGGCCGAGCGTGACGACGCTGGAACGGTGCAGGGCTTCCTGCGCGTCACCGAACTGGTTGGCAATCACGGACGCCATGGTGCTCGCCCCGCCGAACAGACTCTTCAGGACGTCCTGGCTGTCCCCGATGACCATGGCCACCGCGAGCGTCTCGCCGAGCGCGCGGCCAAGCGCGAGAATCACGCCGCCCATGATGCCGGCGCGGGCGTAGGGCAGAATCGCGCGGGAGATGACCTCCCACTTGGTGGCGCCCAGGGCGTACATTGCCTCGCGCTGGTCCTGCGGCACCAGGCGGATCACGTCCCGGGCCACGGACGCGGTGTACGGGAGGATCATCACGGTCAGGATGATGACGGCCAGGGCCAGGCCGCGCCCGTCGAAGGAGCTGGGCACAAAAAAGCACTGCAGTGTCGTCTGCCCGGCATCCCACAGCGCCTTGCACTGCGTGTACAGCGCGATCTTCTCAGGCGCCTGGAAGAACCCCTGTTCCCACCGGCTCAGGATGGGCGAAATCACGAACAGGGCCCACAGGCCGTACACAACGCTGGGCACCGCTGCCAGCAGTTCGATCAGGTACCCGACGGGATTCGCCAGCCAGCGGGGGGCGTACTCGGCAACGAACAGGGCGCTGGCAATGGCGAGCGGCACGCTGATCACCAGGGCCGCGAGGCTGGTCACCAGCGTGCCGGTAATCATGGCCAGCGCGCCGAACTGCCCGGTAACGGGATTCCAGAGGCGGCTGGTGAAGAAGTCCAGACCGAACCGGCGCGCGGCCGGCCAGGACTCGGTGCCCAGCTGATACACGCTCAGCAGGAACACCAGCACAATGACGGCGGCGAGCGCGAGGATCAGCACCTCGAACAGGCGGTCGCTGCGGCTGCTCAGAGCGGCGGACGGGTTGGGGATGCGTTTGCTCATGGGGTCATGACCTCACCAGGTCTCATGGGCTCAGTTCACAGGGCGTTCGTCAGGGGCACGTCAGCCCGCGCGCCTGGCCCGGAGCTCAGTGACGCGGCGCCGCCCCGGGGTGGGGCGGCGCCGCGCGGGGTGGGGCGTCGGTTCAGAGTTTCTTGCCGCTGAAGGTCATCTTCCCGATGATGCTCTTCGCTTTCGCCGCGACGTTCTCCGGCAGCTTGGCGTAGTCCAGGGGCTCGTTGTACTGCTGGCCCGCCGTGACCACCCACGTCAGGAGTTTTTTCAGCGCGGCCGCCTGGGCCTGCGTCCGGCCCGCGTAGCTCTGCTCCTTGTAGAAGATCAGGTACGTGAAGCTCGCGATGGGGTACGCGTCGGGGTTGGCGCTGTTCGTGAGGCTGACGCGGGTGTCGGCGGGAATAACAACTCCTTTGGCGGCCAGGGAGGCGGGGCCGTTGTCGGCCAGCACGAACTTCCCGGCGCGGTTCTGCACACTGCCGAACGGCAGTTTGTTCTGCCTGGCGTACACGAGTTCCACGTACCCGATCGCGCCGGGCGTGCTCTTCACGACGCCGGCCACGCCGTCGTTGCCTTTGGCGCCTGTCCCGACGGGCCACTGGAGGCTGTTGCCCACGCCCACCCTGGACTTCCACTCGCCGCTGACCTTGCTGAGGTAATCGCTGAAAACGAACGTGGTGCCGGACCCGTCGCTGCGGCGGGCAACCGTGATGGGCAGGGGGGGAAGGCTCACGCCGGGGTTCAGGGCGGTGATGGCCTTGTCGTTCCAGGTTTTGATCTTCCCGAGGTACATATCGGCCAGGACCTTCCCGGTGAATTTGAGCGGCGCGGTTACGCCGGGCACGTTGTAGGCGGGCACCACGGCGCCGATGGCCGTGGGAATGTGCAGCAGCGCGCCGGGGGCGTCCTTCATGGCTTCGTCGCTCATGGGGTTGTCGCTGCCGGCGAAATCGACGGTGCGTTCCGTGATCTGCTTCTGGCCGGCGCCACTGCCCACTGACTGGTAGTTCACGCTGACACCGGTGTCCCCCTTGTACTCGGCGAACATCTTGCTGTACAGCGGGTAGGGAAAGCTGGCCCCGGCGCCGGTCAGGTTGCTCTGCGCGGCGGCAGTGGTCACGGCGAGGGCGGCAGCGAGGGTGAAAAGCTTCTTCATGGACGGCAGTGTGCGGCGCGATTGTCAGCGGCGCGTCACGCCCGACGTCCGCGGGGCGACCAGGACTTCGGCGCCGGGGCCCAGGGCTCAGGTCAGGGTCAGTGGGAAGCGGGAACGGCCGACGTTGAGCGGTCTCTCCGGCGCTCCAGGACCCGCGGCCCCCTCCACACGCCAGGCCCGGCGGCAGGACGCAGCACGTTATGTCCGGCGCGCGGTTCTGCCGGGCCGCTCAGGGCGCCTGGTGGGCCGCCGGCACGTTCACCCGCGGGATTTAAGCTCAGCTTCCCGCTCGCGGCGGCGCTGAAGGGTGTCCCGGTAGTCCACCTGCCCGGTCAGGAACAGCAGGACGGTGAAGGCGACGATTCCTCCGATAATCACCGGGCCGCGCCCCAGGATCACGCCCAGGAACGTTACGCCCAGGGCAATGGATGTCAGGATCATCAGGATTTCTGTGGGTCGGTGTCTCATGATTCTCCCCGGCCAGACCGGAGCCGCGCGGCTTCTCTGGCGCCCTGGGGGGCCTGCTGCGCGGCCCACTGTGCGGCGGCTTCCACATCGTACGCCACCCGCCGGAACGTGACGCTCCACGCGCCGCGCCCACGTTCGAGCAGGGTCCAGCGGGCCTGGGGGCAGCCGTCCTTCTGGCGGGAGACCGCGCCGGCATTGACGACGGTCACGGCACCGATCTGCCGCACGTGTTCCAGGTGCGAGTGGCCCACAATCACCACCTGCGCGGCGCCCGCCGTTCCCAGGCGGTTGCGGACCAGTTCATCGGTCGCCCAGCCGGTTTCGTCCCGCAGCAGGGCAGCCCAGGGGGACACCGGCGTTCCGTGCGCCGCCAGGACTTCCCCACCGGCGAGCGTGAGCGCCGTGGGCAGCCGCGCGAGGGCCGCTCCGGCCCCGGGGGGAAGCACGCCATGCAGCCACGTCAGCATGTCCCGTTTCCGCGTGGTGTCCGTGAGCGGCTCGCCCAGCCGCTCGTCGGTGTTCCCGCGGACTTCCAGCACGCCGTACCTCGCCCGGAGGTGCTGCTGAACCTGCCAGGCGCCGGCTGGATCCGCCCCGCCGTGCACCTGATCACCCAGGTTCACCCAGACGTCCGGCCGGTGCCGCTCGATGTCTGCGCTGACCGCTTCCAGCGCGAAGCGGTTGCCGTGCACGTCCCCGAACACCGCGACCCTCATGCGCGCACCGCAGAGCGGCCAAGCGGCGGCCCGGCGCAGGAGTCGGCCGCTGGGGCAGTGCCGGACCGTGGCAGGGACACGGCGCCCGCGACACGCCCCGAGTACAGACGGGCATCGGAACCCCAGGCCGGCAATGCGGTCATCGGGCGTTTCGGTCCGGAACGAATTCCTGGGCGCGCTCTGGAGACGTGCCGAGCGGCTGAGCGGGCGTAAGCAGACGGTTGGCGGCGGCGGCCAGCGCCGCGCCCAGCAGCGGCGCGGCCCAGTACACCCAGTGGGCAGTCCAGACGCCGCTCGCCAGGGCCGGCCCGAAGGACCGGGCGGGGTTCATGCTGGCGCCGGTGATAGGCCCGGCCATGGCGGCTTCCAGGGCCACGACGCCCCCGACCACCCACGGCAGGCCGGAGCGCAGCGCGATGAGCAGCAGGAAGAACGTCAGGAGGGTTTCCAGCGCGAACGCCTGAAGCAGGCTCCCTGCCGGAACCGTGGCGCCCAGGTCGCCGGTCAGGCCGAACAGGCCCAGCAGGACCGACGCGGCCAGCACCGCTCCGGTCAGCTGGGCCGCGACGTAGGGCAGAACCTGCGCCCGGGGGAAGCGCCCGGCGAGGGTGAGCGCGACGGTGGCGGCCGGGTTGATGTGCGCGCCGCTGACCGGTGCCAGCGCGGCAATCACTGCCGTGACCGTCAGGCCGAACACCAGCGCGACGCCCAGGTGCCCCAGCGCGCCCGTCTGCGCCTGCACAACGGCCGCGCCCGGGCCGAAAAACACCAGGGCGAAGGTGCCGAGCAGTTCGGCGGTCAGCGCGCGGCGCAGGGAGGCGGGCACGTTCAGGCGACCGTGACGGCGGGGCTGTCCGCGTAGGTGGGTGGCACGGGGGTGCCGGTGCCGAGCGCCTGGACGAACGCCTCGAAGAGGGTCCGCTGCTGGTCACGGACGGCGCGCCAGCGGTTCAGGCTGCCGCCGGAGGGGTCCACGAACGGGTAGTGCAGGCGCGTGGTGCGGCCCGGGTAGACCGGGCAGGTTTCAGCCGCGCTGTCGCAGACCGTGATCACGTAATCGAAGTTCTGCGGGTCGGGCACGTCGTGCAGGGTCTTGCTGGTGTGGGCGCTCAGGTCAAGGCCGAGTTCGGCCATCACGGTCCGGGCGTCGTCTTTCACGCGGGTGGCTTCGGTGCCGGCCGAGTGAACGTCCAGGGGAACGCGCAGCCGTCGGGCCGCGTCGCGGGTGAGGGCTTCGGCCATCTGGCTGCGGGCACTGTTGTGCGTGCAGAGAATCAGGACGCGGATCATGGGTTCAGCATATGGATTTAATTTGATGCGTCAAGGCGGCGGGTGAGACAAACACGTCGGTCAGCAGTGCGCCGCCCAGGCTGAACAGCCGCTCCTGACACAGCGTGTAGTAGATGTTCTTGCCGCGTTGCTCCGCCTGCACCAGCCCCGCGTCCCGGAGAACTGCCAGGTGGTAGGACACTTTCGACTGCGGCAGCGCGAGCAGCAGTTCGAGGTCGCACACGCACCGTTCTCCCTGTGCCAGCAGCCGCACGAGTTCATACCGGATTTCGTGCGACAGGGCCTTGAGCTGCGCCAGCACCGGGGTTGAAGGCAGAAGCGTCATGCCGTCATGGTACGGCCTTCATCAGGTTCAACCGGTGCGTCCGGGCGGGCGGCGGAATCACCGTCCCCGCTGCCCGCCCTGCCGCCGGGCTCAGTACGGCCCGCTGCCGGGTCCGTCCGGCGCCGCCTGGGCGCAGAACCGTGAGGCGAGGTCGCGCGTGGCCCGCGCGAGCAGGGAGGTGTCCACGCCTACTGCCACGAAGGTGCATCCCGCCTGCAGGTACAGGTCAGCCTGGGCCTCGGTGCACAGGATGCCCGCGGCGCGGCCAGCCGCCGTGATGCGGGTCACGGCGTTCAGGATGGCGCCCTGAACCTCCGGGTGCCCGGGATTCCCGCGGTGCCCCAGGCTGGCCGACAGGTCGGCCGGGCCGATGAACACGCCGTCCACGCCGTCCACGGTGAGAATGTCATCCAGCGCGGCCAGTCCGGCGGCGCTTTCCACCTGGACGAGCAGACACACCTGCTCGTCGGCGTGATGCACGTAGTCGGCCGCAGCGTTCCAGCGGGACGCTCGGGCAATGGCGCTGCCCACCCCCCGCACGCCGCGCGGCGGGTAATGGGTGGCGGCCACGAGGTCGCGGGCCTGCGCGGCCGTTTCGACCATGGGAATCAGCAGGGTCTGCACGCCCAGGTCCAGGTACTGCTTGATCAGGTGGGTGTGCCCTATGGGGGGCCGCACGACCGGCGTGACCGGGTACGCCGCGAGTGCCTGCAGGATGCTGAGGGTGCTGCGCACGTCGTTCGGGGCGTGCTCGCCGTCGATCAGCAGCCAGTGCAGGCCGGCGCCCGCCACGATTTCCGCGCTGTACGGGTCGCCCAGGGCCAGCCACAGGCCAATCTGCGCCTCGCGGCGCGCCAGGGCCGCCTTGAACGGGTTGTGCAGGTCCGGCGCGGTCATCGGCTGAACCTCAGGGTGACGCTGCCCAGCGGGCCGTAGTCCGCGTGGAACACGTCGCCGGGCGCGGCGTCTACCGGGCGGGTGAACGATCCGGCCAGGACGATCTGTCCGGCCCGCAGGGTCACGCCGTGCGGCGCGAGGCGGTTGGCGAGCCACGCGACGCCTTCGGCCGGGTGGTTCAGGACGCCGGCACTGACGCCGGTTTCTTCAATCACGCCGTTGCGCGCCAGGAGGGCG
This sequence comes from Deinococcus taeanensis, assembly GCF_020229735.1. Taxonomy (NCBI): domain Bacteria; kingdom Thermotogati; phylum Deinococcota; class Deinococci; order Deinococcales; family Deinococcaceae; genus Deinococcus; species Deinococcus taeanensis. Next base: position 69,967 of record NZ_CP083458.1, on the reverse strand, counting down.
CCCACCCAGCGGAGGTCCACGTCGGTGGGGCGCACGGGGCGGCCCCCCAGGACGATGCCGGCGTTCGCGGCGTTGTCGCTGATGGTGTCCGTGACCTTGCGGGTGGCGCCGGTCTCGCGGTCCACGCGCTCGATGCGCGCGTCGATGATCTCCGCGGCGGGCACCACCCAGCGCGTGGCGTCCAGCACGTCCGTGACCGTGACGTCCGGGCCGCGCAGGTCCTGCCCGAGGATAAAGGCCAGTTCCACTTCCACGCGCGGCACGATGAAGCGCTCACTGGGGATGGGCTGCAGTTCGCTGAACACCATATCGTCGAGCAGCGTGCCGTAATCGGGTTCATTGATGTTCACGGCCTGCTGCATGGCGCGGGAGGTCAGGCCGATCTTGTGGCCGATCACGCGCCGGCCCAGCGTGAGCTTGTGGGTGACCCAGGCGTCCTGCACGCGGTAGGCGTCGGCAATGCTGAATTCCGGGTACTGGCCGGACAGCTGCCGCAGCGGCGCGCGCGTCTGTTCGGCGTGGTGCAGGCGCCGGGCGCCGTCCTGCACCTGCGCGTCGGTCAGGGCGGTCACGCTCGCTCCTGGCGGTAGCGGGCGTGAATGTTGTTGTGCTTGAAGGTGCCGGCGCCGCTGAATTCAGTGATGTCCAGGGACAGCGCAAGGAACCGCGTTCCGAAGTCGGCCTCAAAATGCGCTTTGAGCACCCCGAACAGGGCTTCTCCGGTGTCGCGCTTCACCGCGTCGCTGCGGCCCGCAGCGATCTTCAGGGTGACGTGCACGAACGCGTCGTCGTGCGTGCCGTCCGCGACCAGGTACTCGGTCAGGCGCACGGCGCGGGCGCGGATGCCGCCGGGCGGGTACACGTCTTGGCGCGCGAGCAGCACGCCGTTCAGGGCGCGCAGCAGCGCCGGCATGCGCGGGTCCGGGAGGTTATCGGTGTACTCCACGATCAGGTGCGGCATTATACCCGCGCTCCTTCCTGCGCGGTCAGCGGTTCGGCGGTCTCCGACTCCCACTGCACGTCGTTTTCCAGGGCGCCCAGCCCGTCGATCTCGAGGCGCATCACGTCGCCGGGTTTCACGTGTGACACGCCCTTGGGGGTCCCGGTCAGGATGACGTCCCCGGCCTGCAGGGTCATGAAACGGCTCATGAACTCGATCAGTTCCGGCCCGCGCAGGATCATGTCCCGCGTGTTGCCTTCCTGCCGCAGTTCCCCGTTCACGAACGCCCGGAGGCCCAGGTTGTCCGGGTCGGGCACCTCATCGGCCGACACGAGGTACGGCCCCAGGGGACCGAAGGTATCCCAGCCCTTGGCGCGCATCGGCGGGCGGTAGTAGTTGCTCACGTAATCGCGCACGACGAGGTCGTTGGCGATGGTGTACCCGCCAATGTAGTCCAGCGCGTCCCTGGCCTTGACGCGCCGGGCGTCCCGGCCGATCACGACGCCGAGTTCCACCTCGTAGTGCATGAACTGCGCGCCGCGCGGATACTCGACGGTGCCGCGGTGCGGCAGCAGACTGGTGTTGGGCTTGAGGAACATCACGGGTTCCTCGGGCGTTTTGAAGCCCAGTTCGGCGTTGTGGTCGGCGTAGTTCAGGGCCAGTGCGATGACCTTACCCGGCGTGACGGGCAGCAGGAACTGCACCTCATCCGGGTGGTGGCCCTCGCCGGCGGCGTCGATGAGGAGCCCGTCGCGCAGCACCCCGCGGTGCTGGCGGCCACGGGCGATGAAATTGGCGGTTTTCATGGGTGGAACCTCACTGTGAAACGGCTGAGCGTGAAGGGCGCGCCTGGGCCCGAGCGGCGGGGCGAGCGTCCTTCACCCGGAAGGTTAGATCACGTGAACGGGCAGGCCCTGCAGCTCACTCTCGCGCGGCTGCACCCAGCCGCCCCCGTAGGCTTCGAGCAGCGAGCCTTCCTCAAACCAGCTTTTTGGCGTCCTGGCGCCCCACAGCGTCTGGCGGCGCGGGTCGTTCAGGTGCCAGCGGATCGGTTCGAAGTCCGGGTCGACCGTGAGGTAGTCGCTGGTGTACAGCTCGATGCGGTGGCCGTCCGGGTCGCGGATGTACAGGAAAAAGGCGTTGCTGATGCCGTGCCGGCCCGGGCCGCGTTCGATGTGCTCGGGCATGCGCGCCCCGGCGAGAATGTCGCAGGTGCGGATGATGCTCTGCATGTCCGGCATCCAGTACGCGAAGTGGTGCAGCCGGGGCCCGGCGCCGTTCGTGAGCGCCAGGTCGTGCACGCTGCCGCGGCGCTGAATCCACGCCGCCCAGATGCGGCCGTGATCGTCCTCGGTGTACTCGCTGAGGCGGAACCCCAGGTGATCCATGTACCAGCGCATCACGCTCTGTACGTCCGGCGTCATGACGTTGATGTGGTCGATGCGTTGCAGGCCCGCGCCGCGGTGCAGGTGGTACTCCTGCAGCAGCCAGGGGTGTTTGACGGACTCCGCGTAGAACGCGACGGGCACGCCGTAGGGGTCCTGAAAGCGCAGCAGGCGCGGACGGTCGACTTCGGTCTCCCAGCGGTAGGGAAGGCCCTGGGTGTCCAGGAACGCTGTGAGGGCGTCCAGGTCGGCGGGCGTGCCCACGCGGTACGCGAGGTGCTTGACACCCGCTTCGGGCGCAAGTTCGAGTTTCAGGGTCCATTCGCGGTCCTCGTTGGCGCGCAGGTACAGCGCGCCCTCGGTTTCGTGCAGGACGTTCAGGCCCAGCAGGTCCACGTAGAAGTGGCGGGACGCGGCGAGGTCGGTGACGTAGAAGATGCCGTGGGCAATCCGGATGGTGTTGGGGACGGTCATCATCAGTCCGCCGCGACCTGCCGGGTCTGTGCCAGGAACTGCCGGATCCGTGTGACGTACGGGGCCTTGTCGTAGACCTCGTACAGGGCGCTGTGCATGCGGATGGGGTCGCCGAAGAAGTGCTTCTCGTAGAGGTTCTGCCGCGCGCCAAAGGCACTCAGGGTGAGGTCCCAGGCCAGCCGGAAGAGTTTCAGGCGGTCCTCAGCGCTGGCGTTCGTGGCCTGCAGGTGCTTCTCGATGAAGGCGCCCAGGGGCCCCTCGCGGTCGGCCCGGCCCGGCATCATGATGATGCCCGACGCGCCGAGCAGCTGAATAATCTCGTTCAGGCGCGGGTAGATCGCCGGGTAGTAGTTGCGCGCGGCGTCCAGCGGCCCGCGGGCGGGCGTCATCACGCCGTACGCGTTCAGTGAGGCACCCTCGACCGCCGCGACCTGCAGGGCCTTCATGATTTCCAGCGTCACGATGATCTCGCTGACCTTGCTCTGCACGTGCTGGAACTGGCCGCTGCCGACCGTGTCGACGATGGCCTGCGCGACCCCCAGGAACGCCTCGGTCTTGCTGACCTTCTGGTTCACGACCTGGTACGCCATGTGCAGCACCGCGTCCGTTTTGGCGTACGCCTGATTGGCGAGGGTCATGTCGTACATCAGGAACACCCGTTCCCAGGGCACCAGGACGTCGTCGAAGATCACGAAGGCGTCCTGCTCGTCGAAGCGGCTCGACAGCGGGTGGTCCTCCACGTCGCGGCCCAGGTCGAAGGGTTCACGGCACTGGAAGTACAGACCCGGCGTGTCGGTCGGCAGGCCGAAGCCGATCGCGTAGCGGCTGCGGTCACCGTTCTCCTTGATGACCGTGGAGGGAAAAATCAGAATCTCGTCGGCGATCGGGAGTGTGGCGAGCATCCGCGCGCCGCGCACGATCACGCCCGCCCCGGTTTCCTCCACGATGCCCATAGCGATGTAGGGGTCCGGCAGTTCAGACGCCTGCTTGCTGCGGTTCACCTGCGGGTTCGTCAGGGCGTGCGTGAGGCACAGGTCGTGGTCCCGGACATACTCGAAGTAGCGGCGCATGTTCTCACTGAAGTTGCGCCCCGATCCGGGCTCACCGCTGCTTTCGCACTGGTCGAAGTACGCGCTGGCCATGCCGGCGGCCATGACGTTGGTGTTCATGTAGTCCGGCGCGCGGCCCAGGGTGCCGAGCGAGTAGTCGGCGCGCAGCCGGTGTGCCTCGCCGATCTTGCGCAGGTCGTCCTTCGTGCGGGGCACCAGGAAGGCCGTGGCGTGCCGCTCGCCGTTCTCTTCGAAGGTCAGCAGGTCCCGGTAGCGGGGATCGTGCTGCAGGTCGTACAGGTCCGCGAGCGAATGGGCGATGTTGCGGGTGGCGGGGTGCGTGGTGGGGTCGGTCACAGGCGCGCCGTCCACGTACAGGTTCGGGGGGTTGTGCCTCAGGCGGTCGAGGAACTGCTGTCCGGTGCGGGCCATGTCACTGCTCCTTCGGGTCGGGCCGGGGCAGGCCGAGCTGCTGCGCGCGGTGCCCGTTGAGGTTGATGGCGACGTTTTTGGTTTCCATGTAGAAGTCAAAGGAGTAGTCCCCGCCGTCGCGGCCGATGCCGCTGGCTTTCATGCCGCCGAACGGGGTGGGCAGGTGGCGGACGTTTTCGCTGTTCACCCAGATCATGCCGCTGTCCAGGCCGTGCGCGAAGGTGTGGGCGCGCGTGAGATCGTTCGTCCAGAGGTACGCCGCCAGACCGTAGGGCACGTCGTTGGCCATGCGCAGGGCGTCCTCGTCCGTGTCGAAGGGGATCACGGTCAGGACCGGGCCGAAGATCTCCTCCTGCGCAATGCGCATGTCGTTGCGGGCGTTCGTGAACAGCGTGGGGCGCACGTAGTTGCCGGTGTCGCCGATGCGTTCGCCGCCCACGCGGATGGTGGCGCCGTCCTCACGGGCCGCATCGAAGTAGGAGCAGACCTTCTCGAACTGCCGCGGGTGAATCAGCGGCCCGACCTCCGTGGCGGGGTCGAGGGGATCACCCACGCGGATGTGCGCCACACGCTCGGCAAGGCGGTCCACGAAGGCGTCGTGCACGCTGCGCTGCACCAGCAGGCGGCTGGAGGACGTGCAGCGCTGGCCGTTCAGGGAGTAGATCATGAACACGGCGGCGTCGAGCGCGCGGTCCAGGTCGGCGTCGTCGAACACCACGACCGGGTTCTTCCCGCCAAGCTCCAGGTGCACGCGTTTAAGGGTGTCGGCGCCCTGTTTCTGGATCAGGCTGCCGGTGCGGCTCTCCCCGATGAACGCGATGGCCCTGATCAGCGGGTGCTCCGTCAGGGCCCGGCCGGCAGACTCGCCGAAACCGTGCACGAGGTTCACCACGCCGGCGGGAAGGCCCGCTTCGTGCATGATCTCCGCGAGGAGGGTGGCGGTTACGGGGCTCCACTCGGCGGGCTTATGCACCACGGTGCACCCGGCCGCGAGCGCCGGCGCGATCTTCCAGGTGGACAGCATGAACGGCGTGTTCCACGGGGTAATCACGCCCACCGGCCCGACGGGCTGCCGGACGGTGTAGTTCAGGAACCCTTCGGTGGGGAGGCTCAGGCCGTCCTGCGCGGCCTCGGCACGGTCCGCGAAGAAGCGGAAATTCTCGGCGGCGCGCGTGGCGGCTGATTTCATGAAGCGGATGGCCTGTCCGGTGTCCACGCTCTCCGCGGTGGCAATTTCAGTGGCGCGCGCCTCGATCAGGTCCGCCACGCGGTACAGCAGCGCCCGGCGCTTCCTGCCGCTCAGGGCGCGCCACGCCGGGAAGGCGTCGTGCGCGGCGCGGGCGGCGCGGTCGATATCGGTGGCGTCCCCGCTGGCGGCCACACCCAGGCGGCGGTTGTCGCTGGGCGCGTGGAAGTCGAAGGTGTCGCCGGAGTGTGACGGCACCCAGTGACCACCGATGAAGTGCAGCAGCGGCGAGCGGAGGCGCCGTTCGAGGCTTTCCAGGGGAGCAGAGACGGGGGGAGTGACGGTCATGAACCCTCCAGGGACGTGGGGGCGGCGGGGCGCCCGGTGCGGTTGAGTTGAGCTTCACTGCAGCGTAGGCCCCGCCGGGCAGCGGCTCAAGCGGCAAATGCACACAAATGACAAGGGCCGTTGTGTGTTTCTACAATGCAGGCGTGACGCCCGACCCTGTCCCTGACGAAACTGCCATGGCGGTGCGGCTGCCTGCCCTGCGGGCCGAACTGGGACTGGCGGCCGGACCGGACGGGGAGGTAACCACCCTGGACGAGGCCGCCCGCGCCCTGCCCGGGGTGTCAGCCGGGGCGCTGCGCGCGGCGTTCCTGCGCCTGAGCGCCGCCCGGCTCCGGCCGCAGCTGCCGGCCCTGCGGGCCCTCTTGCAGGACGCGCAGCGGGCCCTGGACAGCGCGCAACCGGAAGCCGCACTGGCCCGCTGGCTGGCCCAGGTGACCGGTGGGCAGGCCACGGTGCGCTCAAGCTGGGGGGACCTGGTCGCCAGCGAAGGGGACGCGCCGCCCGGCGCCGAGCAGTACGAGGTGCCGCTTGCCTTCGAGCGCCGCCCGGTGGGCACACTGCACCTTCAGGCGGCGCCCGGCTGGGGGGACCTCGCGGCCCTGATCGCGGACCTGCTGCGCCTCGCGCGCCTTCAGGCGGCCGCCGCGGGCGCCGCGCGGCGGCGCGTGGGCGAACGGCAGTTCGAGACCCTGCTGTCCGGCGAGCCCGGCGCGTTTGCGCCCGGCACCCGGGCGGTCCTGGCGGCGCTGCGCCTGACCGGCCCGCCTGCCCGTTCCGCGCGGATGCGTGAAGGCCGCGAGCAGCAGCTGGACGTGCTGTGCAGCGTCGGAGAAGGCTACTTCTACCGCCGGAACCTCACGTGCCTCACGACGGTGCGGGGCGAACTGGCGCTGTGGCTGTGGTTCACGCGTGACCCGCAGGGCGAGGCCGCCGGCCTGCACGCCGCGCTGCTGAACGCCACGCCCCGCGACTTCCGCCTGGGCGTCAGCCAGCCGCACCCGGACGCAGCGCTGGTGCGGCGCGCCCTGCGGCAGGCCGAACAGGCGCTGGACGAGGCGCGCGGAGCGCGCTCCGCCGTGACCTTCGAGCACCTCGACCCGCTGCAGTCGGTGCTGGACAGCGCCGCCCGGCACGCCCTGAGCGAGCAGCTGCGCGCCCGCCTGCTCACGACCGACCCGGACGGCAAGCTGGAACTCACCCTGCGGACCTACCTCGCGCACAGCGGCTCCCTGGCCGAGCTGGCCGGCACCCTCAACGTGCACCTGAACACCCTGCGCTACCGGCTGCGGCGGCTGGAAGGCGTGCTGGGCGGCCCGCTGAGTGATCCGGCCGTCGTGACCCGCGCGTACCTCGCGTTTCACGCGACCGGCACCTCGGGCGCCCTGCGGTCCACGTCCTGAGCGGACCGTTACCGGCTCAGGGAACCCGGCATGGGCCGCAGGCCGGGGGTGCTGTAATGCGTCCTTCGTGCTGTCCCGCTCCGGGGCGGCCCCCAGGAGGCTTGCCCTGACCACATCCACCCCCACCAGAGTGCCCTCGACCGGTTTTTCGGCCTGAGTGCTGCGGGCAGCAGCGTGGCGCAGGAGCTCCGCGCGGGCATCACAACGTTTCTGACCATGAGTTACATCCTGTTCGTGAATCCCCAACTGCTGTCCGCCGCGATTCCCGTGCCGAACGCGTTCGTGCAGCTGCTTATGACCACGGCGATCGCCTCGGCCTTCGGATCGCTCGCCATGGGCCTCGTGGCCCGCTATCCCTTCGCGCAGGCGCCCGGCATGGGCCTGACCGCCTTTTTTGCCTTCACCGTCGTGCAGGGCCTGGGGGTGCCGTGGCAGACGGCGCTGGGGGCGGTGTTCATCTCCGGAGCGCTGCTCAGCGTGCTCGGTGCCCGGCAGGCGACCGTGCGGGCCATTCCGCTGGGCCAGAAATTCACCATCACGGCCGGCATCGGCGTGTTCCTGGCCTTCCTGGGGCTGCGCAGCGCCGGCATCGTGGTCAGCACCCGGCCACCATCGTGGGTCTGGGCCACCTTACGGCGCCCGGCGCCGTCCTGACGGTCGCGGGCGTGCTGATCACGGCCGCGCTGATGGTCCGGCGCGTAAAGGGGGCCGTGCTGTGGGGCATCCTGCTCACCAGCGCCGCGGCGATCGCGCTGCGCCTCCCGGTGTACGCGGGCGGACCGGACGACGCGCTCCAGGCCTTCCCGGGCTTCACCAGGCAGGGGCTGGGCGTGCTGGACAGTCCTGTGTGACCCGCGAGCCTGGTGGGGCAGCTGGACCTCGCGGGCGCCGTGGGCCTCGGCCTGCTGAGCGTGGTGTTCACGTTCTTCTTTGTTGATTTCTTCGACGCGACCGGCACCCTCACCAGCCTGGCGCAGAAAAGCCGCTACCTGGATGAACGCGGTGACATGCCGCGCGCCCGGCGCACCTTCGCCGTGGACGGCCTGGCCGCCATGTTCGGGGCGTTTATGGGCACCAGCACCACCACAGCGTACGTGGAAAGCGCCAGCGGGATCGGCGAGGGGGGCCGCACGGGCCTGACGGCCGTGACGGTCGGCGTCCTGTTCTGCTGAGCATGTTCCTGTGGCCGCTGGCCGCCGCGATTCCCGGCGCAGCCACCGCACCCGCCCTGATTCTGGTCGGCGCCCTGATGATGGACGGCGTGCGCTTTATTGACTGGGAGGACCTCCGCGAGAGTCTGCCGGCCTTCCTGACCATCGTGGCCATGCCGCTGATTTCAGTCTCGCCAACGGCGTGAGTTTTGGCGTGATCACGTACTGCGCCGTGAAGGTGCTCGCCCGGCGCGGCCGGCAGGTGAGCCCGATCCTGTACGGCGTCGCGGCGCTGCTGCCGGCCCGCTACGTTTTCCTGGCCAGCGAGTAGCGGCAGCGGCGGATCCCAGGCGGCCCGGATCCCCGGGCCGCCTCGTGCGTCTGCGCAGGGCAGACCAGCAGACTCAGGGCCAGGAGCCTGACAGGCGGCCGTGCCCCGGGAGGCCTGGCCAGCGCCTGCTGGTCTGCCCGCTGGGCCTGCCCACCGGCGGGCGCCTCAGGGGTGGTCGCTCAGGGCGTGCACTGTCGGGCGCGTCTGCTGGTACAGGTCGCGGTACAGGCTGTACAGCTGGTCGTACCGGGCGCGGTGCGCGGGATTGGGCGTGACCGGCTGGCCGGGGCCCACCCAGGTGGTCAGGTCGTCCCGGGTCAGGACCCCGGCAGCCAGCCCGGCGAGGAAGGCGTCGCCGTAACTCGCCCCGACCGTCACCGGGGGGACGTGCTGGGTCTCGCCGGTGACATCACTGACGATCTGCAGCCAGAGCCGGCCTTTCGTGCCGCCGCCCACGGCCACCACGCGGCGGACGTCGGCACCCAGCGCCGCAAAGGCCTCCAGGTTGTGGCGAATGCCGAACGCCACGCCCTCCAGCGCCGCGCGGAACAGGTGCGCCCGGGTGTGCGAGAGGGTCAGGCCCGCGATGACCCCGCGCGCCTGCGGGTCGTTGATGGGCGTGCGTTCCCCGCTGAAGTACGGCAGGCACAGCAGCCCCTGCGCGCCGGGCGGCAGGTCCCGCGCGGCCGCGAACAGCGCGTCGTAGGCCTGCTCGGTCGGCAGGTCCCGCGCGAACTCGTCGGCCATCCAGCGCGTCAGGCTGCCGGTGGTGCCCATGCCGGCCGCGAGGTTCACCTGCCCGGGAAACGCGCCGCCCACCGACCACACCCGCGGGTCCGGCGTGGCGGCCGCCTGCACCAGCACGAAGAACGTGGTGGAGCCGTACATGAGCATCAGGTCACCCGGGGCCCGCACGCCCACACTGAGCGCCTCGGCCAGGGCGTCCACCGTGCCCACCGCCACGGGCGTGCCGGGGCGCAGGCCGGTCAGGGCGCCGGCTTCGGGCGTGACCTCCCCGGCCCGCTCGTCACTCCACGCCAGGTCCGGCAGCCGGCTCAGGTCCCGGTCGCCGAGCACCGCGGCGCTGAACGCCGGCGACCACTGGCGGGTGCGGGGGTCGTACAGCGGCATGCAGTGCGCGGCGGTGTGGTGGTCCATGACGTGGCGGCCGGTCAGGCGGTAGGTGAGGTAGCTGCTGGCGGTGGTGAGCGTGTGGGTCCGGGCCCAGACGCCGGGTTCGTGCTCGCGCAGCCAGCGGATCTTGGGGCCGGTGGCCTGGCTGGTCAGGGCCATGCCGCTGTGCGCGAAGAGGCGGGCTTCGCCCAGTTCGCGGTTGAGCGCGTCGATCTGCGCCTGGGCGCGGGTGTCCACGCCGTAGAGGATCCCGGGGCGCAGCGGCCGGCCGTGCGAGTCGAGCGGCAGCACGGTCGGCCCGATCGCGCTGCACGCCACCCCCGCCACCCGCGCGGGGTCGACGCCCTGCAGCAGCGTGCGGATCAGCTGCTGCGCGTCGGCCCACCACACGGCGTCGGCGTCCTGTTCCACGTGGCCGTGCTGAGGCACGTGGATGTCATGCGTCCGCGTCACCTGGCGCAGCACCGTGCCGCGCAGGTCGGTCAGGACGCCCTTGCTGGAGTAGGTGCCGACGTCCACCCCGATCAGCAGGTCTCGCGCCGGGTCAGCTGACATCGATCATGACCTTCATGCTGCTGCGCTTCTCGGCGTCCGCGAAGGCAAAGGCGTCCGGGGTCCGCGTGAACGGATACCGGTGGGTCACGAGAGCGTCGAGGTCCACAGCGCCACTCGCGGCCAGCTGCACGGCCGCCGGGTAGCAGTTGGCGTAGCGGAACACCCCGCGCAGGGTCACTTCGCGGCTCGCGGCACTCACGATGTCGAGCGTCACTTCCGGGTCGGGCGGCAGGCCCACCAGTACGGCCACCCCGCCGGGTTTTGGGGCGGCGAGCGTCAGGCGGGTGGTAGGCAGGCTGCCGGCGGTCTCGAAGGCGACGTCCACCCCGGCGTGCGAGGCGGGCAGGCCGCCGTGCGTGAGGTTCCGGATGAAGGCCAGCGGGTCGCCCTGGCGGGCATTGAAGGTGTGCGTGGCGCCGGAACGCCGCGCGAGGTCCAGCCGGAAGTCCTCCAGGTCCACGGCGATGATGGTGGTGGCGCCGGCCGCCCGGGCGGCCATCACGGTGGTGCAACCGATCGGGCCGGCGCCCAGCACCGCGACCGTGTGGCCCGGGCGCACGTCGCCCTTCCGGGCGGCCCACAGGCCCACTGCCAGGGGTTCGAGGAGGGCGGCGGCGTCGTCACTGACCGTGTCCGGCACGGGGAACACGAAGTCGTCGGGCCACAGCACGAACTCGCTCAGGGCGCCGTTCACGGGGGGCGTGGCCATGAAGGTCATGTCCGGGCAGAGGTTGTACGCGCCCTGCTTGCAGTACGCGCAGCGGCGGCAGGGCACGCCGGGTTCCAGGGCCACGCGGTCGCCGGGCTGCACGTGCGTGACGCCGGGGCCGACTGCGTCGACCACGCCGCTCACCTCGTGGCCCAGGACCAGTGGGCCCTGCACCACGAAGGCACCAATGCGGCCGTGCGTGTAGTAGTGCACGTCGCTGCCGCACACCCCGATGCGTTTTACCTGCACGCGCACTTCGCGCGGGCCGGGGGCGGGCACGGCGCGGTCCTCGAAGGACAGGGTGCGGTGCCCGGACAGGACGGACGTTCTTGAGGTCAGGGTCATAGCAGTCCTTTCAGGCCGGTGGAGGCGCGGCGTCACCCGCCGCGCCCGGCGCGGTTCAGGGGGTCGGGACCTACCAGCAGGTGTAGCCGCCGTCGACGACCAGGGCGTGCCCGGTGACGAAACTGGCGGCGTCACTGGCGAGGTACAGCACGGCCGGGGCGATCTCGGCGGGTTCGGCGAGGCGGCCCATCGGGGTTTCCTTCAGCCAGGTCTCGCGCCACTCGGGGGTCTCCAGGCCGCGCTTGGTGAGGGGCGTGGCGGTGTAGCCGGGCGCGACGCAGTTCACGCGCACGCCGCGGGAGGCCCACTCCCCGGCGAGGGAACGGGTGAGGTGAATCACGCCGGCCTTGCTGGCGTTGTACGCCGCCTGCGGCTGCGGGTGATTGCTGATCAGGCCGCTCATGCTGGCGGTGCTGACGATGCTGCCCCGGCCCTGGGCGAGCATGTGCTGTCCGAAGGCCCGGCAGCACCAGAACACCCCGTCGAGGTTCACGCGCATCACGGCCGTCCAGTCGTCATCCGGGGTGTCTTCGGCCGGGGTGTTGCGGACGATTCCGGCGTTGTTCACGAGAATGTCGGCGCCGCCCAGTTTCGCGGCGAGGGCGGTCGCGGCGGCCGGATCGGTGACGTTGAGCGGTTCGAAGGCCGCGCCGATGCTGCGCGCGGCGTCATGGCCCACGTCGGGGTTCAGGTCGGCAATCGTGACGCGCGCGCCGGCTTCGGCGAGCCCGCGGGCAATCTCGAAGCCGATGCCCTGCGCGGCGCCGGTCACGACGGCGTGGCGGCCGTCCAGGCGGAACAGATCAAGGATGCTCATGCGGTCTCCTGGGGGGCGTGGGGGCTGATCAGGACCTTCTGTGCGCCCTGCAGGCCGGGGCGGGCTTTCATGTTGAGGGCGTCCTCCACCCCCGTGAGCGGCAGGCGGTGCGTGATGAGCGGGTCCACGTTCACGCGCCCGGCGCGCAGCCATTCCAGCGCGAGGGGCACGGTCTGGTTGAGCGCGAAGGACCCCAGAACGGTGAGGTCGCGCTGGAACAGGTCGTAGGGGCTCAGGGCGACGGTGGCGCCTTCGGGGGCCACGCCGAACACCAGGACGCTGCCGCCCACGGCGGTCAGGGCGGGAAGGCCCTGCACGACGTCAGGCACCCCAGTCGCTTCGCTCGTCACGTCGAAGCCGTGCGGGAAGAGGTCGAGGAGTTCCTCGCGCAGCGCGGCGTGCGGGGTGAGGGTGTGCGTGGCGCCCAGGGTGCGCGCCAGGGCGAGGCGGCCCTCGACGGGATCCACGACGGTCACGCGGCTGCAGCCGCTCGCCTGGAGGCCCTGCATGAGCAGCAGCCCGATGGCGCCCGCGCCGAACACCAGGGCGGTGCTGCCGGGGCGGGGCCGCAGGCGCTGCATGCCCCACGCCACGCAGCCCAGCGGTTCTGCGAACGCCGCCTGGTCCAGGGTGAGGCCGTGGGCGGGGTACACGTTCGTGGCGGGGCACAGGGTGTGGGTGGCGAAGCCGCCGGGCAGCGTGACCCCGAGCGCCTCGTGGTGCTCGCAGTGCTGGAACAGGCCGCGCTGGCAGGCGTGGCACTGCCCGCAGTACAGGTTGGGGTCCACGGTGACGGGGTCGCCCTCCCGGACGTTCAGCACGCCGGCGCCCACGGCGTCGACGGTGCCGCTGATCTCGTGGCCGGCGACCAGCGGGAACTGCGCGCCGAAATGGCCGTGCAGCAGGTGCAGGTCGGTGCCGCACACGCCGGTGGCGTGAACGCGGATCCGCACCTGGCCGGGGCCGGGGTCAGGGACGGGCAGTTCGCGCTGCTCCACCTGGCCGGGGGCGGTGATCACGGCGGCGGGCATGGTGCGGGTCATTTCACAGCTCCGAAGCTCAGGCCGCGCACCAGTTGACGCTGCGCCACCCAGCCGAAGATCAGGACCGGCAGCACGGTGAGGGTGGCGGCGGCGCTCATCTGCGCCCAGAACAGGCCCTCGCTGGTCTTGAACTGGCTGATGAATACGCTCAGCGGCGCCGCGTCGCTGTTCGTGAGGTTCAGGGCGAAGAACACCTCGTTCCACGCGAAAATCAGGCACAGCAGGGCGGTGGCGGCCATGCCGGGCGTGGAGAGCGGCATGGCAATGCCGAAGAACTCCTGGGCGACGCTGGCGCCGTCCACCTTCGCGGCCTCGTAGATGGCGTAGGGGATCTCGGTCATGTAGGAGTGCATCATCCACACGACCAGCGGGAGGTTCATGGTGGTGTACATCAGGATCAGTCCCGGGAGGGTGTCGAGCAGGTGGAGGTTGCGGAACAGCAGGAACAGCGGCACGATCACGCCGACGGCCGGCATGAATTTCGTGGAGAGCATCCACGTGAGCACGCCCTGCGCGCGCCGGGTGGGGTACACCGCGAGCGCGAAGGCGGCCGGCAGGCCCAGGATGAACGCGAGCACGGTGCTGCCCACTGCGGCCACAAGCGAGTTGCGCAGCGCCGGAAAGTAACTGCCCAGGGCGTGCTGGAAGTTCTCGAAGACGGGCGTGAAGACGAACACGGGCGGAACGGCGAAGGCCTGCGCTTCGGTCTTGAAGGCGGCCATGAACATCCACACCAGCGGGAACAGGAACGCCAGGGCGAGCAGGTAGGTGAGCAGGGTCAGCAGGCCGCCCTGCAGGCGGTGACGGGGCAGGTGGGGTGCGGGCATGGTCAGTCTCCCCGGCCGCTGTGGGTGCGGCTGATGAGTTTCAGCAGGTACACGGCGAGCAGGTTCGTGAGCACCACGGTGATCACGCCTGCGGCGCTGGCGAGGCCGATGTTGTACTCGGCGAAGGCCTTCTGGTAGATGAAGTACGGCAGGTTCGTGGTGGCGATGCCGGGTCCGCCGGACGTGGAGCCGTAGATCTCGCCGTACACCTGCAGCAGCGCGATGGTTTCCATCAGGACCACCACCTGGATCGCCTGCGTCCAGTGGGGCAGCACCACGTACCGGAATTCCTGCCAGGGGCTGGCGCCGTCGAGGCGCGCGGCTTCAAGCTGGTCGTCCGGGAGGCTCTGCAGGCCGGTCAGGAGGATCAGCATGGCGAAGGGCGTCCACTCCCAGGTGATCATGCCGATGACGCTCGCCATGGGGTACTGCGCCAGCCAGTCGACGGGGTGGCCGCCCAGCCGGGTGACGAGCCAGGAGAAGAAGCCGAACACGGGGTTCAGGAGCATGTTCTTCCACACGACGGCCGTGACGACCGGCATGATCAGGAACGACGAGATCAGCAGGGTGCGCAGCAGGGCCCGCCCGGGGAAGTCCCGGTTGAGCAGCAGGGCCAGCGTGGCGCCCAGCAGCAGCGTGAGCAGCAGGGTGCCGCCGGCCAGCACGACGGTGTTGCCGAGGATGTGCAGGTTCTGCGGGTCACTCAGCAGGTTGCGGTAGTTGTCCAGGCCCACGAAGGGCCGCGCGCCGGGAATGGCGAGGTTGTACCGGAAGAAGGAGTAGTACACCGTCATGAAGAACGGCACCTGCGTCGTGAGGATCAGGTACAGCATCGCCGGCCAGATCAGGGCCATGGGCGTCAGGCGCAGTCCGCGTTTGGGTGAGGGGCGTGTACCGGCGTGGGCGGCGGCGGTCGCGGTCATGGGGTCACCTCCTGCGGTGGGACGGGTTGGGGAGGCCGGGCGCGTCGCCGCGGGCCTCCCCGGGTGTGGCGGTGCGGGGCGCCTTACTTCTGATAGCCGCCTTCGCGCGCGGTTTTGGTCGCGGCGTCCTGGGCGAGTTTCAGGGCCTGGTCAACGCTGTACTGGCCGCTCAGGGCGCCGGCGAGGTACTGGCCGACCTGCGTGCCGAGCGCCTGGAATTCAGGAATGGCGACGTACTGGATGCCGGTGTACGGCACGGGGTCCTTGGTGGCCTTGTTCACGTCGGCGCGGTTGATGGCGCTGAGCACCTGGCCGCTGAACGCCCCGGCGGCCTTCTTGTAGTTGGCGTTGCTGTACGTGCTGGTGCGGGTGCCGGGGGGGACGCTGGCCCAGGTGCCCTTGGTTTTGGCGACCAGGGCGATGTACTCCTGGCTGGTGGCCCAGGTGATGAACTTGAAGGCCGCGTCTTCCTGTTTGGTGCTCTTGGGAATGGCGAGGTTCCAGCTCCAGTACCAGTTGCTGCCGCGGGGGGTGGTGCTGGTGGGCGCGGCGGCGAAACCGACGGACTTCGTGATCTTGCTGCTGCTGGGATCGCTGAGGAAGCCGGCGGCGACGGTGGCGTCCACCCACATGCCGCACTTGCCCTGGCTCATCAGGGTGAGGTTCTCGGTAAAGCCGTTGCCGGTGGCGCCGGGAGGGCCGTAGCGTTTGACGAGATTCACGTAGAAGGTCATGGCGTTCTTCCAGGCCGGGCTGTTCAGCTGCGCCTGCCAGCTCGGGTCGAACCAGCGGCCGCCGAAGGTGTTCACCATGGTGGAGAACAGGGCCATGTTCTCGCCCCAGCCGGGCAGGCCGCGCAGGCACACGCCGTACACGCCCTTGGCGGGATTGTGGATCTTGCTGGCGAAGGTCTGCACCTGCGTCCAGGTGGGGTTGGCAGGCATGGTGAGGCCGGCGGCCTTGAAGAGGTCCTTGTTGTAGAAGGTCATGGAGCTCTCGGCGTAGAAGGGCACGGCGTACAGGTTGCCGTTGACGGTGAGGGCCGAGCGGACGCCTGGGAGAATGTCGGCGACGTTGTAGCTCTTGGCCAGGGCGGCGTTCTTGGCGAACAGCGGCGTGAGGGGGGCAAGCCAGCCGTTCTTGGCCCAGATCGGCACTTCGTACGCGCCCACGGTGGCGATGTCGAAGGAGCCGGCGCCGCTGGCGACGTCCAGGGTGATTTTCTGCCGCAGTTCGTTTTCGGGGAGGGTGACCCACTTGACCTGGATGTCCGGGTATTTCTTGTTGAACTCGGGGGTGAGCTTCTGCATGGTGACCATGTCAGGGTTGTTCACGGTAGCGATGGTGATGGTCGCGGCGGTGGCCTGGGTGCTCAGGGCGGCGGTCAGGGCCAGCAGGGCAATTCGGTGCATGGGGTTCCTCCAGGTGAAGCTGCCCGGCGTGGGGCAGTGACGTGGGGCGGCCGCGTCCGGGTCAGCAGCGCGGTTTCAGGTGACGGCTCACCTGAATCAAAGCGAATGGTCTCGTGTCCATTAGTGAACCATACCTCTTTCGATCTGTCTACAGGTGCTACCCCTGGAGGCAACAAGTGAAAATGGTCTCGAGTCCACCCCTTGAGTGCGGAGGGCGCCAGCACCTACAATTCACGCGTGTCTACCATTCAGGACGTCGCCCGCTTGGCCGGCGTCTCCCCCACCACCGCCAAACGCGCCCTGAAAGAGCCCGACAAACTCACGCCGGACACCCTCGCCCGCGTCCAGCAGGCCATCGCGCAGCTGCACTACGAACCCGACCAGCGCGCCGGCAGCCTCCGCGGCGGCCAGAGCACCACCGTCGGCCTGATCGTCGGCAGCATTCTCGAACCTTTCTTCGCGCAGTTCGCCCGCACCACCGCCCACGTCCTGGCCGAAGCCGGCTACACCCTGATCCTCAGCGAGAACGAATACAGCGCCCAGCGCGAACTGCCCGAACTGCGCCGCCTGTACGGTCAGCGCGTCGCGGGCATCATGCTCCGCCCCGGCTACGGGCAGGACAGTCACGAGTACCTCGCCCGGCTCCTCTCGCGCGGCGTCGCCATCACCGAATTCGACTACCGCCCGCCCCACCACGACGCGCCCAGCGTCACCCTCGACAACGCCGGCGCCATGCGCGAGGCCGTGACCCACCTGCACGCCCTGGGCCACCGCCGCATCGCCGCGCTCGGCACGTACCACCCGGTGATTCACCCCGAGGAACGCAGCCGCGCCTTTCCCGACATCATGAACGCCCTGGGCCTCACCGTACCGGCCGAATACCAGCAGATCACACTGCTCACCGAAGACACCGCCTACCGCCTGACCCACGACCTGCTGAACCTGCCCGCGCCCCCCACCGCCCTGATTGCGCTGACCGGCGCGCAGGCGTCCGGCGCGTACCGCGCGCTGCGTGAACGCGGCCTGCGCCTCCCGCATGACCTGAGTCTCGTCACCTTCGACAACTACCCCTGGACGAGCCTCGTGGACCCGCCCATCACCGTCCTCGAACAGCCCGTCGAAGCCATGGCCGAGCAGGCCGCCCGCCAGATGCTCGCGCTGCTCGGCCACGGCGAGCTGCCCGGCCCGCACGTCGTGCTGACGGCCCGCCTGATCCAGCGCGGCAGCACCGCACCCCCGCCGGCACCGGCCATCACACGGGGACCGCCCGGCCCGCCCTGAGAGGCAGACCGGGCGGTGCCACGGACAAATAGCCGACCCTGCTTCAGCCGCGCAGGGCAGCCTGGTTGATGGTGTCGGACAGTTCAGTCAGTTTGGTGTCCGTCTGCTTCTCCTCCACCTCGGTGGCGCGCAGCGTCTCCAGGTGCTGCTGCAACCCCAGGACCTGCGCGTAACGCGCCACCGTGCCGTACCCGGCGATCTCGTAGTGCTCCACGCGCTGCGCGCAGGCGATCAGGCCGGCGTCCTTCACGGCGGGCGGCGCCTGCGTCCCGATCATCTCCGCACCCTCAGCGATCAGGCCCTGCATGGCCTTGCACACGTGACCGCCCGGCGACACACCCAGATCAGCGAAGATGGACTCCAGACGGTTCACCTGCTGCTGGGTCTGCTCCAGGTGCAGGTGAAAACCGGCTTTCAGCTGAGGGTCCGTGGCCGCCGCCTCCATCCTGGGCAGGGCGGTCAGCAGCTGCGTTTCCGCCGAGTGCAGGTCACGAAGCTGCTCAACGTACAGGTCCTTCAGTTCGTTCAACGCGGTCATCTTGCCTCCTTGTTCTGCCGGGTGTTGCGCCGCCATGCTCACGCAGCCCACTGGCGCGGCGGGCCATAAACGCATGAACGACCGTTGGTGACCTCCTCAGGCCGGGAGTGTGACGGACTGAAGTTCACATGAAGGCCCCAGTGTGTGCGCGCCGCAGTGGCCAAGCAAGAACTCTGAAAGGAAGGCGCCGGTACACTCCACCCATGACGAGCGCCCCACTGCCAGAGCAGGAATACGCGCGCCTGCTGGCGCTCGCGCGGTACGACATTCTCGACACCGCCAGCGAGGAGACCTTCGACCGCCTGACCCGCCTGACAGCGCGGACGCTGCGTGTCCCCGGCGTCGCCCTGAACTTCGTGGATCAGGACCGGCAATGGGGGAAATCCTGTTTCGGCGTCTGCGACACCGCCGCCCCGCGTGAAGATTCACTGTGCGCCTGGACCATCCTGGGCGACAGCGTCCTGAGCGTCCCCGACGCCCGGCAGGACCCCAGATTCAGGAACAGCCGCATGGTGCTGGGCGACCCGCAGGTCCGCATGTACGCCGGCGCCCCCCTCATCACGCCAGGCGGGCATAACATCGGTACACTGTGCGTTTTCAGCTCCGAACCCCGCACCCTGGACCCCGAGGACGAAGCGGCCCTTCAGGACCTCGCCGCCCTGGCCGTGGATGAACTCGAACTGCGCCTGCAGGTCCGCACGCTGGAAGGTCACGTGAGCAGCCAGAAGCACCAGCTGCACGACCTGCAGCAGGTCGTGGCGCACGCCGAGGTGCTGGAACACATCAACGCCCTGCTCGACGCCAGCCTCACCCCACAGGAAGTCACCCTGACCGTCGCCGGCGCGCTGGGCGAAGCAGTGTACGCCGACTGGACGGGCCTCATCGCGTTCCAGAACGATCAGATGACCATTCAGGTCGCGCACCACCAGCCCGGCACCAACCCCGCCCTGCTGGACTTTGCCGAGCGCCTGCCCGCCCTGGCGGGCGGGGTCACCCGCAGCCTGCGTCACGTCACGAAAACCACGTACCTCGACGACTACGCCACGCACCCGGGCGCCCTGCCGGACGGCGTGGCCGCAGGACTGAAAGCCGCGGCGTGGGTGCCGCTCGGGCAGCACGGTGACACCACGTACCTCCTGATCGCCGTGCGTGCCGAGCGGGGCAGCCGCGACGCGTGGCGCGCCAGTGACCGCGCCCTGCTGGACGCCGCCGGCCGGAGCGTCCGCGCCGCCCTGGTCCGCCAGACCACCCTTGACGCCAGTCAGCAGGCCGCCCGGCAGGACCCGCTGACCGGCATCCCGAACCGCCGCGCGTTCGACGATGAACTTGCCGCCCGCGTGCAGACCGGCGGGTCCTTCACCCTCGCCCTCATCGACCTGGACGGCTTCAAGCAGGTCAATGACGTGGAAGGGCACGGGCAGGGTGACCGGGTGCTGCAGGTCTTCGCAGCGGCCCTGCACCACGAGATTCGCGAGCACGGCCGCGCCTACCGGTACGGCGGTGACGAGTTCGCCCTGCTGTTGGATTCCCTTAGTGAAGACGACACGCTCGAACACGTGGACATCGCGGTGCTCGCGGCGCGTCAGGTGACGACCGTCTCACTGGGAGCCAGCGTGGGTGTCACGGCCGTCCCGGCAGGCCCCTGCCCGGCCGGCGGTGTGCTGGGCCTGCTTCACCAGACGGACGAAGCGATGTACACCGAGAAACGGCGCCGGCAGGCCCAGAGGTACCACCGGCAGACCGCAGCGCACACGTCCTGACCGGCACCAACTCGGGTAGGGTGCCGTCATGACCGAACCCGCCCTGACGCCCGTAGAAATCGCCGACCTGCTGGACGCCGCGTACCGCGCCGATCACGGCAGCGCCCGGAACGCGCCCATCCCGGAAACGCGGGCGTACTTGGCCGACCTGCTGGGCTGCCACGACGATCTGCGCGCGGCCGTCTGGGCGCTATGGCGCGAGCAGCTTGTGAGTTCCGGAGATGACCTGGGAGCCGCCGAGGACTGGCTGGACGTGGAATTCATCGAGCCGTGCCCGGAAGAGCGGCCCAACCACAGCTGACGCACCTCCTCCCCTGTGCCCCTCAGACATTGAGTTTCCTTTTGCCTGGCCCTTCGGCTGGACGCCTGACGTCAAGCCCGACGGCGGCCCAGTCCGCGCCGCTCGCAGCAGCATACATAGCAGGGTCACGACTTCACCGCCGCGTGGCAGCAGGACTCACCCCTACGGGAACTCAGCTCCCGACCCCTGACGTGCAAGCCAGGCTGGGCGAACTGGTGTGGTGGGCGGTGGCACGCCGCCCCAAGCAGCAGACGGGCACCGGCATCCCATGACCGGCAGCGGTCAGCCCAGCGCCCCGCCATAGACGGGCTCCTGGAATCGATCTGAGCAGGCACGCCAGCGCTCTAAGAAGTCAGAATTCTCCTGATCAGGCAGTGGCCGACGTCCTTCGGGTTGACGTGTCGACGAAACGGTTAACGCGCCTTCGGGAAAAGTAGATTTCAGCTGCGGGGATTTCCGCAGGCGCCTTGAACGGCCGCTCATGGCTGGGGGACGCCCTGCGGGTGAAGCTGGGCAGGGCCTCACCACAGCCGTCGACCCCATCCATTCACGATAAGCAGGGTGCCATGCCCTGGCCTTCCTAAAGAACAGCATGCTCTACTGGGACAACCCCGTCCGGAGCGATACCCCTGTTTTCCGTTTCGCACGGGTGCGATGGCGGGCTACGGGCGGGGCGGGAGGCGAAATTTGCGCGTGCCTGCAAAACCTCTTCCAGGCCTTCAGCGCCCATGGCCCCGTGAAGTCCCGGGACATGCTGAGGTTCCTGATTGCACGCGGCACCATGCACCAGCAGCAGTGGCTGGCCGTGATTGAAGAGGTGGGCAGGCTCGAGGGCACGCTACCCATTCCAAGTTCGCTTAAGCAGGAGGTGGAGCACGTGAAATTCAGTTACGACGTCCCGCTGACCGGCGTGCACGGCACCGCGCCACCGGAAGGCTGCTGGACGACCGGCGCGTCGCTCGGCAAGGAGGGGCAGCTCGCCCCGTCCGCACCCGCAAGTTACGCCCAGGTGCAGCAGGAACAGGCCCCAGGCACGGGCCAGGAGGACAGAAAATGACGCAGGCAGACATCCGGGCAGGCCTGAAAATCGTGTGCAGTGACGGTGTGGTGGCGGGAATCGTGGACGAGGTCGACGGCCTGTACATACGCACGGAAGTCAAACCAGATGGGCACCACCATTTCATTCCCCTGGACTCGGTGCAGAACGTTGGGGACGCCGTATACCTGAACATCACGGAACACGAACTCAAGGGGCTGCTCTAGGCCGCGCGCCGGGTGAAGCCGGGCCCTCAGCGCGTGTGCCCGGCCCGTGTCCACGAACCGAGTGGGGGCCGGGGCTTCAGGTGAGCCCGCGCATCTCCGGCTGTGCGAAGCGGCTGATCGAGCTGTGTCCTTGCAGACTGGGCTACGCGGCCAGGATTCGGATGCACGGCGACCAGCTCCTCCTGTCATGGGCTTCGATAGACCTTCAGGTCTCGAGGCGGCTGATGGGTCGCCCTTGCCCTTGTCAGCCCGGTCACCGTGCGAGGCCAGGAAGGCCAGGGCTGCGCCGTGCAGTTGCGCTTCGGCAAGATGCGTCTTCAATGGGCAGGCCGTCCTCAAAAGTTCAGGCTGCCTTGTGCTGGGCGGGACACAGCTGCGCCCAGCACGGTGGTGGGAGGCTCAACCGCACCGCTCCTGACCGGTCCTGTCCAGGGGAGCAGGAGGAGGGCGGGGGAGTGAATAAAGGTCGCCCGGGGCTGGTATGAAGGATCACGTCGCCTCTCGAAGCTGATGAATTCCGCTGGTCTTACGATCCGGTTTTGCTGTCCGGATCGGACAGCTGCTTGGACTGGGAGGACCCTACCTGCCGGAGTTTGATGGTGAGCACTACCAGGGTGACCACCGCGAGAAACTCACTCTGCCAGTTCTGGAAGGACTCGAACCAGAAGTCGGGCTGCCCGATGAACGTCGCCAGGGACTGCGTGGCCTCACCGTGGCTGAGGCGTTCGGCATTGTGTGACCGCCAGGAACCGACGAGGTGCAGCGCCATGGCGCTCACGAACAGGGTGGTGAGGGTGAGGCTCAGGCCGTTGCGGCGCCAGAAGCTGCCGCCGGTTTCAGGGGGGTCGGCGTCCGGGTCGTCCGTGTATGGGTTGGACTCGGCAGAGCCCCGCTGACGCAGATGAATGGTCAGGACCACGTAAGCGGCCATCTGAAGGAATTCACTCTCCCAGTTTTCAGCGGTGGCAGCCCAGAAATGCGAGCTGAGCAAGTAGTCCAGCGCTGAGAGGGTGTGCTGGCCAGCGTCTTTGAGCTCGCCATTGTGCACGTGCCACCCGGTGAGGAACTGCGCAGCCCAGAACACCACGAAGAACGCCAGCAGCACGGTTGACAGGCCGTTGTCCCGCCAGAAGCGTTTCATGGGATGTCCTCCTCGGGCGCCGCGCGGTAGTAGCGGGCCAGCCAGGCGCTCAGGCCGCCCAGGTCGGGAAACAGCGTCCGTTCGGTGATGTTCATCTGGTCCAGGCGGTCGCGCACCTCGGCTTTCAGCGCGGCCGGCACCACCACCTGCCGCGCCGTGTCCGGGTGGGCAGTGATCCAGTCCTCGAGTGACGCGACGGTGTGCGAGAGCAGCGAGAACAGCGCGGCCTGGGCGATCACGCGGGCGTCCAGGGACGGGGGCTCCAGGAACATCAGGAAGGGCCGATCGGGGCTCAGTGAGGTCAGCCAACCCATCTCACGGTCAAAGGGCAGGTCGGTGTCCCGGGCATGCTGCGCGGAGAGAAGGGTCAGGAGGTCACTGGTGAACACGGTGCTGCCCTCACGTTCCAGGACGTCCTGAAGGTTCGCCGGAAGCGTGTCGCGGATGCGGGCGTGGTCCAGCATCCAGATCACGCCGTCCTGGTCAGCGTCGCGCAGGCTGAGGGTGGCAAAGTGCAGGGCCACGAGCGGTGAGTACGTCCAGTCCAGGAGGCGGGTGGGCAACCCGTGGTGCTGGCCCAGGGCCAGCCACGCCCACACGGAATCCTGCGGGGCGCTGGTTCCCAGCGCGTATTTGCGGAAGGCGCGCACCACGTGCCGTTCCAGCTCGCTGGCCTGCGGCGTGAGGCGCTGCAGGCTGGTGGTGAGCGGCGCTGCCCGCCCCTGCCCCCGGAACA
Source organism: Deinococcus taeanensis (assembly GCF_020229735.1). Lineage (NCBI taxonomy): Bacteria > Thermotogati > Deinococcota > Deinococci > Deinococcales > Deinococcaceae > Deinococcus > Deinococcus taeanensis. The sequence continues at coordinate 46,486 of NZ_CP083458.1, read as the reverse complement.
CGTACGGGGAGCGGAAGCGGCGCAGCGCCGGGTTCCAGGATTGATGCTGCAGCGCGTCGAGCAGTTCCAGCCAGGTGTCCGGGGTGACACTGGCGGGCGCATCGGCGCCGCCGGGGGGGGTCATGCCGGGACGGCCCTCATGCGGCGGTAGGTGGCGAGGGCCTGCGCGACCACCTGGTCCATGTTGTAGTAACGGTAGGTGGCGAGGCGGCCCACGAAGGTCACGTTGCGCCGGTCGCGGGTCAGTGCTTCGTACTGGGAGTACAGTTCCGCGTTCTCCGGGCGGGGCACGGGGTAGTACGGGTCGCCGCTGTCGGTGGGGAACTCGTACACCACACTGGTTTTGCTGTGCTGCTGCCCGGTGATGTGTTTGAACTCGCTGACGCGCGTGAAGGCGTAGTCGTTCGGGTGGTTCACGGTGCCGACCGCCTGGAACTGCGGGGTGTCGTGCGTTTCATGCACGAACTCCAGGCTGCGGTACGGCAGCCGGCCGTAGCAGTAGTCGAAGTACGCGTCGACCGGCCCGGTGTAGATCATGTGCCGCCAGGGCACGAGGTCCTGGATCTCGCGGTAGTCGGTGTTCAGCATGACCTTGATGTTCGGGTGGTCGAGCATGCGCTGGAACATGCGGGTGTACCCGTGCAGCGGCATCATCTGGTACGTGTCGGTGAAGTACCGGTCGTCGCGGTTGGTGCGGGTCGGGACGCGGGCGGTCACGGACGCGTCGAGTTCGCTGGGGTCCAGGCCCCACTGCTTGCGGGTGTACCCGCGGAAGAACTTGTTGTACAGGTCACGGCCGACCTTGCCGACCACCACGTCCTCGCTGGTGCGTACTGCGCCGACGTCCTCCGCGACGGACGCGAAGTACGAGTCGAGTTCGTTGGACGTAAGATTCAGGCCGTACAGGCGGTTGACGGTGTCCAGGTTGATTGGGAGCGGCAGCAGCTGGCCGTCCACGCTGGCCAGCACGCGGTGCTGGTAGGGGCGCCACGCCGTAAACTGTGAAAGGTAATCCAGCACGTCCTTGCTGTTAGTGTGAAAGATGTGCGGGCCGTACGGGTGGATCAGGACGCCTGCGTCGTCGTGGCAGTCGTAGGCGTTGCCGCCGATGTGGGGTCGGCGGTCGACGATCAGGACGCGGGCGCCTGCGTCACGCGCGAAACGCTCGGCAAGCACCGCGCCGGCGAAGCCGGCGCCCACGATGAGAAAGTCGAAGGGCTCGCTCTGTGGGCGGTCAGTCATGTGCCGCTCCAGCGGTGGGTTGCGGCGCGGCGCGGGTGGCGGGGCGCGCGGCGCGGGCACGGGCTGCGCGGCGCAGTTGTTCCTGCATGCCCTGCCAGGTGTGGTCCCAGGACAGGTCGGCCAGGAACGAGTCCACACGGGTGCGCCACTCGCGGTTCTTGGCGCGCTGTTCGTGCAGGGCGTCGGCGCAGGCCTGAGCGAAGGCGTCGGCACCGTCGGCGATGCGGACCAGGCCGCGCTCACCGTATGGGCGGACCACGTCGTGAATCCCGGTGGAGATCACGTCCAGCCCGGCGGAGAGGTACTCGGGCGTTTTGGTCGGGCTGATGAATTCCGTGGCGGCGTTGCGCGCGAAGGGCATCAGTGCGGCGTTCCAGTGCGCCATGTAGGCCGGCAGGTCCGCGTAGTCCTTCATGCCGAGGTAGTGAATGTTGTCGCGCTGCGGCAGGTCAGCCGGGTTGATCTTCACGACGGGTCCCAGCATCACGAACTGGCAGTCGGGGTGCCGGGCGGCCGTGGCGGCCAGCAGGTCACGGTCGAGCCGTTCGTCGATCACGCCGGCAAACCCGAGGCGCGGGAAAGGCAGGTCGCGCTGGTCGGCGGGGTCCGGGAGGTTCTGGCGGGCGCGGCTGAAATGGGCGACATCCACGCTGGAGGGGAAGGGATGCACGTTGCTGTGCTTGAGCGCCTTGGACTGGTACAGGCGGTGCCCGCCGGTGAACACCACGTCTGCGCGGGCCATGACCTGCGCCTCACGGGCGGGCAGGACTGGGGAGGCGCCGGCGAAGTTCGCCAGTTCATCCATGCAGTCGTAGATGACGAGGCGGGGACGCAGCTGCGCGGCCACCGGCCATTCCATGGGGGCGTACACCCACAGGTCGTAGGTGCCGAGCCCTTCGGCCGTGACGAGCGCGGAGAGCAGGTTCGCGGTGCGGGCCTGGGAGACGTCGGCACTGTGGCCTTCTTCCAGGTGGGGGGTGCACACGAGCACACCGCTGGGCGTGTGCTGAAGGTTCAGGCGGTCCGGACCGGGGCCGAAGTGGGGCTCTTCAACAAAAAATACGCGGCGTGTGCGGGCGGCGCGGGTCATCAGGTGTTGGGGACGCTGGAACACGAAGGACCAGCGCAGGTGGGACAGGACGATCAGAGCCGGTTCATTGGTTGGAGTCGGCGAGGTTGGGGACATAGCGGCACTCTCCTTTCACACTCCGGACGTACACACGGTGAGGCCCTGAATATAAATCCCGCGTTCCAGACGATGTTTTCCGACTTCCTCAGCGTTAGCATGCCCCACGACAGAATCTGGTGAAGTCGGATTTATGCAATTCACATGGAAAGTGCAGTCTGAAAAGAGGGCAGATTGTGTGCAATTCGCTGCGTATCACGACTTTTTGTCGCATTTGTCACAACGGCACTCCAGCTATTTTCAGAGCCGTTCCCTTTATATGAGGATTTTTCAGATTTAATGAAATTTTGCCAATAATGAGCTCATTTCTACGATCACTTTTGTTTATTTACCTTTATTCAGACCTCATTTAGTCGGCCGTCAAACGCACGAAGCTGCCTGTGGAGAGCTGCTCAGCCCGGTTCATCCTCAACCTGCCGCTCCGCTGACACTGCCCTGTGCCCCTCTGCGTGCGCCCCGACCTCCCGGAGACCTGAGTGGATCCTGACCACCCCCCCCACCCCACCCCTGCGGACGACCTTCCGGACACCCATACGCCACTCAGCGCTTTCCCGCTTCCCTCCCAAGGGCAGGACCTGCACCACCTGTCACTTTCAGCACAGCTGCTGGAACTGCAGCGCGCGAATAAGGAGCTTCAGGAGCGCTGCCACCTTTATCAGGACCTGTACGACCACGCCCCAGTGGGCTACTGCGTCATCAATGAGCAGGGCGTCATCCTGAATGCCAACCACGCCGCCGCGCAGCTGCTCCAGCTGCCCCTCACCCGTCTGATGGGCCGGCGCTTCGCCATGTCTGTGGCCGAACGCTCCCGGACCAGCTTCGCGACGTTCCTGCGCCGCGCTCTGGACAACCCGCAGGGCGGCGCCCGGGTCGAACTGGAACTGCTGGGCGCGGCCGACGTGACGACAGTGCAGGTAGACGGAGAGGCCCTCGCGCACTCCGAACCACGCCTCGTGCGTATCACCCTGACCGACATCAGCGCTCTTCACGCAGCGCAGCGCACCATCAGCGACCTGAACCGCAGTCTGGAAGACCGCGTGCAGCAGCGCACCGCGCAGGTTATGCATCTCAACGGGGAGCTCGAGTCCTTCGTTCACGCCGTGACCCGCGGCCTGCAGACGCCCCTGCGCCGCGCTGCGGAGCACGCCCAGCGCCTCACTGAACAGTACGACCCCCAGGACACCGCCGCCGTGCTGAGCAGCGTGGAGCAGATGAACCGACTCATGAACGCCCTCTCGACGTACTTCCGCGTCGGCCGCCAGCGGGCCCGTTTTCAACCGGTGAATCTCGAACGGCTCATGCAGGACGTCCGCAAACGGAGTCAGCCCACGCTGGCAGGCCGCCCGGTCATCTGGACGCAGGACCCCCTCCCGGACGTCACAGGGGACAGCCGCATCCTGACCCTGATCTTCACGCAGTTGCTCGACAACGCAGCTAAATTCACCGCCGGCCGGAACCCCGCCACCATCAGCATCCTCGTCCGCGAAACGGCAACCGAACACGTGATTGGCGTGGCCGACAACGGCGCCGGATTCAACATGCGGCAGAAAGACCGCCTGTTCACCATCTTTGAGCGCCTTCATCCGGCCGCCGACTACCCCGGTCTGGGACTCGGCCTCGCCCACGTCAAACGGGGCGTCCTGCGCCATGGTGGACGCGTCTGGGCCGAAGGTAAGGAAGGCGAAGGGGCCCGCTTCTGGGTGGCGCTGCCTAAATCATCCTCACCCACCTTCTAGATTCGGGCCGCGAACCTTGAGATGAGCTTCACATTTTTTTGTGATGGTACACAAGGAGGCTGTGGAACCGAACCGATGTGCTTCATGCTGCAGCAGACCTGCAGCTCAATACTCGCGGGACAAGGAGGCACATCGTGAAAGCACTGGCCCTGACCGTCACCCTGCTGCTCGGCGCCGCCGCCGCGCAGACTGACCCTGCCACACCCGGCACGGAAACCTCGACCACCACGAACACAGCCACTGGAACCGACTCCACCGGCGCGGACACCAACAGTACCGACACCAGCAGTACCGCCACCGAGCCGGACACCGGCGGCACCGGCGAGGACGGTGCCGAGGACACCGAATCCATCGGCGCCGACAGCACCGACGAGTCCTCCAGTGGAGACGCGACCGGCGGCGCCACCACGGCCACCGGCACCGACGCCACCGGCACGCAGTCGCCTGAGACGGACTCGACCGGCATTGACGCCGCCACCACCAGCAACAACACCGACGCCGCGCCTTCGCCGTCGGAGGACACGCGCGGCAACCCGTTTCCCTGGGGCATCCTGGGCTTCCTCGGCCTGGCCGGACTTGCCGGCCTGAGTGGTGGACGCAGCACGCGGCGCTGATCGTGGCCGTCCAGTCCTGTGGGCTGGACTGGAAGCCACGGTCAGCCGCGCCGGCGACCTGCACCTGGATCAGCTGGCCCTGAGCGGCTGCGCAGCCCGGTCCGGCGACATGGACCGGCTCGCTGACCTGGGCATCCGCGGGGTAAGGCTGCCGGTGCTGTGGGAACGCACCGCGCCGCACCGTCCACCGGACTGGGCCTGGAGTGACCACGCCCTGGCGCGCCTGGAGGCCCGCGGCGTGGACGCCATCGTGGGCCTTGTTCATCACGGGGGCGGGCCCGCCCCCATTCACCTGCTGGACCCGGCGTTCGTTTCCGGGCTCGTGTCCTTCGCGCGCAGCGTGGCAGAGCGCTACCCCCAGGTCCAGGCGTATACGCCTGTGAACGAACCCCTTACCACCGCCCGTTTCAGCGCGCTGTACGGCGTGTGGCACCCACACGCCCGTGACCCGCGCAGCTGGTGGACGGCGCTGAAACACCAGCTGATGGCCACCGTCCTGAGCATGGACGCCATCCGGGAGGTGCAGCCCGCAGCGCAGCTCGTGCAGACCGAGGACCTCGGGCGGGTGTTCAGCACGCCGGCCCTGCAGGACCAGGCTGCCTTTGAGAACGAGCGCCGCTGGCTGAGTTTCGACCTGCTGCTGGGCCGCGTGGACGACCGCCACCCCATGTACCGCTACCTGCTGTCAGTCGGGGCCACCGAGGAGGACCTGCGCTGGTTCGTCGAGCGGCCGTGCCCGCCGGACCTCCTGGGCCTGAACGTGTACGTCACTAGCGAACGGTTCCTGGATGAACACCTCGACCGCTACCCGGAACGCACGCACGGCGGGAATCACAGGCAACGCTACGCAGACGTGGAAGCCGTCCGGGTGATGGGTGCCCGGCACGGCGGGCCAGGTGCCCGGCTTATAGAAGCCCACGAGCGGTACGGGCTGCCCATGGCGATCACGGAAGTGCAGCTGCACTGCACCCGTGAGGAGCAGATGCGCTGGCTGCACGGCGCGTGGCAGGGCGCGGTGGCCGCGCACGCTGCCGGCGCTGATGTCCGCGCCGTGACGGTCTGGGCGGCGTACGGCGCGTTCGAGTGGCACAGTCTGCTGACCCGGCGGGACGGGCACTACGAAAGCGGCCTGTTCGACATTCGCGGCGCCTGCCCCCGCCCGACGGCCATGGCCCGCCTGGCGCAGGCCCTGGCGCACGGCACGCCGGTGCCGGTGCTCGCCCGGGGCGTGGGCTGGTGGGCCCGGCCCGAGCGCCTGCTGTACACACCAGCGGGTCCCGTTGAAGGTGAGGAACCCACCGGGCCGCCCCTGCTGGTGCTGGGGCGTGGGCCGCTCACAGGTCCGCTGCGGCGCGCCTGTGACGTGCGCGGCCTGCGGCACACGCATCTGCCGCGCTGGACCCCCCAGAGCCTGGCGCAGGCCGTCCGCCCGGAGCGGCCCTGGGCCGCGGCGCTGTGCACCAGTGCCGTTTCCATACGGGCGGCGCGGCAGGTGGCGGCGCTGTGCGCGGTCCTGAAGATCCCTCTGCTGGTGTTCTCCTCACCGCTGGTGTTCGCCGGCACACCCGGGCACACCTGGACGGAAACCGACACGCCAGTTCCGTCCACGCGGCGCGGCCAGCAGCTGCTGCGCGTGGAACGTCTGACGCAGCAGCTGTGCCCGGACACCCTTATCGTGCGGGCCGGCCCGACCCCCGAGGCTGTCATGACCTCCAGGCAGAGCGACGACGCCGTGATGGTCACCCCGGTGCGTCGGGAGGACCTGATCCGCTGCGCTCTGGACGTGCTGGTGGACGGTGAGACCGGCGTCTGGCACCTGGCGGAGGACACTGTGATGCTGCCGTTCACGGATGACGGCGAGCGCGGCGCATGGTCGTTCTCGCTGGGAACAGTGCGTGGCCAGCTGCTGGGAAACCCGTACGGCAACCTGCCCCACCTGCGCGATCCGGCCGAAGTGGCGCTGGTCTGAGCAGCGCGGGGGGCGGGCCGCTGATCCCGCGGCCGGACCTGCCTGTTGTCTCACCTGCAGCGCCGGTCCGCTGGCCTGAGGGGTGGCGTGAAGGCCGCGAGCGCGTTCACTTCTCGCGTGCCCCTGGAGAGGCGGGGTCGTCGGGTGGCCCGGCGGGTGCCGTGTCAGCGGCAACGGTTCCTGGTCAGCGTGCCGGAGAGAACGAGTGGGTGGCGTGCGGTCCCGGCCACGTACGTGGGGGGCTTAACCTGCCAGACAACCGACGGGGCCTCTACCGGTCACAGTGGAGGCCCCAGGCCGCCGCCCTTCAGTTCAGCAGGTAGCCCTCGGCGAGCGCCGTGTACTCGCGGACCTGAGCGTCCTGCCACGCCTGGTCGCGGCCAAGTTCGTCGGCCAGCAGGGCGGCGGTGCGGGGTGCAGCCTCGATACTGGCGCGGGCATGCAGCAGCAGCGCGCGTAGCCGCCGGGAGAGCACGTCTTCCACGGTCCGGGCCTGCTCGTGGCGGGCCGCCCAGCGGACCTCCGCTTCGGTATACGGCAGCGCCGGGTGCAGAGGGGTCTGGGCGCCCGGCAGCGCCTGGATGCGCTCGGCGTCCGTGCCGTACACCTGCCAGTGGTCCGGCAGGCTCTGGGTGGTGGCGCCGTGCAGTTTCAGGCCCGCGGTGAGGCTCAGCCGGGTGGGCAGCCCCGCCTGGGCGGCGGCGCGGTTGACGGTGTCCTCGCCCATGCGGCGGTAGGTGGTCCACTTGCCGCCGGTAAGGGTGATCAGGCCGCCGTCACTGATGCGGATCACGTGATCGCGTGACAGGCTCTTGGTGTCGGTCCCTTCGGCCGCCTTGACGAGGGGACGCAGGCCGGCGTAGACGCTACGGACGTCGGCGCGGGTGGGGGCAGGGGTCAGGTACTGCGCGGCGGTGCGCAGGATGAAGTCGACCTCTTCGTTCAGCGCGCGGGGTTCGAGGCTGGTGTCCGGCACGGGGGTGTCGGTGGTGCCGATAACCACGTGGTCATGCCAGGGCACAGCGAACAGGACGCGGCCGTCGTCGGTGCGGGGTACCATGATGGCGCTGTCCCCGGGCAGGAAGTGACGGTCGACCACCACGTGCACGCCCTGGCTGGGGGAGAGCATCGGTTTGACGCTGCTGTTCTCCATGCGCCGGATGTCGTCGACGAACACGCCGGTCGCGTTCACGACGGCCCGGGCCCGCACCTCGTGCACTTGGCTAGTTTCGGTGTCCTGGAAGCGAGCGCCGACCACGCGGCCGTTTTCCTTGATAAGGCCCACGACGGGCGCGTGGTTCAGGGCGACGCCGCCGTGGTTGTGCAGGGAGCGCAGCAGGGTGATGGCGAGGCGGGCGTCGTCGAACTGACCGTCGAAGTAGAGGATGCCGCCCTTGAGGCCCTGGCGTTTGAGGGTGGGGGTGCGGTGCAGGGCCTGGGTGGCGTTCACGTACCGGCTGGCTTTGAGGTTCAGTCGGCCGGCGAGCAGGTCATAGAGTTTCAGACCGATGCCGTAGAAGGGCGCGGCCCACCATTTGTACGCGGCGATCAGGAAGCCCAGATCATGCACGAGATGTGGGGCGTTCTGCTTGAGGAGACCGCGTTCATGCAGCGCCTCGCGGACCAGGGAGACATTGCCCTGTGCCAGGTAGCGCACGCCCCCGTGCACGAGTTTGGTGGAGCGGCTGCTGGTGCCTTTGGCGTAGTCGTGCGCTTCGAGCAGCAGGGTGCGGTAGCCGCGTGTGGCGGCTTCCAGGGCGGTGCCGAGACCAGAGGCGCCGCCCCCGATCACGAGGAGGTCCCAGGTCTGGGGGGCGGTGGCGGCCTGAACGGTGGCGGCGCGGGGGTCGGGCTGGATCGTCGTCATGGGTGAACCATCCTGAGTGGAGATGAAACAGCTGAACGTATGTTCTACCATATTGAACATACGTTCAGTGGAGTGGACTACAGAATTTTCTTCCGCTGGGCGAAGCCGCCTGACTTCATAGGGCGCGCCGCTGCAGCACAGTCTCCTCTGCTGCAGCGGCGCGCCCCGCAGGATCATGTCAGCGGGCGTCTTCCCAGTCCCGGGCGCGGCTGACCGCCTTCTTCCAACGGGTCATCAGCTGCTCACGCTCGTCGGCTTTCATCTGCGGCTCGAACCGCTTGCCTTCCTGCCACTGCGCCGCAATCTCTGCGGCACTCTGCCAGAAGCCCACCGCCAGACCCGCCAGATAGGCCGCTCCCAGCGCGGTCGTCTCCGTGACCTTGGGCCGCACGACCGGCACGCCCAGGATGTCCGCCTGGAACTGCATCATCAGGTCGTTGTTGCTGGCGCCCCCGTCGACACGCAGTTCCTTGAGTGGCGCCCCGGCATCCTTCTGCATCGCTTCAAGCAGCTCGGCAGACTGGAACGCGACGCTTTCCAGCGCCGCACGTGCAATGTGGGCGCGCGTCGTGCCGCGCGTGATGCCCACCATGGTGCCACGCGCATAACTGTCCCAGTAGGGTGCCCCCAGGCCCACGAACGCCGGGACCAGCATCACGCCCTCACTGCTCTCGACGCTGCGGGCGAGCGCCTCAACCTCGCTGCTGTCCCGAATGATGCCCAGCCCGTCACGCAGCCACTGCACCACGGCACCGGCGATGAACACGCTGCCCTCCAGCGCGTACGTGCGTTCACCGTTCAGCTGCCAGGCCACGGTGGTCAGCAGCTTGTTCTGGCTGGGCACAGCTTCCTGCGCGGTATTCATCAGCATGAAGCAGCCGGTGCCGTAGGTGTTCTTCGCCATGCCTTTTTCAAGGCACGCCTGCCCGAAGGTTGCTGCCTGCTGATCGCCACCAATCCCGGCGATCGGCACGCGCGCGCCCAGAAGCCCCTCGGCGGTCTGACCGTACACCTCGGAGGAATTCCGCACCTCGGGCAGCACGCTGCGCGGCACGTTCAGGATTGCCAGCAGTTCATCGTCCCACTCACCGGTGTGGATGTTGTACAGCAGCGTACGGCTGGCGTTCGTCGCATCTGTGATGTGCAGCTCGCCGCCCGTCAGGTTGTACACGAGCCAGGAGTCGATGGTGCCGAACGCCAGTTCGCCCCGTTCAGCACGCTCGCGGGCCCCCTCCACGTTGTCGAGCAGCCACCTCACCTTGGTGCCGCTGAAGTACGCGTCGAGCACCAGGCCCGTCTTGCGCTGGAAGGTACTTTCGTGCTCCGCGCGGATCTCGTCGCAGTAGGGCGCCGTGCGCCGGTCCTGCCACACGATCGCGTGGTGAATGGGTTTGCCGGTGTGACGGTCCCAGATCAGCGTGGTTTCACGCTGGTTCGTGATACCGATGGCTGCAAGATCTGAAGCTCGGATACCCGCCTTGGACAAGGCCTCCTGCGCCACGCCGATCTGGGTGCTCCAGATTTCGGTGGCGTCGTGCTCGACCCAGCCGGGGCGGGGAAAGATCTGACGGAATTCCTTCTGGCCGACTGCCTTGATGTCTCCGGCGTGATCAAACACGATGGCGCGGCTGCTGGTGGTGCCCTGGTCAAGTGCAAGGATGAACTTCGGCTGGGTCATGGTGGTCTCCTGTGCTTAGGGGAGCTGCTGAATCGGGAATTGAAAACGACTGGTGGGCGCTGCGCGGCCCTCAGCTCTGGTGATTGACGTTATAGGCAGGGTCGGTCCCCTGCAGGCCGTGGGTGGCTTCCCCCGCGCGCAGCAGGGGCTTGCCAATAAAGGTGTCGTAGATCAGCGCGCCCACAATGGCGCCGACGATGGGGCCAACCACCGGAACCAGCCACACGCCATTCTCGAAACCAGTGTTGCGGAATCCAGCGACCAGCGCGAACAGGCGGGGCCCCAGGTCACGGGCAGGATTGATCGCGTACCCGTGCATCCCCCCGAAGCTGATGCCGATCGCCATGACCACGAACGCCACTGCCAGGGCGCCCCAGGCGGCTCCGGCAGGATTGTTCAGCTTGTCTCCGATGGCCAGGATCAGGGCCATCAGCAGCGCGGTTCCCACCACCTGGTCGATGAAGCCTGACCAGAAGCCGGGCACAGCGGGGAAGGTGCTGAAGATGCCGGCGGTGTTCGCCAGCTCAGGGTCGAACCCGAGCCATTTGGCGTGGTACACCGCGAACACGATGGCCGCCCCCAGGAAAGCGCCGATGAACTGCCCGGCGATGTAGTGTGGGGCTTTCGACCAGGGGAAACGGCCGGTGAGGGCGAGGGCCACCGTGACCGCCGGGTTCAGGTGAGCGCCGCTGATGGTCCCGGCAATAAAGATGCCCATCAGGACCGCGAAGCCCCAACCGAGAGTGATGTTGGTATACCCGCCGTTGACGATCTGTCCGGGGATGGCGGGGTTGGTGTTCTGAAACAGCACGACCATGGCCACGACCCCGCAACCGAAGAGAATAAGCACCAGCGTGCCGAGCAGCTCAGCCATGAATTCCTGGGACGGTTTGAATGTCATATGCAACTCCTTTGAGACAGGGGTCGCAGGCGCGGTGACGCCGCCTGGCGACCGGGCGAATGTGAGCGGCCTGACGCCGCAGCCTGGGTTGTTGATACGGCCATCTTCCCCAACCTCTGAACGAATGTCAATAGACTTTGAACATCTGTTCAAGTGATGGCTGCACCCGGGCTTCAGACGGTCCACAGCCTGGACGATATGCTCGATGCTGTGACTGACTCCACCACGGACGACACGGCCGCGCAGGCCGTGCAGGTCGCCCGGCTCTACTACCACCAGGGCCTCACCACGGACGCCATCGCCCGGGAACTCGGGCTGTCCCGCCCGAAAGTCAGCCGGCTGCTGACGCTCGCCCGGCGGACTGGCCTCGTCGAGATCCGCATTCATGACCCGCAGGCGCAGCCGCAGAGCCTGGAAGCCCAGCTGAGCGCCCGGTACCCGTTCCTGCGGCCGCAGGTGGTCCGCGTGCCGCCCGGCAGCCCCGAGAATATCTGGCTGGACCGCGTCGCCGTGGCCGCTGCGCGCCTGCTTGAGCAGCTGCTGCGGCCCGGGCAGACGGTCGGCCTCGCCTGGGGCACCACCCTGGACGCCGTCTCCCGCGCCCTCACGCCGCGGCCGATAACCAACCTGCAGGTTGTGCAGCTTAACGGCAGCGCCAACGCCCTGGACTTCATGAGCGGCTTCGTGACGGACACGATCACCCGGTTTGCCGCGAACTACGGCGCGCGCGCCCACCTGTTTCCCGTTCCCACCTTCTTCGACGACCCCGCCACCCGCGAGGCCATGTGGCGCGAACGCAGCGTGCGGCACGTCCTGGACCTTCAGGCGCGCGCCGACGTCCTGCTGTACTCGGTGGGCGCCGCCGCCGCGCTGGTGCCCAGCCACGTGTACGCCGCCGGGTACCTTGACGAGACGGACGAGGCGCAGCTGCGCGCCCAGGGCGTCGCAGGTGATATCGCCACGGTATTCTTCCGGGCTGACGGCAGCTTCCACGGGCTGCCCATCAATGCGCGCAGCAGCGGCCCGGATCTGGCGCTGACCCGGCAGGTGACGCACGCGGTGTGCGTCGTCAGTGGCCTGGGCAAGGTGCAGGCGCTGCGCGCGGCGCTGGCGGGAGAACTGATGAACACCCTGGTCGTGGATGAGGTCACGGCCCGCGCGCTCCTCAGCTGATCACGCCCCGGCAGTGAAGGGCGACGCGGCCCCACCAGACGCCGGTAAACCCCACCTCTCCCGCCGGGTTTGTGGTTGCGCCGCCTATCTCCGGAAGCTCTGCGCGCAGGTGCGGAACGCCTTCAGGGCGGCGTCGCTCGTGTTCACGCGCCAGTCTACGCCGTCCACGTTCAGGTGGAACCAGAACAGCCGGACGAGCCGGGGATAGCGGGGCAGGGCGCGGCACATGTTTCCGATCCAGGCGGCTTTGTTCCCGCCGCGTTCGACGCTGCCCACTTCCCCCAGCTGCATCGGTTTGCGCGTGACGGCAGCCAGTTCCTTGTAGGAGCGGCTGAAGGTGTCGTCGAAGGACTTCCAGCGGTTCCAGGGATTCGTGGTGCCCCAGTTGTACCCGTCGAGACCCACCTCATCCACGAAGGCGTCGCCGGGGTACAGGGTGCGGTACGTGGCACGCGTCTGCGGGAACAGGATGTTCGGCACGAACGCCCAGCGAACCGGCGCGCGCTCCTGTTTGAACAGCGCGTGCAGGTGCTTCCAGGCCGCCCGGAAGTCCGAGGCGGTGTTTTTGGTGTTCAACTGGTACACGCTCCAGTTGCCGTTCATTTCCGGCGCGAACGTGATGGTCACGGGCCGGCGCGCCCGGCGGATGTCGCGCGCCAGTTGCCGTGCCACGGCGTCGTGTTTCCCCGCGGCGATCTCCCTGAACGGAATGCCGCGCAGGTTGCCGTTTACCCGCACCTGCGGCTGCCAGCTGATTTCCAGCGCGCGGCGCCCGCGCGCCACGTCCCTGGCGTACGCGGCGTTGTACGCGGTGTTCCAGTCCTGGTACCAGCGGACCGACTGGAACTGACAGCCCAGCTGGCGTTCCAGGTCCGTGAGCGCGCGGATCTGCTGGGGGAGCGTGATGCCGAACGGGCCGCAGGTGGCCCCCAGGGCACTGGACGTTCCGAATGCGGCGCACAGCAGGGCGCCGGTCAGGGGCAGGCGGAGGGCGGGGAGAGCCAGCTGAGGGGCCGCCCGGAGGCGTCCCGTCACTGAGCTTCCTTGAGAGGTTCGGGAATCGTCACGCGTACCAGCTTCTCATTGCCGTCCAAGACAGGCAATGGGCTCAGTGCTGCGGCGTCACTGCCTGCCAGGCCCACGCGGGGCAGTTTGTTCCACCGGACGCGGCGCCGGCGCAGGAAGGACAGGCTGGTCATGATCACCACCATCGCCACGAACCCGCGGTAGTAGAGGCGCTGAGCGGGCGTGAGGAGGGCAGTCCAGACGCGCACGCGGCCCAGCAGCAGCGCTACGGTGGCCAGACTGACGTCCGTGACGACGTTGAGCAGCGCCAGGCGCGTGACGTCGTCCAGTTCACCACGCACCAGGTAGCCGATGATCATGACGTCCATGAGGGGCGCCAGGATGCCCAGCATGAACCCGTAGACCAGCACGTACGGCAGGGCCAGCAGGCCCAGGCGCCCGGCGCCCGGCCGCAGGAACAGGTGGCGGTACTTGCCCATCACCTGGAAGGTGCCGTACATCCAGCGCAGGCGCTGACGCCACAGGTGCTTCAGGAGCAGGGGCGGTTCCGTGAAGCCCACGGCCCGCGGCTCGAACACCACGCGGTACCGGCGCTCGGCAATCGCGATCGTGAGATCCATGTCCTCGGTGAGGGTGTCGCTGCTGTACCCACCGATTTCACGCAGCAGGCTGGTGCGGTAGGCGCCCGCGGCGCCCGGCACGACTGTGATGATGCCCAGCATGTCCTGCGCACGCTTGTCGAGGTGCTGCCCGGTGACGTATTCGACGTGCTGGAACATCGACAGCCAGCCGGCCTGTCCGGCCACGCGCACGTCGCCGGCGGCGGCCCCGACCTTCGGATCGAGAAAGTTTGCCGCCAGCGCACCCAGCGTGCCCGGCGCGATGGCTGAGTCCGCGTCCACGCTCACGACGACTTCAGTCGTGACGTAGGGCAGCGCCGTGTTCAGGGCGCTGGATTTGCCGCCGTTGGGCTGCGTGATGAACGTCACGCGGGGGTCCTCGGCGGCGAGGCGGGCGCCGATGCGGGGTGTGGCGTCACGTGAGCCGTCGTCCACGACGATGACGGACACGTGCGCGCTCGGGTCGGCGAGGACGGACTGCACGGTGCGTTCCAGCCCCACCTCCTCGTTGTAGGCCGCGATCATGACGGTGACTTCGGGGAGTTCAGCGTTCTCGGGGCGGGGACGCAGGACGTGCGCGGCGGCCAGAATAATAACCAGTGCGCCGCGCAGCAGCAGCAGCACCAGCAGGAATATCAGCACCGCGTCGAGAGCAGTCACGGCTGCGGCGGAACGGTGGGGGGGCTGCCGTTGGCCGGGAGTTCCGCAGTGACCGGCGCAGACGCGAACAGGGTGTCCATGGCTTCTTCGAAGCTGGCGGTTTCGGCCAGCGGGTTGATCTGAACGCAGATCTCCAGGCGCGGTACGTGCAGCTGCCCGGCCACACGGCGCGCCAGGGCCAGTTCATGACCGGGTTCCGTTTCGGCGTACACGAGGAACCGGTCTTCCTGCACGTGGAACACCCAGTCGCTGGCGCGCAGCTGCGTGAGCAGCTGATCGGACAGGCGGCGCTGGGCGGCGTCGAGCTCGCCGGGTTCCAGCATGGCGGCCAGGGGTTCGTGGTTCAGGACGGTGACGCCCAGCAGGGTACCGGCGGTGCCGCGGCGCACGTAGGAGGCGCGCAGCATGCGGTGACTCAGGCGGGCCAGGGCGAGGTTCGGCAGACCCGTGACCGGGTGTTCGGCGCTGCTGCCGGAGAGCAGGGCGCCCTGGGCGCGCAGCATACGGTGGGCGCCCACGGCGGGCAGGATGACCTGCCGGGCCGTCCAGGCGGCGAGGAGCAGCAGGGCGGCCCCGCCAAAGGTGGTGAGGTCGGCCGCGCCGGCATCCAGGCGGGTCACGGTCCACAGGCCGGCCACGACGACGCCGGCAAGCCAGCTCCAGGTCCAGGGCAGCCAGGGACCGGCGGCGGTGAGGGCGACCAGCAGGGCCGCCAGGGTGGAGCTCGCTGGCCAGGCGAGCATCAGGGCTGCGCCGGTCAGTAGTGCGAAAATTGTCAGCCGCAGCCGTAATGCAAACAGCAGTTCCATAGTCTCCTGTGGGTTCTGTACGGGAATTGGACGGCGACTGGCACCACTAGAAGTTCAGTGGTGTGCAGGCGCGCCTGTGTCGGTACGATAACGGGCGCACCCGGAGCTCAGTGCCCCCAAACGGGTGCGCCTCCATGGTCTAAAGAGCAGGTTAGTGTCGGTGTAGTCGCAGAATTCGCGGGTGGTGTCCAGGCCCTTTCAGGTGATTTCAGGGTTGCTGGCGCGTTTCATCGTGGGTGCATGATGAAAAAGAGACCCGAATGGATGTGGAATAGCTGCAATCTTAATGATAAAAATGAGAAATTTACAGTGAAGGCTCAAATTTCACTTCGTCCACCAGCATGAACACCTCGCCCGGGGTGGCCTGCCCACCCCACTTCGAATCGTCGGTAGGCCACACATTGAGCATCAGGTGCGCCGGATCCTGCGGAACGTGCTCCCGCGTGCGCCACACCTCGCGGCCATCTACCGAGAAGGCCAGGTGATCCCGCTGCCAGTCCCAGGTGTACGTGTGAAAGCCGGTCGCGAGGTCGGTGCCCTGCGGATGGGTGACGAGCGCGAACGACTTGCGTTCCAGTCCCTGCCAGGCCGCCGTATTGATCTGCCGTGAACGGTGCCCTTCGATCTCCACGTCAATCTCAGTGCGGCTGTCGTCCAGGAAGCTGAAGGCCGCACTGATGTTGCCCGGGCGCGCCCGGCCCGCACGGCGGGGATCCCCACTGTCACTCGCGGCGCGCATTCTCACCGTGTAGCGTCCGAAACCGAACTTCTGCCGTGACTGCAGCGCTGCGGCCTGCGCGCACCAGCGGCCGCCGCAGCGCTGCACTTTCAGGCGCAGCTGCAGTTGCCCGCCCTGCAGCACCTTCACGTTCTGGGCGCTGAATGCACCGTCGAGCGTTCCACCGGCCCAGAAGCCCCGCCAGTTGGACACCACCCAGCGGTCCAGGGTGCCCTGGGTGAAGGACTCCACCCAGGGGCCGGGCGCGGCGTGTCCCGCGGACACCGGGAGGCTGAGGGCAAACAGAGCAGTCAGGAGGCTTCGGCGTAGCATGGTCCTTCTCCTTGTGGTGGTCCGGCCGACCCTGTGGGCCCCGTGACTTTGCGTCCCCGCCTTGCGACGGGTTTGCCTTTTTCCGGTGGAGGAGCAGCGCTTCACGCACGAAGCCTGAACCTGACATGAAGAGAATCACATCTGTTCTGTCAGGATTCTCACCGCCCTTGGAGACGGGTCTGCGCCCGAGGCTCACTTCCGGTACCACTGGTGAGCGAAAGCACGACCAGGAGGGCTCTGCTATTCATACCGTGCCGGCAAGGGCAGCGGTCCTGATGTTCATGCGCCCTTCACGGCGTGCCATCAGACTGGTGGGCACTGCTAGGCTGAGCAGGTCCATGACCTGCACCCTGCCCTGCTTTCCTCCGCGGCCTGCGGCCAGCGCTTGTGG
Source organism: Deinococcus taeanensis (assembly GCF_020229735.1). NCBI lineage: Bacteria > Thermotogati > Deinococcota > Deinococci > Deinococcales > Deinococcaceae > Deinococcus > Deinococcus taeanensis. The sequence goes on along the minus strand of NZ_CP083458.1, from coordinate 29,563 downwards.
TCCAGTGGGCACCGGGCCGGGCCGGGCCGGCTTCTGCCAGGCTGAACGGGTCCGGTGATGCCGTCCGTCCTGGGCGCGCTGAAAGAACAGACCACGCGGCATCATCAGCGCGCCGAACGCGCCGTCAACCTGATGACTCCCGGCCTCACGCCGGAGCGGTACGCGGCAGTGCTGGGCGTGAACTGCGCACTGCACAGCGCGCTGGAGCCGGTGATTGCCGGGAGGCTGCGGGCGGCCCTGTCCCCCGACGGCTGGGCGGCGCTGGCGGTGTCCACCCAGTCCCGCCTGCCGGGACTGCAGCGTGATCTCGTGGCGCTGGGGCACCGTGTGACGCCGCCCCTGCCGCACGGAGGCGACCACGTGACGAGCGAGGCGGCAGCGTGGGGCGCAGCGTACGTGCTTGAAGGCTCGGCGCTGGGCGGTCAGGTTGTGAGCCGGCACCTGCGCGCCGCGGGGTTTCCGGACGCGGCGCTGCACTTTTACGGCAGTGATGGGCAGCCGGTCGGACCGCGGTGGCGGACGTTTGGGAGGCTGCTCGAAAGCCGCTACAACGCAGCCGAGGATCCGGCGCGGTTTGTGCACGACGCGGTGAGGGCGGCGCAGCAGACGTTCATTCTGTTTGAAACCCTGTCAGCGCAGGACGCGGCCGGATCGTTCTGAGCCAGCGCGACGCGCGCACTGAGCGCCCCTCTCTGGAGGTCCATCGCCCCCGTCGAGCTGGGCCGTTTAAACTTGACTAATCCAGTCAGCTTAATTAGGGTGAGCCGCATGAAACGCACCGCCCTCCTCAGCAGCCTGCTCCTGTGCAGCAGCGCCCTCGCCCAGACCCTTACCCTCAAGCACGACGAAGGCACGACACAGATCAAGGCCGATGCCAGGCGCCTCGTGGTCCTGGACGAAGAAGCGCTGGGGTGGATCTACGCGCTGGGCCTGAGCGACCGCATCGTGGGCATCGGCAGCTCCATGATCGCCCCGACGGACCTCACCGCCGACGGGCACCTGAAACCCGAGCGCATCCGGGGCACCTTCCTCGCGCGCGGCAACCTCAGCGGCGCCCGCTTCGTGGGCAACTGGATTCAACCGAACCTGGAAACCATCCTGAGCCTCAAACCCGACCTGATCGTGCGCCTCACCTGGAACGGCAACGGTAACTACGACAAGCTCAGCCGCATCGCCCCCACGGTCGGGTACCGCGAGGACCGCGCCGGCTACTGGAAAAGCAACCTGCGCGACCTGGCCCGCGTGTTCGGCCGGCAGGAACAGGCAGAGAAACTCATCAAGCAGGTGGCCGACACCAACCGCGCCGGCGCCCGCACGCTGCAGGCCGCCGGCGTGTTCCGCAAGTACCCCAAGGCCGTCGTGGTCTCCCCCTTCCAGGGCGGCACGAACTACCTGTACACCAAAACCCGCCTGATCGAGGACGTGCGCGCCCTGGGCTTCAAAGACGGCCTGAAAGCCAGCGCCTCCACACTGGGCGTCGCCTCGGTGATCAGTGACGAAGCCCTGCTCGGCCTGGGCAAAGACACCCTGGTCATCGTCTTCCCGCCCGGCGGGCAGTACAACGGCGCGGACGCCTTCCTGCAAAGCCCGGTCGGTCAGCGCCTGAAAGACCGCGCCGTGGTGTACAGCCCCGAAGCGATCAGCCCATGGTCCGGCCCGCTGGTCTCCCTGCGTGACAGCGCCGCCCTGACGAAACTGATTCTGGAGAAAATGAAGTGACGCGCCCGACCCCCCTGGCGCTGCTGACGCCGGGTGGCGCCCACGCGCACAAATGCCGCGCGCAGACCGGCGCGCACGCCCCGTGGCAGCAGCTGCCGTTCGTGACGGCGGGCCGGGCGGACGCCCTGAACGACCGCACCTGGACCCCCGGCAACCCGCTCAGCGCCCTGCTGGGACGGCACTGACGTGACGGCCGCCCCCCCCGCCCTGAGCCTGTGCGCCGACCTGTCCCGCGCTGCAGGCGAGGACCCGATCGGCACGGCGCCGCACTGGGCGGAAGTGACCGTGCTGGAACTGGACATCCCCGTCTGGGCGCAGCTGAGGCAGGTCGACGCCTGGACCCCCGCGCAGCAGGCGCTGTTCGCGGCGCTGCGCGAGAAGGTGGAAGCCAGCGGCGCCGGGTTCGGCCTGTTGATGAGTGCCCCCGCCGAACGCGGCGCGCCGCTGCGCGTGCGGCATTACGTCCGGGCCGGCGGAGGCTACCGCCGGCGCGACTACCAGTCTGGCCTGCCGCAGAGTGAATGGGCCCGCGGCCTGCACGACACCCTGCTTGAACCGGCCCGGCTCAGCGCGTGGCAGGTCGCGCCCGGCCCAGCAGACGGCGCTGACCTGCACGTGTGCACGCACGGCACCGTGGACGCCGCCTGCGGCCGCTACGGCGTGCCGGTCCACCAGGCGCTGAGCGCCTCGGGCGTGCGCAGCTGGCGGACCGGGCACTTCGGCGGTCACCGTTTTGCCGCGACCGCCGTGGACCTGCCCTCCGGGCTGCTGTGGGCCCACCTGACGCCGGACCTGGCCGTGCAGGTGGCGCGCCGCGAGGTGAGCCTCGCCGAGGTTGCCGGTCACCTGCGCGGGTACGCGGGCCTGCCCCCCCTGGCGCAGGTGCTCGACCGGCACCTCCTGGTGCAGCACGGCTGGGACTGGCTGAGTGCCGAGCGCCGGGCGCAGGTCCACGGCCAGGAGGTCACCTTGCAGGTCCGCTGGCAGGGCCGCGAGCAGGTGTACCATGCGCCGGTGTTTCCAGCGCCGCCCCTGCACCTGCCCGGCTCCAGCCACAAACCCGATCAAAGCGTGGTCGCGCAGTACCAGCTGGGCAACGTGACGCGCCTGTGAAGCGCCCGCTTGCGTTCGGACTGGCCGCCTTCACCCTGGTGTTCGCGGCGCTGCTCTCCCTGGCGCTGGGCGCCACGGACATTCCCCTGACCGAGTCGGCCCGCCTGCTGCTGCGGCCCGACGACAGTGTCAACAGCCTCGTGATTCATACGCTGCGGCTGCCGCGCACCCTGGTGGCGCTGCTGGCGGGCGCGGCGCTGGCCGTGTCGGGCCTGCTGCTGCAGGGCGTGACCCGCAACCCCCTGGCCGACCCGGGCGTGCTGGGTGTTGAGGCCGGCGGCGCCCTCGCCATCCTGCTCATGGTGGTGTTCTACCCGGCGGCGCCCGCGGCACTGTTCGTTCCGGCCGCGTTCCTCGGCGGCGTGCTGGCCGCCGCCGCCGCCTACGGCGCGGCCCGGTCCATCGGCGTGACGCCCCTGCGCCTGGCGCTGGCCGGCGTGGCTGTGGCGTCCCTGACCGCCGCGGCCACCCGCGCCGTACAATTGCTGTTCGAGGACCGTGCCCAGGGCGCGCTGTTCGCGCTGTCCGGTTCACTGGCCGGTCGCACCTGGGAGCAGCTGGCGCAGGTGGCACCCTGGCTGGGTGCCGGACTGGCGGGCGCGCTGATCATCGCGGCGCGCGTGAACGTGCTCACGCTGGGTGAGGACGTGGCGCGCAGTCTGGGCGCCCGCACCGAACGCGACCGGACGCTCGTCACCGCCCTGGGCGTCCTGCTGGCCGCCGCGTCGGTCAGCGTGGTCGGCCCGATCGGGTTCGTGGGGCTGGTTATCCCGCACGCCGCGCGCGCCCTGGGCGGCACGGACCACCGCCTGAGCCTGCCCCTGGCGGCCCTGCTGGGCGGCACGTTCCTCACTCTGGCCGACACGGCGGCCCGCCTCGTGGACCGCCCGGCCGAAACCCCGGTGGGCATCCTGGTGGCCGCCGCCGGCTCCCCGTTTTTCGTCCTGCTCGCCCGCCGCGTCGGGCGCCGCTGAAATCCCTTCCTCCTGGAGACGCCATGAAGACCCCCCTGATGATGACCGCCGCGGCCCTGGCCGCCACCGCCACCGCCGCCAGCGTGACCGTCACCCACGACCGCGGTACCCTGACCCTGCCCGCACCGGCCAGACGCGTCGTGGCGCTCGAGTACTCCTACGTCGATACCCTGCTGGCCCTGGGGGTCCGGCCGGTCGGCGCGGCCCTGGGCACACAGGGCGGCGACCGCGGCGCGCCGCCCTACCTGAAACCCAAGGTGGGCGGCGTCGTCACCACCGGCAGCCGCGCCCAGCCGAGCCTGGAAGGCATCGCGGCGCTGCGCCCGGACCTGATCCTCGCGGACACCCTGGTGCACAAGGACACCGCGCCCGCCCTGGGCCGCGTGGCCCCGACCGCGGTGTTCCCCAGCCGCCGCGCGGACCTGGAACAGCTGAACGAGCAGACCCTGATGATCGGCCGGCTGGTGGGCCGCGAGGCCGCGGCGCGGCAGCTGCTGGCCGACCAGCGGTCCCTGATCGCCAAGGCGCGGGCGTTCACAAAAACGAACGCCCCGGCGTTCCTGGCCGGGGTCGTGACCCCCACCTCGCTGACGGTCCACACGAGCGGCAGCTTCGCCGGCAGCTTCCTGGAGGCCGTGGGCCGGAAAAACCAGATGCCGGTCAAGGACGGGCAGACGCAGTACGAACTGAGCCTGGAAGGTCTGGTGGCGCTGCAACCGCAGACCCTGGTGCTGTTCACTGCGCCCGACGAGACGCCCGTCACCGACACCTGGGCGAAGAGCCCCCTGTGGCAGAAGCTGCCGGCCGTGAAGCGCGGCCGCGTGTACACCTTCAACCGTGATGACTGGACCCGCGGGCGCGGCCCCACCGCCCTGAAGCTCATGGTCGCGCAGACCATCGAGAGCCGCTTCCTGCAGGACGCCGCGCCCAACGCGACTTTCAAGTACCAGCCGTGACCCTGCCTGCCGCCCGGCCGCGCTTCACCGGAATCCGCGCCGTTCTGGTGGGGGCCGCGCTGCTGGCCCTGTGCGTGGTCAGCGCCGTCCTGGCCCTGGGTCTGGGCGCCGTGCCCACACCCGCGGCGGACGTGCTCGCGGCCCTGACCGGCAGTGGGGACGCCCTGACACGTCAGCTGGTGCTGGACCTGCGCGCGCCGCGGGTGGGAGTGGCCCTGCTGTGCGGCGCGATGTTCGCGGCGAGCGGCACGATCATGCAGGGCGTGATCCGCAACCCGCTCGCCTCGCCCGACCTGATTGGTGTCGGCGCCGGCGCGGGCCTGGCCGCAACTGTCTTTCTGCTGGCGTGGCCCGCTTCACCGCCCGGCGGCCTGCCGTGGGCCGCGCTGGCGGGAGCCTGGGCCGGGTTCGGGCTGGTGCTGCTGATGGCCCGCGAACGCAGCGGCGCGCTGCACCCCGTGCGGCTGGCCCTGGTGGGTGTGGCCGTTGCGGCCGCGCTGGGCGCGGCGCAGCAGCTGGTGCTGGTGCGCGCGCCCGACGGCCTGGGCAGCGCGCTGACGTTCCTGACCGGCACCGTGTACGGCGCGGACATCACGCGCCTGACCCGGGTCCTGCCCTGGGCGCTGATCCTGCTGCCCGGCGCGCTGCTGCTGAGCCGCACCCTGGACATCCTGAATCTCGGGGAGGACGTCGCCACGGGACTGGGCGCCCGCGTGAACCCCGCCCGGCTCCTGACCCTGGGGGTGGGCGTGGCCCTGGCCGGCGCGGCCGTCACCGGGGCGGGCATCCTGGGCTTCGTGGGGCTGCTCGCGCCACACGTGGCGCGGCTGCTCGTGGGGGCCCGCCACGCACGGACCCTGCCGGTCTCCATGCTGCTGGGCGCGCTGCTGGTGCTCACCGCGGACACGCTGGGCCGCGCGCTGCTGCCGCCCCTGGAGGTGCCGGCCGGGATCTTCACGACCCTGGTGGGCGCCCCCTACTTTCTGTACCTGCTGAGGAAATCACCGTGACGCCAATCAAGACTCCCCTCCCCGACGTTCCGCCAGGCGCGGCCCCGCTGGCCACACAGGGCCTGAAACTTGCCTACGGGCAGAGCGTGATCATTCCCGGTCTCGACCTGCGCCTTGCCGGCGGGCGGGTCACGGCCATCATCGGCCCGAACGGCTGCGGGAAAAGCACCCTGCTGCGCGCCCTGGCGCGGCTGCTGCCGGCGGGCGGCGGATTGATCGAACTGTACGGACAGGCGCTGCACGCCCTGCCCAGCCGCGAGGTGGCGCGGCGCCTCGCGATTCTGCCGCAGGGGCCCACCGCGCCGGAAGGTCTGAGCGTGGAGGAACTCGTGTGGTTCGGCCGTCACCCGCACCAGGGCCGCTTTCCGGTGCGCCGGCCGGAAGACCGCGAGGCGGTGGCGTGGGCGCTGGACCAGACCGGCATGCGCGTCTTCGCGTCGAGGCCGCTCGACGCCCTGAGTGGCGGGCAGCGTCAGCGGGCGTGGATCGCCATGAGCCTGGCGCAGCAGACCGACATCCTGCTGCTCGATGAGCCGACCACGTACCTGGACCCGTCGCATCAGCTGGAGGTCCTGCACCTTGCCCAGCGCCTGAACCGTGAGCAGGGCAAGACGGTCGTCATGGTGCTGCATGACCTGAACCAGGCGGCGCGTTACAGCGATGAGCTGATCGCCATGAAAGGCGGTCAGGTGTACGCGCACGGGCCGTCCGGGGAGATCCTGACCCACGACCTGCTGCGTGACGTGTTCGGCCTGCGCGCTCACCTGCTGCCCGACCCGGACACCGGGCGGCCGCACGTGATTCCCTACGCTCTGACCCGCCCTACCCCCTGAAACAGGACTTCCAGGAGCCAAGGGAAGCGGGGCACCTGTGACTCAGGTGCCCCGCTCCACGCCTCGCGCCGCGCTTATTCACGTTGCCCCTGTTCCCGGTTCGGATACAGCACGGGCAGGACCAGCAGGGGAACGGCGATGGCGGACAGCGCGAAGATCAGGGTCATGCCCGCAGTCTGGCGTGCCGGGTGCAGGCGCTGATGACGGCAGCGTTCAGGGTTCGTGGAGCGGAGCTTCAGTGGAGCATCAGCGAACCTTGAACTGACGTAAGGGTCAGCCCAGAACGCTTCGCCGGAGCGGGGCGGCCGCGGCTTGGCCCAAGTCTGAAGATCAGCTTCAGGCCCGGGGGGGCCGGATGTGAAGATCAGGACGCGCGCCCCTCGCAAGACCGGACGGGGACGCGCAGGCTGTGGCCATGACCGCTGCCTCCCCGGCACCTCCACCTTCCTTCCAGCCAGGGCGGCCGGCGCGTTCCTCCGGCCCCCTGCGTTTTCTTGCGGCTGTTCCGGGCGCCCCCGCCTCCCTGGCCCTGAGTGCTGGTCTGAGCCTCCTGGGCGCCCTGGGCACCGCGCTGGCGTTCGTGCAGGCGGCCGAGTGGATGGCGGCGCTGCTGCGCGGGCCCGCGCCCATGACCCCGCCGTACTGGAGTGTGGCGCTGGGGTTGGGGCTGAGGGCCGCCACCGCCGCCACGCGCGACACCCTGACGCAGGCGTTCGCGGCGCGCGCCGTCCGGACGTGGCGCGAACGCCTGACGGACGCCGCGCTGGCACTGGGGCCTGTGGCGCTGGCCGGGCGGAGGACGGCGGACCTGCTGGCGCTGTCCGCGGAACTGGGTCCGCGCCTGACCCCCCTGTTCGCGCGCTACCTGCCCGGCCGGGCGCACGCCGCCCTCAGCGGGCTGGTGGCCCTGGGTGTCACCGCCTGGCTGGACCCGGCCACCGCCGCGGTCCTGCTGGTCACGGGACCGCTCACGGTGGTGTTCCTGTGGCTGGTGGGCCTCGCCACGCACGCCGCCACAGACGCGCAGTGGGCGCAGCACACGAGGCTGAACGCCCGGCTGCTGACCCTGACGCGGCACCTCGGAACCCTGCATGCGTTCGGCGCCGTGAACACGTACCGGGACGTGCTGGTCCGCTCAGCGGCCGCGCAGCGGGGAGCGACCCTGCGGGTGCTGCGCGTGGCCTTTCTGTCGGGCTTCGTGCTGGAATTCGCCGCGACGCTCTCGACGGCGCTCGTGGCCGTGTGGATCGGGGTGCGGCTGTTCAGCGGGGAGGTCACGCTGGCCCCGACGCTGGCGGCCCTGATGCTGGTGCCGGAATTTTTCGGGCCGCTCAGGCAGCTGGGCGCGGACCGGCACGCGGCGCTGGACGCCGAACCGCTGAGTGCACAGCTTCAGACGCTGCTGAGCGTGCCCCGCGCCCCACAGGGTGACGTATGCCCCCCCGCGGGTCCCCTCACCCTGACCCTGACGGGCGCGCGCGCCGCGCTGCCCGGCCTGACAGCCACCCTGGACGCCCATCTTCCAGCGGGCGCACACGTGGCGCTGCTGGGACCCAGCGGCAGTGGAAAAAGTGCTCTGCTGCACGCCCTGGGCAAGTACGTCGGCCATGACGGGGAGATTCTCGTCAACGGAGCGTCTCTGAACAGCCTGCAGGCGCCGGCGTGGGCGGGCCGCGTCGCCCTGGTCCCCCAGCACCCGCGGCTGCTGGCCGCCAGCGTGCGGGAGAACCTGCGGCTGCTGGCCCCCCACACCGCCGATCCGGCGGTGCAGCGCGCCGTGGACGCCGTGGGCCTGCGCGCGACGGTGGACGCGCTGCCCCGCGGCCTGGACGAGCCGCTGGGCGAGGGCGGCACGCTGCTGTCGGGCGGAGAAACGGCCCGGCTGGGCCTGGCGCGGGCGCTGCTGGCCGGCGCGGATCTGCTGCTGCTGGATGAGGTGACCGCGCACCTGGACGACGAGACCGCGCAGGACGTGCATCGCCTCGTGGCGCGCGCCGCGGCCGGCCGGACCGTGGTGCTGGTCACCCACCGCGCGCCCCCACCCGGCTGGCCGGTCCTGCACCTGAAGGAGGCCGGGGCATGACCGGCCGGGCGTTCGTGCTGCCGGCGCTGCTGGGCGCGGCGGCCACGGTGGCGGGCGTGCTGCTGGCGGGCGCGTCCGGCCGGCTGATTGCCCGCGCGGCCCTGCGGCCGGAGGTGTTCCTCAGCCTCACGCTGCTGGTTACGCTGGTGCGCGCGCTGGGCGTCGGCCGCGCCGCACTGCGCTACGCCGAACGCCTCAGCGGGCACGCCGCCGCGCTGCGCAGCGGTGAGGCTCAGCGGCTGGCGCTGTTCGACCGGCTGTCGACCTTTGGACGGGACCTGCTGGCCCATGAGCGCAGCGGGGACCTGCTGGCCCGCAGCGGCGCGGACCTGGACGCCCGGCAGTTCGAGGCGCTGCGCGTGCACCTGCCCACCCTGGCGTTCGCGGCGGCGGCGCTGCTGAGCGCCGGGTGGCTCCTGAGCCTGGACACGCCGCTGGGCCTCGCGCTGCTGGGCCCCCTGGTCCTGGCCGCCACCCTCCCCTGGGCCGCGCGGCGCCGCGCCGGCCGCCTGGCGCGGCAGGAAGCCACGCTGGCCCGTGAGCACGGCGCGCGGCTGCTGGACGCCCTGAGTGCCGGCGCGGACGGCGCAGCCGCCCTGCACCGGCCGGCCCTCGCCGCGCTGGCCGGGCAGCTGCACCGCACGCAGCGCGCGCAGGGTCAGCTGAGTGCGGCGCTGACGCTCGGGCGGGAGGCCCTGTTCGCGGTGGCCGTGTTGGGCGTTCTGACGCGCGGCGCGGCCCTGGTCGACCTGGGCGCGCTGGGCGGCGCGTGGCTGGCGGCGGTGGTGCTGCTGGCGGCCGCGGCCTTCGACGCGCTGGGGCCGCTGGCCCTGGTGCCGGGGGCCCACGCCGCGGCCACCGCCGCCCGCGCGCGCGCGGCCGAGCTCGGCGCCCTGCACCCCGCCGTGCAGGCGCCCCCGCACCCGCTCGCACTTGCCGCCGGGCCGCTGGCGGTGAACCTCAGGAACGTCACCGTGACGCGCGGGGGGCGGACAGTGCTGCGCAGCGTCACGCTGCACCTGGCGCCCGGAGAGACCGTGGGTCTGGTGGGCCGCAGCGGCGAAGGCAAAACCACCCTGGCGCGGCTGCTCACGCGGGACCTGGACCCGGACAGCGGGCAGGTGCAGCTGGGCGGCGCGGACCTGCGGGCGCTGGACCCGGCGGCCCTGCGCGCCCGGCTGAGCCTGCATGAACAGGACGCGCCGCTGCTGGACGGCAGCGTCGAGGAGAACCTGCGCCTGGGCGCACCACACGCGCCCCGGGAGCGGTTCCGGGCGCTGCTGGACGACCTGGGCCTGGGCCACCTGCACCTCAGCACCTGGGTGGGTGAGGGCGGGGCGCGCCTGTCCGGCGGGGAGCGCGCCCGCGTCAGCCTCGCGCGGGCGCTGTTGAAGGAGGCCGACGTGCTGATTCTCGATGAACCCACCGCGCACCTCGACCCGGCCACGGAAGCGCAGGTGCTGCGGGTGATCGACTGCGAGCGGGCCGGGCGGAGCCTGCTGCTGATCACCCACCGCCGCGCGCCGCTGGCCCTGACGACCCGGCAGGTTGAGCTGCGTGCCGCCGGCCTTCATCCCGCGGCCACGCCTGACCGGAGGGCCGTATGAATGAGATTCTGGGATTCAGCACGCTGGACCTGTCGCGCTTTCAGTTCGCCACGACGAGCATCTTTCATTACTTCTTCGTGCCGTTCACGGTGGGTTTCGCGCTGATCATCGCCACGCTGCAGACCATCGCCCACCGCACGCAGGACCCGAAGATGGAGAACCTCACCCGGTTTTTCGGGCATCTGTTCTTCATCAACTTCGCGGTGGGGGTCGTGACCGGCATCGTGCAGGAATTTCAGTTCGGCATGAACTGGCAGGGCTTCTCGAACTTCGTGGGGAACATCTTCGGCGTGCCCCTGGCGCTGGAGGTCCTGATGGCGTTTTTCCTTGAGAGCACCTTCCTGGGCCTGTGGTGGTTCGGCAAGGACCGCCTGCCCGCCTGGGCGGGTCTGGCCAGCATCTGGATCGTGGCGGCCGGCACGACCATCAGTGCGTTCTGGATCATCATCGCCAACGCCTGGATGCAGCACCCGGTGGGCTTCGAACTGCGTGGTGGCCGGGCCGTGATGACCGATGCGTGGGCCATCGTCACGAACCCCAAGGGCCTGGAGTGGTTCGCGCACCTGTGGACGGGCGGCCTGACGGTGGCGGCGTTTTTCGTCCTGGCCGTGAGCGCCTACCACCTGCGCCGCCGCGCGAACGTGGACGCGTTCCGCGTGAGCTTCAAAGTGGCGCTGGTGACCGCGCTGATCGGGTCGGCGGGCGTGATTGCGGCCGGGCACGCCCAGGGGCAGAGCGCCGTGCGGGACCAGCCCATGAAGTACGCGGCGTTCAGCGCCCTGTGGGAGACGCCTCAGGGCACCCAGATGCCGGAGAGTCTGCTGGCCCTGCCCAGCAACGCCGGGCGGGAGAACCGCTTTGAGCTGTCTGTGCCGTACCTGGGCTCGTTCCTGGCCTTCAACAATTTCAGTGGGCGTGCGCAGGGCATCAACGACCTGCAGCGGGCGTACGAGGCGCGCTACGGCCCGGGGAACTACACGCCGTGGGTGTGGCCGGTGTACTGGGCGTTCCGGGTCATGGTGGGCCTGGGCTTCCTGATGCTGCTGGTGTCCCTGATCTACACGTGGCGCTGGCGTACGGGGAAACTGGAGACCCCGGGGCGCCTGTACCCGCTGCTGCTGGTGATGCCGCTGGCGCCTCACCTGGCGAACTTCAGCGGGTGGATTGCCACCGAGATGGGCCGCCAGCCGTGGATCGTGCAGGGGCTGCTGCGCACGCAGGACGCCGTGAGTCGCCTGAACCCCCTGTGGGTCCTGCTGTTCCTGGCGGCCTTCTGGATGGTGTACCTGACCCTGATCGGCCTGGACGTCTTTCTCCTGACCCGCACCGCCCGGGCCGGCATGCACGAACCGGACGTGGAAACCCCGTCCGTGCCCGCGCCGGAGTACGTGGCGGAAGGAGCGCGCGCATGACTGACCTGCCCACCGTGTGGTTCACGCTGACGGCCGTGATTTTCGCCATCTACTTCTTTCTGGACGGCTTTGACTTCGGGGTGGGGCTGCTGCAGCCGTTCCTGGCGCGCACCGAGGCGGAGCGGCGCGCGATGATCCGGACGGTCGGGCCCTTCTGGGCCGCCAACGAGGTGTGGGTGATCCTGGCGGCGGGGGTGATCTTCGCGGCGTTTCCCACGTGGTACGGCACGCTGATGACGGCGCTGTACCCGGCGTTCGCCCTGATCCTGCTGGCGCTGATCGGGCGGGGCGTGGCGTTCGAGTACCGAGCCGAGGTGAACCACCGCCGCTGGCGGACCTTCTGGGACGTGACGAGTTTCATCACGAACCTGCTGCCCGCGTTCCTGTGGGGCCTGATCATGGCGAATATGGTGCGTGGCCTGCCGGTCGGGGATGGGGGGCGCTTTGACGGGTCAATCCTGTACGCGTTCAACACGTTCAGCGTGCTGGGCGGGCTCGCCACGCTGAGTCTGTTCTTGCTGCACGGCGCCACCTACCTGCTGCTGCGCCTGGAAAAAGACAGTGAACTGCACCGCCGGGCGCGCCGCGCCGCGCTCACATGGGGGGCGGCGGCGTCTGCCCTGGTGCTGGCGTTCGTGTACCAGGGGTTCATCCGCACGGGACTGTTCGGCACCTTCGGGCTGGAACGCTGGCTGTTCCCCGCAGCGGCCGCCGGCAACCTGGCATTGATCTGGCTGGCGCTCACGGTGAAACGGGACGCGCTGGCCTTCGCGGCGACAGGGCTGACCATCGTGTTCTCCACCGGAACGATCTTCGGCAGCCTGTACCCGAACGTGCAGCCCAGCACGCTGGGTGAGGCGTTCAATCTGACGGTGCGCAACGCCGCTTCCGAGCCGTACACGCTGCGGCTGCTCACCTGGGTGAGCGCCACGTTCCTTCCGCTGATCATCGGGTACCAGGTGTGGAACTTCTACGTGTTCCGCCAGCGCATCCGCGCGCAGGATGAACGCATTCCCGGCGGTCAGTCTGACGGCGTGCGCCCAGGGGACACCGGCCAGAGCGGACCGTACTGAACGCGCCAGCCGCCCGGCCGGGGGCGTGAAAGGCCGGCGCTCAGGGCGCGGCGCCCTGGGCGCCGGGGCGCGTCCGCCGCAGAAAGCGCGCGAGCAGGGTCAAGGACGCGAACAGCAGGCCGGCACTCAGCCCGAACCACAGCCCGCGCGGACCGGTGCCGGCCGTGAAGGCGAGCAGCGCGCCGCTGCCCAGGCCCACCAGCCAGTAGGCGACCAGGGAGATCAGCATGGGCCACCGGGTGTCCTGCAGGCCGCGCAGGGCGGCGTTGGCGGTGACCTGCAGCCCGTCGAACGCCTGGAACAGCGTGGCGATCAGCAGGAACGCTGCGGCCGTGCGGATCAGGTCGCTGTTGGCGGGGTCACGCACGTTCACGAACGCGCCGATCACGGCGCGGGGCGTCAGGACGTACGCGGCGCTGACGATCAGCATGATCGCCACGGCGAGCCCCATGCCGAGCAGTCCGGCCCGCCGGGCGAGGTGGAGGCCTCCGGCTCCCTGGTGCTGCGCGACGCGGATACCCGTGGCGGTGGCGAGGCCCAGCGGCACCATGAACACCGCCGTGATGACCTGCAGGGCCACGTTGTGCGCCGCGAGTGCCTGCGGGCCGAAGCGGGCCATGAGGAGGCTGGTGACGGTGAACAGGCCGCCCTCGGCGCCGAGGGTCAGGCCGATGGGCCAGCCCAGGCGCGCCAGCGCGCGCAGTTCGGCCCGCACGGCTGCCGGGGGCACCGGCACGCGCGGCAGGCGGCTGCGGGCGATCCGGGCGAGCAGCAGCGCCGAGGCCCAGTACGCAATGACGGTGGTGATGGCGGCGCCGCGCAGGCCCAGCGTGGGGAAGGGCCCCCAGCCGAAACTCAGCGCGGGGCTCAGCAGCGCGGCGAGGGCGACGCTGCCCAGCGCAACGGCCGTGACAGTGCGGGGCTGCCCGGTGCCTTCCAGCGCGCCGCGCAGGGCGCTGAAGGCCAGGGTGGCGGGCATGCCCAGGGCGTACAGGCGCAGGTAGTCGCTGGCCAGGTCGCCGCGTACGCCGCCAGGGGCGTGCGCCTCGATCAGGGCGGCGGCGATGAACGCCAGGGGCAGGAACGCGGCGGAGAGCAGCGCGGCGAGCCACAGGCCCCCGCGGGCAGCGCGCGCCACGCCGCCGGGGTCACCGGCGCCGTGGGCGGCCGCGACGCGGGGCGCGACGGAGAACATCACGCCGAGCAGCACGATGAACCCCAGGTAGTAGGTGGCGTTGCCGTAGGCGACGGCGGCCAGTTCGGCCTGTCCGAGCCGGCCGATGACGGCGGTGCTCACCAGGGACAGGGCGTTGACACTGAACTGGGAGATGATGACCGGCGCCGCCAGGCGCAGCAACTGGCCCGTTTCGGTGCGCAGGGGGGGCGCGGGTGCGGGGCGGGGCGGACGCATCGGGCCAGTGTAGCGGCGGGGGTGGTGGGGGCCGGCGCGCCTTGATCCGCCTGCCGGGACGCTGCACGGAAGAACAAACGTTCGTTTGCACCGCGCGTTACCATGAACGTATGACCCACAATTCAGACCGCGCCTTCCGCACGCGCGCCGTTCACGATGGGCACGGCCTCGACCCGGCCACCGGCGCGCACGCCACGCCCATCTACGCCACCTCCACCTTCGGGTACGGCAGCGCTGAACGCGGCGCGCGCCTGTTCGCCGGCGAGGAACAGGGGTACTTCTACTCCCGCCTGAGCAACCCGACCGTCCGCGCCTTCGAGCAGAAGCTCGCCAGCCTGGAGGGCCTGCCGGACGCGGTGGCCTTCGCCAGCGGCATGGGCGCCGTGTCCGCCGTGTGCCTCACGCTGCTTTCACCAGGGGACGAGGTGATTTTCGTAGCCCCGCTGTACGGCGGCACCACCGGATTCCTGCGCGAGGTCGCCACGAAGTTCGGCGTGACGGTGCACGAAGCGGCCGACGAGGCAGCTGTCGAGGCCCTCGCCGGGCCGCGCACGCGCCTGATCTGGGTCGAAACCCCCACCAATCCCCGCCTGGGCATTGTGGACCTTGGCCGCGTCGCGCGGGCCGCGCGGGCGTGCGGCGCCCTGAGCGCCGCGGACAACACCTTCAGCACCCCCGCCCTGACCCGCCCCGCAGAGCACGGCATTGACCTCGTGATGCACTCTGCCACAAAGTACCTGGGCGGGCACGGGGACGCCATCGGCGGCGTGGTCGCCGGCCCGGAGGCGCTGCTGGCCGAACTCCGCGGGGTGGGCCTGCGCCATGTGGGGGCGTCCCTGGGGCCTTTTGAGGCGTACCTGTTCCTGCGCGGCATGAAGACCCTGCCGCTGCGCATGCAGGCCCACTGCGAAGGAGCGCAGGCCCTGGCCGCGGCGCTAGACGGTCACCCGGCCCTGCAGGCGCTGCACTACCCGGGGCTGCGCACCCACCCGGGCCACGCGGTCGCTGCGCGTCAGATGAGCGGCTTTGGCGGACTGGTCAGCGTGGACCTCGGCTCCCAGGCGGCCGCCATGACGTTCCTCAACCACCTGCAGCTGTTCACGCAGGCGGTCAGCCTGGGCGACGTGGAGAGCCTCTCCTGCCATCCCGGCAGCACCACGCACGCCCTGCTGGGGGAAGCAGCCCTGGTGCGCCAGGGGGTCACGCCGGGCCTGGTGCGCCTGAGTGTCGGCATCGAGGACCCGGCCGACCTGATCCGCGACGTGCTGGGCGCCCTGGCGCACGTGCCGGTCACCGGCGACAAGCGCCTGCGCCCCTGAGGGAACGAACACAGGCCCCGAATCCACTCGGGGCCTGATCCGGTCTGCCCGGCCTAACGCTCGCCGCGCAGGTCGGTCACGCGGCGCAGCTTGCCGCCCTCGCTGCGGGGCAGCGTGCCGGGCGCGCACAGTTCGCAGCGGATGGTGACGCCCACCTGCGCCTTGACCTGCCGCTGCACCTCGTCCCGCAGGGCGGCGCTGGGCACGTCGCACTCCAGTTGCAGGGTCAGGTCGTCAAGCAGACCGGTGCGGGTGAGGGTCACGTGGTAGTGGGGGCTGATCTGCCCCAGCCTGAGCAGCACGGCTTCAAGCTGCGTGGGGTACACGTTGACGCCGCGCAGGATGATCAGGTCGTCGCTGCGGCCCTGGATGGCGGCCATGCGGCGCACGCTGCGCCCCGTGGTGTTGTCACCGGGCAGCAGGCGCGTGATGTCGCCGGTCCAGTAGCGCAGCAGGGGCAGGGCCGAGCGGGTCATGGAGGACAGGACGAGAACGCCCCACTCGCCGTCAGGCAGCACCTCGCCGGTGTCGGGGTGCACGATCTCCGGGTAGAAGTGGTCCTCCCAGATGTAACTCCCACTCTGTTCGCGGACATCTTCGTTGCTCACGCCGGGCCCGATGATCTCGGACAGTCCGTAGATGTTCGTGGCCTGCACGTGCAGGCGCTCCTGCACCGCCTGCCGGGTCTTTTCCGCCCAGGGCTCGGCGCCCAGCACCGCGTACCGGAGCTGCAGGTCGCCGGGGCGCACGCCGCGGCGGGCGAGGCCCTCGGCGAGCACCAGGGCGTAGCTGGGCGTGCAGGCAATCACGTCCGGCTGAAGGTCCAGCAGCAGGTCGAGCTGACGTTCCGTCGCGCCGCCTGAAACGGGCACGGTGCACAGGCCCAGCCGCTCGGCTCCCGCATGGGTGCCCAGGCCGCCGGTGAACAGGCCGTACCCGTAGGCGTTGTGGAAGGTCATGCCGGGGCGGGCGCCGGCGGCGTACAGGCTGCGGGCCACGACTTCCGCGAAGATGTTCAGGTCATGGTCGTCGTACGCCACGACGGTGGGTTTGCCGCTCGTGCCGCTGCTGGCGTGAATGCGGCGCAGTGACGCCCGGGGTGCGGCGCACAGGCCCAGCGGGTAATGATCGCGCAGGTCGCTTTTCCGGGTGAACGGAAAGTGACGCAGGTCCTCCAGGCGGCGCAGGTCGCCGGGCGTGACGCCCGCCGCTTCGAAGCGGGCGCGGTACGCAGGCACCTGCGCCCACTGACGTTCAAGCATGGCCTGAAGCCGCTGAAGTTGCAGGGCGCGCAGCTGCGCTTCGGGAAGGCATTCGGAGTCTGGCTGGAACACGTCCGGCCGGGCAGGGAGATCAGGCATGGAACCCTCCGGGGCTGTTGACTTGAGGTGCGGTGAGTGTAGCGTCACAGCGGGCGCGGCAGCGTAAAGCGGAAGGTGGCCCCCCGTCCAGGCTGGCTTTCTGCGCCCACGTTCCCGCCGTGGCGCTGCAGGATGCGGCGCACGTTCGCGAGGCCCACGCCGGTCCCACCGAACTCATCAGCGCGGTGCAGGCGCTGAAAGACCCCGAACAGCTTGTGCGCGTACGCCGGGTCGAAGCCCACGCCGTTGTCGCGGACGTACACGGTCCACTGCTGCGGCTCCGTGACGGCCCACACCTCGATCACGGCGTGGCTGCGCCCGGCGGTGTACTTCACGGCGTTGCCGAGCAGGTTGGCGAGCACCTGCCGGATCAGGGCCGCATCGGCGTACACGGTGGGCAGCGGCGCCACCTGAAAGGTCACGTTGCGGCTGCGCAGGTCGGCACTCAGTTCGGCGCGGACGCCGGCCACAGCGGCATTCAGGTCCACGTGCGTCAGGCGCAGTTCCTGCCGGGTCACGCGGGAGAGGTTGAGCATCGCGTCGATCAGGGCGTTCATCTGCGCCGCGGACTCGGCGATGACATTCAGGTAACGCCCGCTCCGGGGGTGGTGCTCGACCTGCTCACCCAGGCTTTTGCGCAGCAGGTCCGTGAACCCGGCGATGTGCCGCACAGGCGCGCGCAGGTCGTGACTGACCGAGTACGCGAACGCTTCAAGCTCCTCGTTCGCCGCCTGCAGCGCGGCGTTGCTGCGGGCCATGTCCTGCGTGGTCCGGCGCAGCTCCGCGACGCTCGCGGCGCGGTCCAGAGCCAGCGTGAGGCTGGAGGTCACGCCGTCGATCAGGGCGCGGTCCGCGGGACTCCAGCGGCGCGGATGGTACTGGCCGATGGCGAACACGCCGGTGGGCTGCCCCCCCTGAGTGAGGCGCACGGTCACGGTG
Organism: Deinococcus taeanensis; assembly: GCF_020229735.1. Taxonomy (NCBI): domain Bacteria; kingdom Thermotogati; phylum Deinococcota; class Deinococci; order Deinococcales; family Deinococcaceae; genus Deinococcus; species Deinococcus taeanensis. The sequence continues at coordinate 11,753 of NZ_CP083458.1, read as the reverse complement.
GCACCCACGACCCCGCGGGTGCTGTCAAGCTGATCCATCTCGGGCGGGTACGTGTCGAGGTAGTGCGGTTCGCCGCTCTCCCAGGGAATCAGCAGGTTGCGGGTCTGGTGGTACGGCAGGCCGCGGTTCACGGCGGCCTGCAGCTCCGGGTTGCGCAGGCTGCCCACCTGCGAACGCAGCGTCCACAGGGGTCCTTCGGGTTCGTAGTACAGCGCGAATCCCTCGGGCAGGAGGCTCAGGGCGATTTCCTGCGCGCGGCGGATCAGGGCGTAGCGGTCCTCCTGGGCGCCCAGGTCCGCGCTGAGCTGCGCGAAGGCCTGCAGGGAGCGCGCCTGGGCCTGCAGCTGCGCGTTCTGCTCCGTCAGGCGGCGCTCCTTGCGGGCGCGGTCCACGGCCTGGGAGAGGCTGCGGCCCACCGCGCGGAACACGCTGCGCTCGCGTTCGGTCCAGTCCGGGGCGCGCACGGTGCCCATGGCCAGCATGCCCACAGGCCGGGTGTCCTCGCACACGGGGTACAGGGCGACGGCGCCGAAGGCGTCCACGGCGGGCTGCGCGGCCACGCGGGTTGTGAAGCGCGGCGCGAACACCTCCCGCTGCTCCCGCAGGGCCTGCCCGACGCGGTCGCCGGTCAGGGGGAGGCCGTCGCGCAGGGCCGACGCGAGGCGCGGCGGCAGGGGACCGGCGGTCACCGTGGCGCGCCACAGGTCACCGTGAGGCACGAGGTACGCCACGGACACCGCGCCCAGCGTGGCGCGCAGAACCTGCGCGGCCTGCGCGGCCAGGTCCGTGATGTCCGCGCTTTCCATGGCGCGCTCCTTGAATTCCACGAAGGCGTTCAGGGCGGCGCGTTCCGCGGCGAGCTGCTGCGCCTGCGAGACGCGGTCAAGCGCCTGTCCGAACGCGCGGGCGGCGGCGGTAAACACGGCGCGCTCGGTGGTCGTCCAGGTGGACCGGTGGGTGCAGCCCACGCTGAGCATGGCGACCCCCGCGCCGGGCTGCGCAAACGCCTGGAAGGCCGCGGCGCGGTAGGCGGCGCTCTGCGGAATGCCCTGGGCCTCCGCGTTCCAGTGGTCGATGAACACCGGCCCGCGTGCGCGCTCCGCTTCGGCCAGGGCCGGCGCAGTGATCTGAAGCCCGTCCGGTACAGGCGTGCGGTGCTCCCAAGCGATGTGCCCGGAGGTGAAACGAACGGCCCACGCACCCTCCAGCCGCTCCAGGAGGCTCACGGTGACCCCGGGCAGCAGGTCCTGAAAGGCCCGGTCGGCGCAGCGCAGCAGGCCGTCGAGCTCGAGTTCGGTGCTGACGTGATCACTCATGTGAATGAACGCCTGAAGTGCATTTTCGCTTCCGGCGTGCCAGGACGTCGGCGGGCTCTGCCGCGCCAGGTTCAGTTCCAGCAGGGCGGCGAGCGCCTCGCTGAGCTGTGGGTCCGCGTCAGGCGCGGTGGTCAGGGTGGCGACCGGCTGTCCGGCCACGCGCAGGGGCCGGCCCGGTCCGTCCGGTGGGCCGAGCTGGGCGCGCAGGTTCAGCGCCTGCGCAGCCGGGCCGGTCAGGGCAGCGTTCAGTTCACTCCGGGTGGTGGCGCGGCTGAGGCTGACGGTCAGGTCCAGCCACGGCCGTGGTGGAAGGCTGGACTCGCTCATCATGGGTGACCATACCGCGTGTGGCCCGGCTTGGCGAGTGCCGGCGCGTACGCTGCGTCCCGCAGCGCGCGGCGCGAACCGCAAGGCGGTCCGGTCACGGCACCCGGGGCGCACGTTTCGCCATAGCCGTAGCAGGCAGTATGAAATACGCTATGGTGTGCGTTGAACACACAAGCCGCTCTGTTCAGGGCAGAATAAAGAAACTATGGCACGAGCAAAGACAAAAGACGCCCCCACCACCACGTCCTCCCCCTTCCAGGCCTTCGACGCGCTGATGGCGACGGCCGCCGTGGACAGCCAGATCCAGGCCCTGCATGACAGCGGCGCCGACTCCCTCACGGTCGACCGCGCCCTCACCGAGGCCTTGCAGGCGGCGCAGCGCCGCTGGGGCCTGGGACTGCACCACCTGACCCACGAGGCCCGCATGGAGGACGCAGACGTGGCCTTCCTCACCGACGGGCGCGTCGTAGCGCGCCTCGCGGACGGCTCGGCCACCCTGGCCCGGGCGTACGAAGACATGCGGGCCAGCGATGAGCGCGGCCTGAGCCTGTGGGGCGCGCTGGGTGAAGGGCACCGGGTGCCGGCCGACGCCCCCGCAGCGCGCCTGAAGGTCCTGATCGAGGACGCCCGGGACTTCGAGACCGAGTGGACCCCCGGGCGCGGCGAACAGTTCGCCCGCACCTGGCGGGCCGGGGACACGCTGTTCGTGGAGGTCGCGCGGCCCGCCAGCGCCGAGGCCGCCCTGTCCGACGCCGCGTGGGACGTGATCACCAGCATCAAGGACCGCGTGTTCCAGCGGGAACTGATGCGCCGCAGTGAAGAGGTCGGGATGCTCGGCGCGCTGCTGGGCGCGCGGCACGCCGGCGCGCGCAGCAACCTGTCGCTGCTGCCGGACGCGCACTTCACGGTGCAGGCCGCCGTCCACCAGGTCAGCGGCGCCGAGGCCCGCAACGCCGAGACGCACCGCGCCCTGCTGCGCGCCGCTGGCGCCGAACTCGACGAACTGCAGTCGCACACCACCCGCCAGCTGGCGGAAGTGCTGCGTCACGGCCTGAACAACCGCTGATTCCCTTCAAGGCCGGCCGGAACATGACGTTCCGGCCGCCTTGCCGCTTCAGGGGTCGGCGAGAGCCGCGAGGTGGGCGAGCAGTGGCGCGAGGGCCGGGTTGCTGGCGTCCCGGCGGGTCACCACCCCCACATCCAGCGTCACCTCGTCGAGCAGAGGAACGAACGACACGCCGTCCTGCTGAGGGTTGACCAGGGTCTGCGGGACCAGCGTCACCCCCAGCCCGGCGGCCACGCGGCCTACCACGGCGCTCTCCGTGCCGCCCACCGCCCGGGTGCGGGGCACCACCCCGAATGCCTGGCAGAGGGCCTGCACCTGTTCGGGCGGCAGCGTTGTGGCGTTCGGGGTGCAGGTCAGCCACTCCTCGCCGGCCAGGTCCCGCAGCCGCAGGTGCGCCCGCCCGGCCAGGGCGTGATCGGCGGGCAGGGCGGCCAGCAGCGGAATGCGGGTCAGGAGCTGCGCGCACAGCTCGTCATGCCAGACCGGCAGGGCCATCAGTCCGGCGTCGAGTTCACCGGCCAGCAGCGCCTGACGCTGGTCAGGGGTGCAGAGTTCCGTGGCGTGCAGCTGCACGTCCGGGTGAGAGCCGTGCAGGCGCCGCCACAGGCGCGGCACGAGCCGGGTCTGCGCCGCGCCCACGTACCCCAGGCGCAGCTGCCCGGCCTCACCGGCGGCGGTACGCCGCGCCAGACTGGCGGCCACGTCCAGGTGCGTCAGGATCGCCTGCGCTTCCGGCAGGAACGCCGCGCCGGCGGGGGTGAGGTCCACGCGGCGGGTGGTCCGGGTCAGCAGGGGGGTGCCGATCTCATCTTCCAGCGCGCGGATCATGCGCCCCAGGGGCGGAGCGGTCAGGTGGAGACGCTCGGCGGCCCGCCCGAAATGCCGCTCGTGCGCGACGGTCACGAAGGCCTGCAGGTGCCGCTGATCCATTCTCAGATTATACCGGAAGAAGTTGTAATCGCTTCGCATTACTCGATTGATTCTGCGTAATCAGCAGGGTAACCTCGGTGCATGACCACCGAAGCGAAGCTGCTGTTCACCACCACCTCCGACGTGCATGGGGGCCGCACCGGTCAGGCGTTCATCGGCCGCGACCGCCTGAACGTCACCCTCCGCCCGCCACACGCCCGCACGGAAGGCACGGACCCGGAAGAGCTGTTTGCGGCCGGGTACGCTTCGTGCTTTCTCAGCGCGCTTCAAAGTGTGGCGCGCCGCGACGGCGTGACCATCGGCACGCCCCAGGGCCGCGCCCACGTCAGTCTGCATACGGATGCCAGCGGCGGGTATTCCCTGGGCGTGAAGATGCAGGTGTTCCTGCCCGGCACGCCCCACGACACCGCCACGCAGCTGCTGCACGCCGCGCACGCCGTGTGCCCCTACAGCCGCGCTGTGGCCGGCAACGTGGACGTGCAGCTTGAGGTGCTCAGCGCGCCTCTCTGAGTCCTCCGGGCCAAACAAGAAGAGGGCGCAGCCACCTGGCTGCGCCCGCGCCCTTTGGGTACCGCCGTGCTTAGAGGTTGCCCTTGAGGGTGCTGGCGACCTTGAAGGCGACCTTCTTGCCGGCCGGAATCTGGATCTTCTCGCTGGTGCCGGGGCGCACGCCGGTGCGCGCGGCGGTGCCCTTGACGCTCAGGGTGCCCAGGCCGGGCAGACCGACGCTCTGGCCGCCCTTGATGGCGCCCACGATGACGTCCAGCATGGCGCTCACGGCTTCCTCGCTCTGCTTCTTGGTCAGGCCGGTCTTGTCGGCGACCAGTTCCACGAGCTGGGTCTTGGCGACCTTGCTGCTTTCACCAGCGGCCTTCCTGGGGGCAGCTTTCGGCGCGGCAGCAGCTTTGGCAGCGGGCTTCTTGGCGGGGGCTTTCGCAGACTTTTTGGTCATGGTGAGCAGCATGACATACGCCTGCACGGATGGGAAGAGGGGGCACGTCAGGGAACGCCCTCCAGCACGATCTTCCCGCCGCAGCCAAACAAAAAACGCCGTCCTGGAGGGGGTTTTCACCAGAGCTTTAATTCCTGCGTGTGAGACGGACAAACTCCGCTTTTCGCCTGCCGCGCCCCCGCGCCGCCCCGCCGGAGCGTTTCGCGCTATGCTCAGGCCCTCCACAACCCACCCCTGCGCCGTGAGCGGCCCCAGCGGCTGCGCGGCGTTCCCAACCCGTTCATCCGGAGGTTTTCACGCATGACCCAGACTGCTCCCACCCGTTACTGGCCCGCAGGCAAGCCCCGCACCCTGACCCTGCCGCGCACCGGCCTGATGCACAACCTCCGCGTCAGCGCCGAACGCTACCCCGACAAGGTCGCCCTGTGGCACTACGGGCGCACCTGGACGTACGCGCAGCTGCACGAGCAGGCCACGCGCCTCGCCGGTCACCTCGCCGCGCAGGGCGTGCAGCGCGGCGACCGCGTGGCCGTGTGGCTGCAGAACAGCCCGGAGTGGGCCATCAGCGCGTTCGCGGCGTGGCAGCTGGGCGCCGTGGTCGTGCCGCTCGCCCCGATGCTGCAGGCGCGTGAGTTCGGCTTCTTCCTGCAGGACGCCGGCATCCGCGTGGGCGTCGTGGGCGCCGAACTATACGAGCGGGCGCGGCAGGCGGGGCTGGGGCACGCGGTCGTGGCGAACGTCATGCGCGGCGCGGCCAGCGCGGACGGCGTGCCGCTGCCCGACGGTCTGGACGTCACGCCGGACCTGCAGGGCAGCGACGTGACCCTGGACGAGGCCCTGCAGGCCGCGCCTGCCCCGGAAGCGCCCGTGACCGGAGAGGACCTGTGCGTCATGCCGTACACGTCCGGCACCACCGGGCTGCCCAAAGGCTGCATGCACACGCACCGCAGCGTACAGGCGAACGTCTTCGGGGCGGGCGTGTGGGTGGACGGCTCGGTGGAGGACGTCTTCCTCGCGGCCCTGCCGTTCTTCCACGTGACGGGCTTCATCAACAGCCTGCTGTCTGCGCTGACGACCGGCGCGAAGGTCGTGGTGATGTCCCGCTGGGACCGTGACGCGGCGCGCGCCCTGATTCGCGACCACGGCGTGACGCTCTGGACGAACACGCCCACCATGGTGATCGACCTGATGGCCTCCCCGAACTTCAATCCGCAGGACCTCAGCTCCCTGCGCAGCGTCACCGGGGGCGGCGCGAGCCTGCCCGCCTCGGTCGGTCAGCGCCTGCTGGACCTGACCGGCATCATGTTCCTCGAAGGGTACGGCCTGTCCGAGACCATGGCGCAGTCGCACAGCAACCCCAAAGGCCGGCAGAAACTCCAGTGCCTGGGCATTCCGCTGTTCAACGTGGACTCCCGCGTGGTGGACATCGACACGCGCCGGGAACTCCCGCCCGGCGAAACCGGTGAGATCGTGATCCGCGGCCCGCAGGTCATGCAGGGCTACTGGAACCGCCCGGACGCCACCGCCGAGGCGTTCGTGGACCTGGACGGTCAGCAGTTCTTCCGCACGGGGGACCTGGGCTACATGGACGACGAGGGGTACTTCTTCTTCGCGGACCGCCTCAAGCGCATGGTGAACGTGTCCGGCATGAAAGTCTGGCCGGCAGAGGTAGAGAACCTCCTGCACGGGCACCCGGCGGTGCAGGAAGCCTGCGTGATCAGCGTGCCGGACGAGCGCAGCGGCGAACGGGCCCGCGCGCTGATCGTCCGCCGCCCCGGCGTGGACGTCACGCCTGAAGCCCTGCAGGAATGGGCGCGTGAACAGATGGCCCCGTACAAGGTGCCGCGCGACTGGCAGTTCGTAGACACCCTCCCGCGCAGCCCCACCGGCAAGGTCGCTTGGCGCCAGCTTCAGGAGGCCGCCCGCGCGCAGCTGACCTGAGCCCTGTCGCGGCGGCGCTTCCGGACGGACCCGGAGGCGCCGCTCCTGCGTCTGCCCCGGAGGCTGGGCGGCGCACGCAGACTGCCCAGCGAGCCGCGCCGGACGCCCCCACCTGCACCCGGCGCGGCGCCCGGTACACTGCGGGCCGCGGCCCGGACTGCATCCCCGCCGGGACCGCCCAGGAGTGCGCCGTGACCCAGTCTTCCCTGCCTGCTGTCCTGCCCCTCGTTCCCCGGTACCACGCGCGCGTGTGGGGCGGTGAGCAGCTCGCGCCGCCGGTCAACGGCACGCCGGTCGGGGAGGCGTGGATCGCCGACGGGCAGAGCGTCATCGCCAGCGGCCCGCATGCCGGGCAGACCGTGAATGCCCTCCTGCACGCCGCCCCCCAGGCCCTGCTGGGCCCGGCCCTTGCGCCCGGCGAGGGGTTCCCGCTCCTGATCAAGCTGCTGGACTGCCGGGACTGGCTGAGCGTGCAGGTGCACCCGAACGACGAACAGGCGCGGGCGATGGTCGGGCCCGGTGAGCGCGGCAAGACCGAGGCGTGGCATTTCCTGCGCGTGGAGCCGGACGCGACCCTGCTTGCGGGCGTCACCCCCGGCACGGCGCCGGAGGCCCTGGCGCACGCCATCCGGGCAGGCAACGTCCTGAACCTGACCGAACGGCACCGGCCGCAGGTGGGCGACACCCTCTTCATTCCGGCAGGAACGCTGCACGCGCTGGGACCGGGCCTGCTGCTGTACGAGGTGCAGCAGGCGAGTGACACCACGTACCGGGTGTACGACTGGGACCGGCCGGCCAGCGCAGGCCGGACGCTGCATCTGGACGAGTCGGTGCAGGTGACGCGCGCCGACCGGCGCGCGCAGTGGCGGCGGGCCGGCGAGACGGGCGGCCTGGGTGAACTCGTGCGGTGCGGGCCATTCACCCTGGAAGGTGCGCGCGGGGGAACGACCCTCCCGGGCGGACCCAGCTTCGCGCTGATCACCGTGGTCGACGGTGAACTGACGCTCGACGCTGACGGGCAGAGCCTGACCCTGGGCCTCTACGGCACCGCGTTGCTGCCCGCCTCGGCCAGCCCGGTGACCCTGCGCGGCGCGGGCCGGGCGCTGGTGGCCCGCCCGGGCGACGGCGCGCCGGACTGACCGCCGCCCTAGCGCGGGGGGGAGCGCCGGAGTTCCGACAGGGGTGAGGGGCGCAGGATGTGATAGCCCTGCACGGCGTCACAGCCCAGGTGACGCAGCAGGTTCAGCATGGCCTCGTCCTCCACGCCTTCGACCACCGTGCGCAGGTTCAGGTCCCGGGCCAGGTGGATGCTGTTGCTCAGCAGGGCGAGGCGCGGCCCGCCGGAGACGGCGTCCCGCAGGAACGTCCGGTCGAGCTTCACGGTGTCGAGCGGCAGATCAGCCAGCAACGACAGGCTGGAATGACCACTGCCGAAGTCGTCGAGCGCGACGTGCACGCCCGCGGCGCGCAGCGCGTGCAGATGGGCGCGGGCAAGGTCCACATTCTGCATGACGGTGCTCTCGGTGACTTCCACTGTGAGGCGCTGCGGCGCGGCCCCTTCCTCGCGCAGGAGGTTCAGCACCTGCTGCGCAAAGTCCGGCGCGAGCAGCTGCAGGGGGCTGACGTTCACGTTGATGCGCCCACCCGGGACAGCCCCCGCCGCGTATGTCTCGCGAAGGGCGGTGCGGATCACCCAGTCGCCCAGGGCGTGAATTACGCCGGAACGCTCGGCGATGGGAATGAACGTCGTGGGCGGCACCGGACCCAGCTGCGGATGCTGCCAGCGCAGCAGCGCCTCCAGGGCCGTCCACTCGCCGGTCTGCAGGTCGCAGATCGGCTGGTACAGCAGCGACAATTCCCCGCGGTCCTGCGCGCCCTGAAGCTGCGTCTGAAGCTGATGCCCGTAGTGACTGCGTTCCAGCATGGCGTCGTTGAACACCCCGAGGGGCTCCTCCTGATCCAGGGCGTGCTGCAGGGCAATGTTCGCCTGGCGCAGCAGGGCCGTGATGGAGACGCCGTGAGGGGCGGCGGCGTACCCGGCGCTCAGCGTGAGGCTCACCTCACCGTCCCGGAAGGCCAGGGGGCGTTCCAGGGTGCGCAGCAGCGTCCGGGGCGCCAGGGGGTCGGTCAGGGTGATGAGGGCGAGGCTGCTCGTGGAGAGCCTCGCCACCAGGTGTCCGTCCCCCACGGCGTGCAGCCGGCGGGCGAGTTCACGCAGCAGCGTGTCGACCGCGTCGCTGCCGTACAGGCCGCTGAGTTCCTGAAGGCGCGGCACCTCAATCAGCAGGGCGCCGCGCACGACGCTGTGATGATCGAGTCGTTCCAGCAGGCCGCTGCGGGTGTAGGCGCCGGTCAGTTCGTCACGCCGGGAGCGTTCAAGCAGTTGCGCTTCGCGTTCATGCAGGTGATCAAGCAGGTGGTTGATGGTGCGTCCCAGGACGCCCAGCTCGGTGGAATCGCGGGCGTCCAGGCGGTGGGCGGGGTCCAGGGCGATGCGCTGCGTGTCCCGCTTGTAGCCTTCAAGGACACTCAGTACGCGCCGGTTCAGGAACAGGGTGAGGCTCAGCACGGCCGCGAGGCTGGTGAGAACCATCACGGCCCGCAGCTGATGTGTGCTCTCCAGCCCGGCGGCGTGCACGGCGCGCGGAATGCGGAGTTCCACCGCGAGCTGCGGCGGGCCGGCCGGCGCGTTCAGGGGCGAGACGGCCATGGCGGTGCGGTCCAGGAGGCGCACCTCGGTGCTGGCCGTGGCCGCGGGGCGCAGCGCCACGCTGAACAGGTCGTCATCGTAGATGATGTCGCTCAGCACGCCGGGCGTGACGCGCCGCGCGAGCAGCATCACGCCGCCGCGGCCGCTGCCGTCGTCGCGAGTAATGGGCCGCCCGGCCAGGATGTACGCCTCCTGGCCGAGGCGCACCAGGCCGGTGGCGCCCCCGCTGGGCATGGGGCGCGGCAGGGCCGCCAGGAACGCCCGGACGGTCGGCCCGGCGCTGATGATCCGCCCGCCGCGCAGCGTGGCGGCGGAGATGACCTGCCCGCTGGGCGCCGCCACACCCCAGTAGTCGACCTTACCGCCGATGAACGTGCCCGGCACGAGGTTGGCACTGAGGTACCGGGGGTTGCGGCCGGCGGCGTACTCGAAGGTTTCAGTCCAGAGGCTGAAATTCAGAACGAACAGACTGACGCGTTCCTGCTCGGCGTTCAGGTTGAAGCGGGCGATGTTCGTGAACTGCGTGACCTGGCTACGTTCGATGGCGTCGAACCTGCGGTTCATGTAGGTGGGCAGGGCGATGAGCAGCACGGCCCCCAGGGGAAGCAGCAGCGTGGCCAGCGCGGCCAGCAGCTGAGCGCGCAGGGACGGTTGCGACCCCATGAGCCAGCAGGCCAGCCGGCGGCGGGTCATGCGGTGAGACGCGGGAAGCGCCCGGGCGACGTTGAAGCGGAGCGGCAGGAGGACATGGTCACCAGCACCTGGGTTTTCGTGAAGAAGACGCAACTGCAACAGGAGAGAGCGGAGAAACGGCGTCTGTTGTCCACAGCCCGGCAGGGAATGAACATGAGTCAGCATACTCATCCCACGGCTGGACTGGGGGCGCAATCCCGCCGCGGCGCCCGTAGATGAACACAGACAAAACAGGCGGCGGCCCAGTGGCGGGCCGCCGCCTGTTCAAGCCGGGATCAGTCGGCGGCAGTGGCCGCGACGGCCCGCCCGACCGGCAGGCCGTCGGCCCCCAGGGGGCGTTTCAGCAGACCCAGCATCACGGTGCTGATCGCGGTCCCCGCCAGGATCGCCACGATGTACATGGGCAGGTTCGTCACGGCGTTCGGAATGAACAGCACGAAGATTCCGCCGTGCGGGGCGCGCAGCAGGCACCCGGCAGCCATGCTGAGCGCTCCGGCCACGGCACTGCCGGCCATTAGGCTGGGAATCACGCGCAGCGGGTCACGCGCCGCGAAGGGAATGGCGCCTTCGGTGATGAATGAGATGCCCAGCACGCCAGCGGCCTTCCCGGCTTCCACCTCGTCCTTCGTGAAGCGGTTTCTGAAGATCAGCGTGGCGAAAAACAGGGCCAGGGGCGGGGTCATGCCGGCGGCCATGGTCGCGGCGATCGGACCGTACACCTTGGCGCCGAGCAGGCCGGTACTGAACGTATACGCGGCCTTGTTGATGGGACCGCCCATATCGAAGGCCATCATGCCGCCCAGCAGCGCGCCCAGCAGCGCGGCGCTGGTGTTGCCCAGCCCCTGCAGCCACGCGGTCAGGCCGGTCAGGGCCGCCGCGACGGGCTTGCCCACCACGAACATCATCAGCAGGCCCACGGTGAGCGTGCCCAGCAGCGGCAGGATCAGGGTGGGTTTCAGGCCCTCGAGCGTGCGGGGCAGGCGGATGGAGCGGGTGAGCCACAGCACGATGTACCCGGCCAGGAACCCCGCGATGATGCCGCCCAGGAACCCGGAGCCCGTCAGGCCGGCCAGGAACCCGCCGATCATGCCGGGAGCCAGGCCGGGACGGTCAGCGATGGAGAACGCGATAAACCCGGCCAGAACCGGAACGAACAGCCCGAACGCGCCGTTGGCGCCGATCTTGAACAGGGTGTTGCCCAGCGTGCCGGCGTACTTGTCCTCGTAGATGAAGATGCCCTGATCTCCGAACTGGAACGAGCCGATGGCGAACGCAATGGCGATCAGGAGGCCGCCGGCCACCACGAAGGGCAGCATGTGGGACACGCCGGTCATCAGGTGTTTGTAGAACGCGGGTGTTCCGGCGTTTTTCGCCGCCTTGGCGGAGGCCGCCTGAGCGACGTAATCCCCGTCGGCCGCGCCCGCGCCGTGCACGGCGGCCTGGGCCTGCGCGGTGCGGATCACGGCGGCGCCGTCCTTGATGGCGGGTTTCGTGCCGGTCACGTAGACCCGCTTGCCGGTGAACCGGGAGAGGTCCACGTTGGTGTCCGCGGCAATCACCACGAGGTCTGCCCGGGCGATGTCCTCCGGGCTGAGGGTGTTCCCGGCGCCGACACTGCCCTGCGTTTCGATCTTCGCGGTGTACCCGAGCGTGCGCGCGCCGCCCTCCAGACCCTCGGCGGCCATGAAGGTGTGGGCGATGCCGGTGGGGCAGGCGGTGATGCCCACCACGTGCAGCGCGCGGTCTGGGGCGGCGGAGACCGGGCCGGGCGCGGCACTGGCGCGGGCGATGAGGGCCGCGGCGTCCCGGATGGCTTCG